>JAOTWF010000049.1 GCA_029863005.1 Gammaproteobacteria bacterium | reverse complement strand
CGGATTTTACAATCCGCTGGCGACCGAAAAGGAAACCAAGCTGCAGGTGAACTTGGAACGCGTGCAGTACTGGTTGAGCAAAGGCGCCAAGCCGTCGGACCGCGTGGCGGAATTGCTGAAGCGGGCTACAAAATCCTGACTCGTCATGTCCAATCCGTCACGCCCTGACGGCTTGGTGCATTTCGGCCGGATCACAGGCCTCTTTGGCATACAGGGCTGGGTCAAGATTTTCTCACATGCTCGGCCACGCGAAGCGATCGTCGAATTTTCGCCCTGGCTTGTGGAAACCCGCGGAGAATGGCGCGAATTCAAAGTCGAGGAAGGGCGAACACAGGGCAAGGGTGTGGTGGTGAAGCTCGCGGGCGTAGATGACCGCAATCAGGCGAGCCAATTGATCGGCGCAGACATCGCCGTAAGATTTTCGCAGTTGCCGCCGCTGTCCAAGAGCGAGTATTACTGGGCGCAACTTGTGGGGTTGGAAGTCGTCAATCTCGCGGGGCAACATCTCGGAAGGGTGGACCACCTGCTCGAGACCGGCGCCAACGACGTGCTGGTGGTGCGTAACGGCAAGGAGCGCTGGTTGCCGGTAACGTCGAATGTCATCCGCGAAGTCGACCTGGAAGCGGGAAGAATCCGGGTGGAATGGGACGCGGACTTCTAGCCCATGCGTATTGATGTAATAAGTCTGTTTCCGCCCATGTTCGAGGCCGTGAGTGCTCACGGGATCACCGGGCGGGCGGTCAAGAGCGGATTGCTCCGGCTGAGGATGTGGAACCCGCGGGATTACACCGAAGACCGGCACCGCACCGTGGACGACCGGCCTTATGGTGGCGGCCCGGGCATGTTGATGCTGATCGAGCCGCTGGCACGCGCAATCCAGGCGGCCAGACTGGAACAGGATAATCAGGCGAAGGTGATTTACCTGTCGCCGCAGGGCCGACGGCTGGATCATGCCGGCGTGCTCGAATTGTCGAAGCGGGAAGGGATGATCCTGCTTGCCGGGCGTTACGAAGGCATAGACGAGCGTCTGCTCGAGACAGAAGTGGACGAGGAATGGTCGATCGGCGACTACGTCCTCTCCGGTGGCGAGCTGGCGGCGATGGTACTGATCGACGCCGTGACGCGCCAGCTACCCGGCGTTCTGGGCGATGAGGATTCAGCGCAGCAGGACTCCTTCGTGGAAGGCCTGCTGGATTGTGAGCACTACACTCGACCGGAAGTTTATGCCGGTCGGAAAGTGCCGGAAGTGTTGCTGTCGGGTGACCATGAAAAGATCCGCCGCTGGCGGCTCAAGCGGTCTCTGGGGCGGACGTGGTTGTTGCGTCCGGATTTGCTGGAAAAGTTGTTGCTGAACGGCGAGCAGAAACAGCTGCTGGAAGAATTCCGGCAGGAATATCTAAAGCAGGAATATCTAAAGAAAGAGTCAGGAGTCGAGAAATGAGCAAGATAATGCAGGAACTGGAAACACGGATGATGGCAGACAAGAAAGTGCCTAAATTCGCCCCGGGTGACACGGTGGCCGTCCATGTGAAAGTGAAGGAAGGCGAGCGTGAGCGCCTCCAGGCCTTTGAAGGCATGGTTATCGCGCGTCGCAACAGCGGTTACAATTCCTCGTTCACAGTGCGCAAGAATTCGTATGGTGAAGGCGTGGAGCGCGTGTTCCCGCTGTACAGCTCGGCCATCGCCAAGATCGAGGTCAAGCGCAAGGGCGATGTGCGCCGCGCGAAGCTTTATTATCTTCGTGACCTGGCCGGCAAAGCGGCTCGTATTCGCGAAAAAGTCTGATCCGGTTTTTCACTGTCAGAATAAAGGCGGGTGTCGTGAGGCACCGGCCTTTTTTTGGCTGGCAACGTCTATCCGGTCCATGGATAATGACACCATGCGGAGCCGGAAAGTATCCAAAACCAGGAAATACGACGCCGTGGTAACAACGCCCGTCGGACGGGTTGGAATCGTGGTGCGGGATGGCGCACTCGTGGACATGAATTTTCTAGGCAAGTCCGCCGCCCTGCATGCCCCGCAATCGGACATGGCCCGCCGTGCCTGTCGGCAACTGCGTTCCTATTTCACCAACCCGCAACACTCCTTTCATCTGCCAGTCAAGCTTGCGGGCACACCATTCCAGAACAAAGTGTGGCGCGCGCTGAGGCGCATCCCAGTGGGTCGGACGCTCAGTTACGGCAACCTCGCACACCGGCTTAACACCTCAGCGCGCGCCGTGGGCAATGCCTGCCGCGCCAATCCCGTTCCCATCGTCGTTCCCTGTCATCGCGTGGTGGCCGCGAACGGCCTCGGCGGTTTCATGGGGAAACGTTCGGGCCTGTCGCTGAACCGCAAGCAATGGCTGTTGGAGCATGAGCGAGGACAATAAGGACCTCATCGAACGCTTTTGCGATGCCCTGTGGTTGCAGGAAGGCCTGAGCGCCAACACGCTCGAAGCCTACCGGCGCGATCTGGAAGGGCTGGATCGCTGGGTTACCCAACGCGGTATCGCGCTAGATTCTGCGACGCGCGCGGATCTTCTGGAATATCTTTCGAACAGTGTGCGCCAGGGCGCGCGTCCGCGCACCACGGCACGCTTGCTGTCCAGCCTGCGGCGGTTTTACGGCTACCTCGTGCGTGAGGAAAAAATAAAAACCGATCCCACCGCCCTGATCGATTCGCCCAAGCTCGGCCGTCCTTTGCCCAAGTCGCTGACGGAAGAGCAAGTGGAAAAACTGCTGGAATCGCCGGATGTCACGAAACCGCTCGGTCTGCGCGACCGCGCCATGTTGGAGGCGCTCTATGCCACTGGCCTGCGCGTGTCGGAACTGGTGGGGCTGACGCTGTCGCAGGTGAGCCTCACTCAGGGTGTGGTTCGCGTTATCGGCAAGGGCGACAAGGAACGGCTGGTGCCGCTGGGTGAAGAAGCGATCGAGTGGATCAGCCGCTATCTTTCTGAAGGCCGGCCATATCTGGTACGCCGCCGCTCAACCGATGCACTGTTTGCTACCGCCCGCGGGGGTCCTATGACGCGTCAGGCCTTCTGGCACAACCTCAAGTCTCATACCAATAAGTCCGGCATCCAGACAAAGCTGTCCCCCCACAGCCTGCGCCACGCCTTCGCCACGCATTTGCTTAACCACGGCGCCGACTTAAGAGTTGTGCAAATGCTTCTCGGCCACGCCGATCTCTCTACCACGCAGATTTACACCCATGTCGCGCAGGCACGTTTGAAATCGCTGCACGAACAGCATCATCCGAGGGGGTAAAGAATTTCTTCCTAAAAGAAGAAAAGTCGAGAAGAAGAAAAGTCGAGTTGACGCACGTGGTGCGCGTAACATTTCCTCAATGATAGGCCGACCTGTTTATCTGCTCCTGATCAATATCCACATGAAACACTTCCACCCCCGGCACACGTTTGTAGCCAAGGACGAGAGCGAGCTTGTGAATCAGAGTCTTCCAGTTGAGGGAATCGACGCGACGGCGTAGCACGTCGTTTACTTCGAGCGTCAGCTTTTCATGCACCTTGTCCAGCTCCGGCAGCTTGTGGAATTGGGCCAGGGCAAGCCAGGCGAGTAACGCCGGCAGCAGTTTGATGGCCAGATGAGCGCCCGGCAGAGCAAGCCAGAGGACAATGAAACTGACACCGGCGAAGATGAAGAAAAGCCCGTTGCGGACTGCTTTCGCGTAATTGTCACGATTTTGATCCATCGCATCACGTACCCGGCGTTCCGCGTCACGTGAGGCGATAGAGTGCGTGTAATGAATGTCGCGGAACATGCTCAGGACCTTGATCATTCGCTCGCTGTGGCGCTGATTCTCGATGCCGAATGAATCGAGTGCCGACCGAAGGCTTTCACGAAACTGACGGTAATTTGGCGTGGACACCGGCTCTTTATAGCGGTCGACGGTATGGTTGATGAGATAGCGCAATTCCAGGATGTACTCAATCTTTACCGGAAAGCGAAGATTGATGAATTTTGTGTAAAACGTGTGAAAGCCATCCGACGACAGGTTTACCCCTGAAAAATCCTGTGCCAGTTCGCGCTGCAGAGCCCTTTCTTTTTTCCGTTTGCTCATGGTGTCCGTCTTCAGAAGAAGGCATCCTGCCTCTTGGCCTCTCTTCCTGAAAGGAGCCGCCTGAAATTTCAGTTCCCAAGAGGATAGCGAATCGGGGTCGGGTTTTCTACCGGCGCAACCGGGATGACGCGGAGAACGAAATCTCCTGCCAGAAATGAACGAGGCTCGCTACTGGCTATTGCCCTGCATATTCCGCAAATTGGCGAGGTAGACGTCAGCGCGGCCGAGCATCGCATGGGGGTCCGGTTCCCGGTCAGGCTCCTCCCACTTCAGATCGTCCGGGGGCAATTCCTGGAGGAAACGGCTTGGCATGCCATTGATCACCTCGCCGCCGCGCTTGCGACGGTCGGCAAAGGAGAATGTTAACGTCTGGCGCGCGCGCGTCATGGCAACGTAGGCGATCCTTCGTTCTTCCGCGATTGCAGATTCCTCCTGACTCTGGAGAGGCGGCAGCAGACCTTCTTCCATGCCGATCAGAAACACGTGCGGATATTCGAGCCCCTTGGCGGCGTGCACCGTCATGAGCGACACGTAATCACCGGGATTTTCCTCTCCATCTTTGTCCAGGATGCCCGAGAGGGTAAGCAGAGTAACCAGGTCGCTGAGTGTTTTTTCTTCTTCCTGTCGCGCCAGCCGCTGGATCCAGGCCACCAGTTCCAGCACGTTTTCCATGCGCCGTTGCGCGATTTTGAAATCGTTGCAAGTATCCTTGAGCCATTCTTCGTAATCCAGATCAGCCAGTAAGTCGCATACGAGTCTGGCCGGCTCTTCGTCATCCGATTTGTTGATCATCTCCATCAGCCAGTGCGTAAAACCTCGTAGAGTCGTTTCCTGGCGTGCCGTGAGCCGCCGGTCGATTCCGGGGTCCATGGACGCTTGCAGCAGGCTTGTGTGCAACTCGGCGGCGTGTGCGGTTAGCAGATCCAGCGTGGTTGGGTCGATTTCACGTCGCGGTGTGTTGATGACGCGCAGAAAGGCATTGTCATCGCCCGGGTTGCAAAGCAGCCGCAGGTACGCCATGACATCCTTGATCTCGGTCTTGTCGAAGAACGATGCTCCACCGCTCAGGAAGTACGGGATGCGTCGCTCACAGAGCACGCGTTCGAGCACGCGTGACTGGCTGTTCTCCCGATACAGAATGGCGTAGTCCCGGAAGTCGGTGTTGTGCTTGAACTTGTGGTATAGCAAATCGGAAATGATCCGTTCGGCCTCGTGCTCGTCGCTGCGTGAGCGCAGTACGCGCAGCGGCTCGCCGTAGTCTCGGTCGCACCACAGCGCCTTCTCGAAAATGTGCGGATTATTAGCAATCAAGGCGTTGGCAGCCTTCAGGATTCTTCCACTCGAGCGAAAATTCTGCTCGAGCTTGATGACCTTCAGTTGTGGAAAATCCAGTTGCAGCTGCTTCAAATTCTCAGGGTGTGCACCGCGTGAGGCACAAATGGACTGGTCGTCATCGCCCGCCACTGTCAGTGCGCCGCGATGCGCGGCAAGCAATTTCACCAGCTCGTACTGGGAAAGCGTTGACTCCTGGAATTCCTCCACTAGCAGGTAGCGTACTTGCTGGCGCCATTGCTCCAGTATCTCCGTATAATCCTGGAGCAGCCGGACTGGTTTGAGAATCAGGTCGTCAAGGTCCATGGCATTGTAGGCCTGGAGATGGCGCTCGTATTCGCCGTAAATCCGCGCCGCGACGTCCTGGATGGATTCACCGCCGGCGGCCAACGGTGCTTCGGCGGGTGACACCAAGCTGTTTTTCCAGAGCGAGATCTGATGGCGCACGGCCTCAACAGGGCTATTCTTGCCGTTGTACTGGCCGCGCAGCAGCTTGGCGAGCAAGGCCTGGCTGTCCTCGCTGTCATAGAGCGAGAAACCCGGGCGGTAATCGATTTTTTCCAGATGATCACGCAGGATATTCAGTCCGAGCGTGTGAAAAGTGGAGATAAGCAGATCTTTGCTGTGATCGCCGTTCTGGAGATCGGCCACGTGCGCCTTCATCCTGCGCGCGGCCTTGTTGGAGAAAGTGACGGCGACGATGTGTCGCGGTGCGATCCCGTAATCGCGGATCAACCAGGAGATCTTGTGAGTGATGACGGAGGTCTTGCCGCTGCCCGCACCGGCCAACACCAGCAGAGGGCCATTGACGTACTGTACCGCCGCTTTCTGTAGCGGGTTCAGTTCAGGCAATTCCGGCGGAACATGATTGGAAATGTCATAACTGGATGGGCATTTTACCCTTAATTCAGTACGCTTTGAAAGATAAGTTTCAGAAAAAATTTATGCACCCTTTGTCTCGGTGAGAAAGTTTTTCATCAGTGACCTTGCTGTGGCCGGCTCGGCGAGGAGCTTGCCGACAAGATCTAACAGGGGATGGTGGCGCGGGTCGAACAGCCGGTGGGCGTGAATCATCTTCCAAGTGTGCACGCCTTCTCCTTGAAGCGAGCCGAATTCACCCCGTACCAGCCGCCGACCGAGCTCGTGATGGTGGGAGCCTTTGCTGGTGACGGTGGTGATCAGATCGCCAAGGCCGGCAAGCCGCTGCACCACTCCCGCCGAACCGCCGAGGCCGGTGACAATCCGTTCCATCTCGGCCATGGTTTCCGCGGCCAAATACCCTCGCATGTTATCGCCCAGCCCCAGCTCATCGGCTACGCCAAACAGGATGGCATAAACGTTTTTGAGGACCGCCGCCCAGGAGATGCCCTCAATGTCCGTGGTGTGTTCCAGGTAAAGGGGGGCGCCGGCAAAAAGCTCAAGCAGCCGGGCATACGTTCCGGTCTGGGCGGTGCCCGCCTGGGCAAAGGCCACGCACCCGGCGCGTATCTCTTCCGAGATCATTGGGCCGTAGAGCACGGCGATCAGGGCTTGCGGTCCGAGCGCCTGGGCCAGTGCTTGCGCCGCCGTCCGGCCCTGGTCGTCGAGCCCCTTCGCGACGCTGACGCACAGGCAGTCCTGGCGGAGGTGCTTTCGCAACCGTGTGGCCAGACCAAAGTGCGGGCTGGCCGGGAGGCAGAAGAAGATGACATCTTGCCGGCTTGAAGCCGACTCAAGATCAATGGGCGGGGTGCTCTTGGGATGGCGCTCCCAGATCGTGAGCGTGTGGTGGCTTTGCAGCAGGTATTCCATCGCCCGGCCGATTTCGCCATGGCCCAGGATGAGAATCTTTGAGGTATTTCGTGACATGCCGGTTTATTCAGGGATAGCGTCGGCTATTTACCGAAAGAAGGCAATAGATTTCCACAGGGCATTTTTGACTGGTTCAGGAATTCATGTTGTCATGCCGCGGCGATGAAGATGATGACGATTCTCTTTCTGGGCCTGTTTTGGTTGCCGGTGGCTCACAGCGCAACCCCCGGGGCTGATTCACTCCCGGCGCCGGTGACGGCAGCACTCCGGGACAACGGATTCCCGACTCGCGGCTTCAGTCTTTACGTGCATGAAATCGGCGAAGCCAATCCCGCGATCGCCGTCTCGGCCGATGTTCCGCGACTTCCCGCCTCGACGATCAAATTGCTCACGACACTGGCGGCGCTTGAGGAACTGGGCCCGGCCTGGCGCTGGAAAACGGAAGTGTACGTCACGCAACCGGTGCGTGACGGGCACCTTGCCGGAGATCTATATATAAAAGGTTACGGCGATCCCTATCTCGTGATAGAGCATTTCTGGCGCTTTCTGCGCGGCCTGCGCGCCGAGGGGCTCGAAACTATTGATGGCGATCTGATCTTGGACCAGAGTTATTTCGCGTCAGAGGCAGGCGATCCCGCCGATTTCGACAATCAGCCGCTGCGCGCCTATAACGTATTGCCGGCAGCTTTGCTGGTGAATTTCCAGGCGGTGAATTTCCGCTTCATCCCCCAATCCTCGGCCAGTCGCGTGGAAATTATAGCCGACCCGTTGCTAGCCAATGTCATAGTGGATAATCGGATGGTTCTGAGCGATGCCCCGTGTCGCGGCTGGGCGCACAAGCTCGGGATGAAGCTGCGCCAGTCGGCGGACAGTACACGGGTGATTTTCAGTGGACGCTATGACGCAGACTGCGGCAGCCATGAATTGTTCCGCGTGGTCTCAGAACCCGCACCATACATTCTCGGCCTGTTCCGCTCGCTGTGGACGCAACAGGGCGGACGGTTTCAGGGTGGCGTGCGCGAGGGGACGGTGCCGGCGGATTCCAGCCTGTATTACACTGCCTGGTCATTGCCGCTGGGTGATGTCATTCGTTCCGTCAATAAATTCAGCAACAACGTCATGACCCGACAATTGCTACTCACGTTGGGAGCGGAGCAGGCCGGCTCGCCGGGAACAACGGAGAAGGGAATCCACGCGGTGCGCGAATGGTTAAAGCGCCGCAAGTTGTTTTTTCCCGAACTGGTGCTGGAAAACGGAGCGGGTCTCTCACGTACGGAAACCATTACCGCGCGCCATATGGCACAGGTGCTGCTGGCCGGATGGCAGAGCCCCTACATGCCAGAATATATTTCTTCCCTGGCGCTCGCCGCCATGGATGGGACGTTGCGCCGGCGTTTCAGTAACGCCGAATTTGAAGGTCAGATGCACCTTAAAACCGGAAGTCTGCGCGATGTGCGCAGTGTCGGAGGGTACGTTCTCGATCGCGCCGGACGGCGTGTGGTGGTCGTGTCCCTGCATAATCACCCCAAGGCCGATTCACCTGCCGGAGAACGGGTACAGGAAGCGGTGCTTAAATGGGTGCATGAACGACCCTGAATTGACAGGGCTGGACAGTCGCTGTGATATGCTCAATCCTTACATATTCTACCGATGAGACAGGCCTGACATGGGAACCAAATACGTCAACGCGGTAATTTCGGAAGAGAGTAACGAGAACAGTTTGCCGGTGCTGGATGGCACATTGGGGCCCAGTGCCGTGGATATTCAAACGCTGTATGCACGCAACGGTCTGCTGGCCTTCGACCCCGGTTTTCGTTCCACCGCCGCGTGCAAGAGCAGCATCACTTTCGTGGACGGCGACAAGGGCATGCTGCTCTATCGCGGATATCCGATCGAGGAACTGGCCGAGCGCAGCGAATTCATCGAAGTCGCCTATCTGCTGATGCACGGCGATTTGCCCACGCCTTCGCAACGCAAGACATTTGACGATGCGCTCGGTTACTACAACATCCTGCACGAGCAGGTCCTATCGTTCTACCGTGGTTTCCGCCGTGACGCCCATCCCATGGCGGTCATGGTCGGCGTGGTCGGTGCGTTGTCGGCGTTCTATCACGATGTCATGAACATGCGCGACGCCAACGACCGCGAGCTGGCCACCATCCGGCTTATCGGCAAAATGCCGATGCTGGCCGCCGCCAGCTATACCTATTCCATTGGCCGGCCGCAGCGCTATCCGAACAACAAGCTCGACTACGCCACGAATTTCCTGCAAATGATGTTCGGCGCCCCGAACCGGGAATACGTCGTGGACCCGGTGCTGTCGCGCGCGCTCGACGTCATCCTGATCCTGCACGCCGATCATGAGCAGAATGCCTCAACTTCCACGGTTCGGCTGGCCGCCTCCAGCGGCGCCAATCCGTTCGCCTGCATCGCCGCTGGGATCGCCTCGCTGTGGGGACCGGCGCATGGCGGCGCCAACGAGGCCGTGCTCAAGATGCTGATGGAAATCGGGACCGTCGAGAACATTCCCAAGGTCATCGAGCGCGCCAAGGACAAGAACGATTCCTTCCGTCTCATGGGTTTCGGCCATCGTATCTACAAGAATTTCGATCCGCGCTCGCTTGTGATTCAGAAGCAGGCGAAAAAGGTTCTGGCCCATTTGGGCAAGGACGACCCGCTGCTGGAAATCGCCATGCGGCTGGAGGAGATCGCCCTCAAGGACGAGTATTTCATTGAGCGCAAGCTTTATCCGAACGTGGATTTCTACTCGGGGATTCTGTTGCGCGCCATGGGTTTTCCCATGAACATGTTCACCGCCGTGTTTGCCTTGGCACGCACAGCCGGCTGGGTCAGTCACTGGCTGGAATTGCAAGGCGAATCCCATGGGATCGACCGTCCGCGTCAGCTCTACGTTGGAAAGACCCTGCGACATTACCCCGGCAAGAAATAAAAAGATCTCGCGTCCCAAGTACTATACTAGGGTTAATCCAGTGTTCCGAGGAATCCGATCGTGTATAGATATTTTCTCCCGTTGTTTCTCATTATGATGGTGAGTGGCTGTGCGTCATATTCCGCCACGTCCGGGCGCGTGGTGATCAAGGACGACACCAGCGTGATTGATGTCCGCATCAGCGATCATGACCGGAGTCTCATCGAGAATTACTACAAAAAGTCATATCACAAAAAGAAAGGACTGCCGCCGGGGCTGGCGAAACGTGACGGTAACCTCCCCCCGGGACTGGCCAAGCGCGACAAGCTCCCTCCCGGGTTGCGTGGCGATCCGCTTCCTTATGATCTGGAGGAAAATCTTTCCCGGTTACCTTCCACCCACGTACGCGTACGTGTCGGTCAGGACATCGTCCTGATGGACCGCAAAACACGGGTGATTATCGACGTGATCTACGAGATCGCGTATTAATTAAGAAACACGATGCAGCAGGAGCTGACGTCCTCTTCCTTCGTGGGCAGCGTGAATCAGCTTTTCTTTGAGCGCCGGACCAAAGCCAGGCGTTTTTCATAGGCCTCGCGCGCGATCGCCACATCTTCCAGAAAATACGGCAGTTCTTCCAGCAGTAGCGCCTGCGGGCCGTCCACCAGCGCTTTGGTCGGCACCGGATGGAAATCCACCAGGACCATGTTGGCGCCGGCAATGACGCCCTGCGCGGTGACATGCGCGATGTCGAGTATGCCGTCAGGCGCATTGTCACGCGTGCCGACCGAGTGTGACGGGTCGATGCACACCGGCATGCGCGTCAGACGCTTGACCACCGGTACGTGAGCAAAATCCACAAAATTGCGGTGTGGATCACCCATGTTAGTTTTCATCCCGCGCAGGCCGAATACGATATGGCGGTTGCCTTCGCTCGCGAGATACTCGGCGGCGTTGAGTGATTCTTCCAGTGTGATCCCGAAGCCGCGCTTCAGCAGCACTGGGAGTTCGCGCTGGCGACCGACAATTTTCAGCAATTCGAAATTCTGGATATTGCGTGTGCCGATCTGCACCATCACCCCGGTGGGGTGGCCGGTTTTATGCAGCGCTTCCTGAATTTCACGCAATTGGGAATCGTGGGTGATTTCCATGGCGATTACCTTGATGCCGTATTTCCCCGCAAGTTCGAATACCCATGGCAGGCAATCCTTGCCATGGCCTTGAAAGGAATACGGATTGGTGCGCGGCTTGTATGCGCCCATGCGGGTGCACACCTGGTCGTTATCGCGCAGCGCCTTTAGCATCATTTCAACATGCTCGCGCGTGTCAACGGCACACAGGCCGGCAAAGACATGGAGATTGCTCTGGTCGAAACGCACTCCGTTATAGTCGAAACCAACCTCGCGTGTGTCGTCGTGGTGCCGCCCGACGATGCGGTATTCCTCCGAGATGCGCACTACGCGCTCGACGCCCGGCAGGCTTTCGATCTCGGCCTTGTCGAGCGACATGGTGTCACCGATGAGATAGATCTCGGTGAGCGTGCGAATGCTGCCGATCTCCTGGTGGATGCGCGTTTTGATATTCGGTTTGTGCGCCAGATAGTCGAGGATCAGCCGGTATTCCTGGCTCTTCTCGTCAATATCGGGCTGGAGGATAACGATCATGCTGCAATTCCTTTATTATTTGGGTGCAGTACCGGGGCGCGTATTTTAACAACTAAAACGGGAAATTACGTTCATTGGGATAAGTGCAATTACGGCATGAGGCAGAAACCGGCCAAACTTCCACCCTATTCGTTAAACCGGACCACGCTGGAACGTGAAGTGCGCGTGGATACATACCGTGCCTCGGGTCCCGGTGGACAGCATGTCAATCGCACGGAGTCGGCGGTGCGCCTGACGCATGCGCCCTCGGGGGTGGTGGTGACGGCCACGGAAAACCGATCCCAAGTCCGCAATCGCGAAGTCGCGTTTGAACGTCTTGTGCACAAATTGCGAACACTCAACCGCGTGCCTAAGCTACGCAAGCCGACGCGTATCAGCCGGGCCGTGAAAGAACGTCGTTTGGCTGCCAAGAAACATCGATCCTCCCGCAAGCGTGACCGGGCGCAGGGACGGCGAGGGGAATATTAGCGTTTTCTCAAACATCATTAGGTTATTAAGAAACCTCTCTAAATTGTGGAATTGTGGCGAATACATCTTGCCGACACGACCCTTTAGAGCTGCCGGTGCGCGTCGCGGGGGCGTCCTTCAATCTGAAGACAGTGCATCCCTGTCCTGCTTCTCTGCTCCCGGCTGAATTGTGTTGTCTGAAAAGTTAACGTAGGATGTTTTTACACCAGCCTCACCGCAGGGCGGGTGGTTTCAGCTTTCAATAATAAGGGGGATGTATGCAGACGGGTACCGTGAAGTGGTTTAACAATGCGAAGGGTTATGGCTTTATCACCCCGAGCGACGGAAGTGAAGATGTGTTTGTGCATTTTTCCACCATCGAAGGTGATGGCTACAAAAGCTTGAACGAGGGGCAGAAAGTCGAGTTTGAGCATACGCAGGGACCGAAAGGCAAGCAGGCCACGCGCGTCGTCCCCCGCTGATCACCCACTGACGGCTTTTTAATTATAGATGTCAGGCCCCGTTTATTAACGGGGTCGGGTGCCGCCATCGTCGCCCTGTCCTGACGTGCGCCCCTCTTATTTCCGTTTTCGCTCCATGGCGATGGCAAAAAAGCCGTCAGTATGATGCGAGTGAGGAAAGAGATGGAGCGCGTTATCTGTCATGGAAAGCGCTATGTGGCGCCGCTCCAGAATTTCTTTTACCGGGATGACGTGAAACTCCGGTTGGTCCGCCAAGAATTTTCCAACGATATCCTGATTTTCCTTCTTTAACAGACTGCATGTCGCATACACCAGCCGGCCGCCGGGCTTGACCAGGCCGGCGGCGGCCGTAAGGATGCGCTGTTGCGTAGCCGTCAGGTTATCCAGATCGAATTCACGCCACTTGATGTCGGGATTGCGGCGAAGCGTGCCGGTACCGGAGCAGGGAGCATCCACCAGCACCCGGTCGATTTTCCCTTTCAAACGTTGCACCCGCGTGTCGCGCTCGTGGCTGATGGTGACCATGCGAACGTTATTGAGCCCCGCCCTTCGTAGCCGTGGCTTAAGCCGATCAAGCCGCTTGGCCAGCACGTCGAAGGCGTACACCGTGCCGGTATTGGCCATGAGCGCGCCGATATGCAGTGTCTTGCCACCGGCACCGGCGCAGAAATCCACCACCATCTCATT
Organism: Gammaproteobacteria bacterium; assembly: GCA_029863005.1. GTDB lineage: Bacteria > Pseudomonadota > Gammaproteobacteria > Acidiferrobacterales > Sulfurifustaceae > Sulfuricaulis. The sequence continues at coordinate 4,157 of JAOTWF010000049.1, read as the reverse complement.
GCGCTTCGGTTCCAGCATCAATGTCAGCAGCTGGCTGCCTTCATCCTGTACTTCGAACAGCCCCTCCTTGAAACACCGGGTATGGAACAGCGGCGCGCGCTCCTGGCGCCTGAGGCCAGAGGGCGAGTAAGGGGTAATTTCGGCTGGGAATCCTTCTTGGGCTAGACGTGCCTGCACCTCTTCGCGTTTGGCCTTGAGTGTGTTCACGCGCATATCCACCGGGGCGGGTTGATTCAAAGCCTTGGACATAGCGAGCGTTTCGGCGTCGCCATACTCGGCGCGCAGTTGTGTCGTTAGCCATTCCGGCAGATTGACCTGGGTCTCGAAAGGCAGTGTTTTTTTCTCGAGCGTGCGGGCGCGCTCGGTCATACCGCGGGCATCCCCGCGAAAACCTGCTTCTTCGAGCGCGCGGGCGCTGTAGCCGTGGGTCAGCAGATAGGCCGCGACGATATCCAGGAGCAAAGTGCTTTCGGCAATATGCTCAAGCCATTTCTTCTCGCGCAGGCAACCGTAAACCGTTTCCGCCACGAAGCCGCGGTCACGCACGCCCATATTCCGGTGTGTCCGGAAATATCCTTCCATCTGTCGGTCAGCCGGCATTTTGCCGGCGAGGATGCGTTCCAGCAGCTCAGCTGCAGAATGGAGCAGAAGAGGTTTGGCCATCGGTAATTTCGTATGTGTGACGAATGAAGTTCGCCGCCAGATTATTTCCCGTAACGCTTGAGCAGGTCCTGATAGGCGTCAATGCGCCGGTCGCGGAAGAACGGCCAGATACGGCGTACGTCTTCCGAGTGTTTCCGGTTGATCTCTGCCACCAGCACATCGGGCTTGTCATCGGACGCTTGCGCCAGAAATTCTCCTTGCGGTCCGGCAATGAAACTCGAACCCCAGAATTGTATTCCGGGAGTTCGCCCGGAAGGATCCGGCTCCAGCCCGACGCGGTTGCAGGCCACCAGCGGCAGACCATTGGCGATCGCGTGCGCCCGCTGGATGGTAATCCAGGCTTCGCGCTGACGATTTTTTTCGGAGTCGTCATCGCGCGGGTCCCAGCCGATGGCGGTGGGGTAGAGCAGGATATCCGCCCCGTGCAGTGACATCAGGCGTGCCGCTTCCGGATACCACTGGTCCCAGCAAACCAACACCCCGAGCGTACCGGCGGAGGTAACGATGGGCGCGAATCCCTGATCGCCCGGGGTGAAATAAAATTTTTCGCAATAACCCGGGTCATCGGGGATGTGCATCTTGCGGTACTGGCCGATGAGGCGGCCATCCGACTCCAGCACCACGGCGGTATTGTGATGGACCCCGGGGGCGCGGCGCTCGAACAGCGAGCCCACGATCACGACGCCCAGCTCCTTGGCGAGCTTTCCCAGTTCCTGCGTGGTCGGGCCCGGAATCGCTTCGGCCTGATCGAAGCGCCGTGTGTCTTCGGTCTGGCAGAAGTAGACCCCGGTGTGCAGTTCCTGAAGCAGAACAAGCTGCGCCCCGCGGCCGGCCGCTTCGCGGATGCCGGTGAAGGAGGCCTTAAGGTTCTGCTTACGATCCTCTGTGCAGATTTGTTGCACGAGGCCGATTTTGAGCGTCGAATTCATGTTCCCGATGTTAACATGTTCCAGTGGGGTATTTGTTTAATGCTTGACACCGACCATCGCCATTCCCTATCGTTCGCATCCCGTTAACTAACTAGGAGTTGATTCATGAAGCGCAAATTGATTGTTCTCGCAAGTTTGTTATTGGTCAGTCCATTGGCCATGGCCTACCAGGTCACCGGACCAGTGGAAGAAGTGACCGACAGCAAAATCGTGGTGCAGAAGGGCAAGGAAAAATGGGAAATGGCCCGCGATGCTGGCACCAAGGTGACGGGTGATGTTAAAAAGGGCGACAAGGTCACGGTGGAATATAAAATGACCGCCACCAGCATCGAAGTAAAGGGCGGTAAAGCTGCTGATAAGGGCAAAGCCAAAGCCAAAGGCAAAGAGAAAGACGCAGGTGCCGGAGCACCGGCAGCAAGATAAATATCTTCCTGTGCGGAAGAAACGGGAAGGTTCTCCATGACCTTCCCGTTTTTGTTTGGGTGTCCAGCGAGCCCCTGCCTATAGCACGCCCTCCGGCAACTGCATGGTCACGCAATGCAGGCTGCCGAACTGGTAAATGAGCGGCAGACAATTGATTGCAACCACCTCACGTACCGGAAAGCACTCCGCAAAGCGCCTCAGCGCCTCGCTGTCTGCCGGATCTTCATAGGTTGGAACCAGGACCGCCCCGTTAATAACAAGAAAGTTGGCATAGGTCGCGGGCAGGCGATTGCCATCTTCATCGAGCTTCGCGCGTGGCCAGGGGAGCGGTACCAGGCGATAGGGCTTGCCGTCCGCCGCCCGGAACGTTTTCAATTCATCCTCCATGGACTTCAATTCTGCGTAGTGTTCATCGCTACGATCATCGCAGCGCACGTAGGCAATCGTGCGGCTGTCGCAGAAACGCGCCAGCGTGTCGATATGGCTGTCGGTGTCATCTCCGGCGAGATAGCCGTGGTGCAGCCAGAGTATGCGATTGAGCCCAAGCAAGTCTTTCAGGCGCTCCTCCAGTTGTTCTCGCGTCATGTCTGGATTGCGTGTAGGGGCGAGCAGGCAACGTGCCGTGGTGAGCAAGGTTCCGGAGCCGTCGACCTCGATAGCCCCGCCCTCGAGTATCATTTCGACCGTCTGCATCGGTGTTTCTTGAAAGACATCCATGGCGTATAGCCGGCGAGTGATCTGGTTGTCGAGATCGAAGCCGTATTTGCCGCCCCAGCCGTTAAATCCGAAATCGAGCAACAGGGCCTCTTGGGCGCACATCACCGTGAGCGGTCCGTGATCGCGCGCCCAGGTATCGTTGGAAGGCACTGTTTGCAGTATGACCCGATCCATGTTGATGCTTGCCTCGGCGAGTCGCTTGCTGACATGATCGTGGTGCGAGCGGTCGTAGCATGCAATCAGAACTTTTTCCCGCAGGCTAACCTGCTTTGCGATCTCGACAAAAACCGGTTCAACCTGCTTCAAACGTTTGGCCCAATCGCCGTGCATGTGCGGCCACGTGAGCATGACGCCGCTCTGCGGCGCCCATTCGGGGGGAAGGTATTGGCGGCAAGGTTTGGTCATCGAATGCCCGGGACATCCATGTGAAAACGCCGCGTATGCTAACGTAGCCCTATCGTCTCTGCCACTGAGAAAGAGATGAAATCCGGTTTGATTTCTTCCGGCAAGTGGTTTTGAATGTGCGCCTCTTTTTGTCTGTCCGGAGCTTGAATGTCCCTGATCCGTCCGTTTGCCGGCTTGCGTCCGGTCTCCCGCCGAGTCGCGGAGGTGATTGCGCCGCCGTACGATGTGCTCAACACGGAGGAAGCGCGCTTGCGCGCCGGGAACAAGCCGTGGAGCTTCCTGCACATTTCCAAGCCTGAGATCGATCTTCCAATCGGCACCGACCCACACAGCCCGGCGGTGTATGCCAAGGGCAAAGAGAACTTCCAGAAAATGATCAAGGAAGGCGTGCTCGCGCGTGATCCCAAGCCTGGTTATTACGTCTACCGTCTGATCATGGGAACACACCGCCAGACCGGCATCGTGGCGGCTGCTTCGATTGAAGCCTACGATGCCAACCGCATCCGTAAACATGAATTCACCCGTCCGGACAAGGAAGACGATCGCGTGCACCAGATCGAGGCGCTGAACGCTCAGACCGGCCCGGTATTTCTGACTTACCGGCGATCACCCGCCGTGGACGCGATCATAGACAAGATCACGCTCGGCACGGCGGACGTGGACATTACCGCGGACGACGGTGTGCAACACACGTTATGGGTCATGCGCGATGCGCATCAGATCGACGCCATCACCGGATTGTTCGATGCTATGAATTCCCTGTACATCTCCGACGGACATCATCGCTCGGCGGCCGCCGCGCGTGTCGCGGCGGCGCGCCGCGAAAAAAGTCCGCGGCCTAGCGGCAACGAGTCCTGGAATTATTTTCTTTCGGTGATATTCCCTGACAACCAGATGCAGATATTGGATTACAACCGCGTCATCCGGGATTTAAACGGCCTGTCACGCAAAGCTTTTCTGGAACAAATCGGGAATGCCTTCAGCATCGAACCGGAATCCTCGGCGGTTAAACCGGCGCGT
>JAOTWF010000009.1 GCA_029863005.1 Gammaproteobacteria bacterium | reverse complement strand
TATTGAGCCTGTCCCGCTAGAGACGACAGCGCCGACACAAGTGATTGTGCAAACGGAGGAAAAGTTTCTGAGCGAGATGAAGGTGTATCCGGCGTTCTGACGTACGGCGGAATCCAGTCTAGAAAAAATATTCGAGACTTGCCCCTAATACGTCCATACGGCTCTCGGGTTGGCGGACGCTAAATAAGGTTCCACCCGCGGTTACCGTTTTGGCGTCGGAAGTACTGAAACGATAGCTGTCGTAATAAATACTCGCGCCAAAACGCGATTTGCCTTTTTCCTTCCCCCCGATTATTTGCCACTTGGCAAATCCGGAAATCTTCTTTCCGGGTTTCAAATTCACATCGTCGTCGAAACCGACAGTTGAAAGATGCGCCCGCTCATATGTGAAGAACGGGTATTTCATTCCAAACTGCAGAAAAGATCGTCTCGCCCCACTCTGAAACAGGAATCCTGGTCCCAGCTTTCCATAGAGAATGAAATAATCTTCCTGGTATCCAAAAGCGGGGGAGCCATTGGCGGCGATACCATCCTGTATATCTCGGATCCAGGTATCCACGCCTAAGCCGAAAATCACGTTCGTGCCAGGATTTGCCCGCAGGGGGTGAGCCCCCATGACCTCGGCGCTGATGCCGAAATAATCAACATCGGTCTGCACCGGAACGCCTGCCTGGGTTTGGCCCTTATAGTCAACGAACCCCACGTAACCTCGAAATTCCATGGCATAGGGTTTGGCCAGATTGCCATGCAATAAATGATCTAGCGTAAGTCCAATCGTCAGCCGCGGACCCGATTCGCGTAGCAGACGCTGGCCACCGCTGTATTCTTTCCAAAGGAAGCTTTCCACGCCGACACTCAAAGTGAGCGGAGAGGAAGGGGCTGTCTGAGCTGCATACGCCGCTGGAGCACCGATCAAGCAAGTGATCAGAATGACCAAAGGATAGTGGTGAATAAGGATTTTCAAATTAACCGGAATATTTATGAATCAGGATAGTGTCAGGATAGCCTGCCGACAGAGTTCCATGATGACCCCCACCCACGGCATGATACCGATGAGCAGCAGCACGTTGACACTGATCAGCACCTGCACGTCCCGGCCGGCGCGGATCGGGGCCTGCTCCGTGGCGTCGTCGAAATACATGAGCTTGATCACGCGCAGATAATAGTAGGCCCCGATGACAGCGAACAGCACCGCCACCACGGCCAGCGGGACCATGCCCACCTTGATGATCGACTGGATCACCAGCAGCTTGGCGTAGAAGCCCACGGTTGGCGGCACGCCAGCCATTGAGAGCATGAGCAGCATCATGAGAAGCGCATGCCACGGGCTGCGTTGGTTGAGCCCCTTGAAGTCCGAAAGATTCTCGGCCTCGAAACCTGCATGCGACAGCAAGATAATCATGCCGAAAGCGCCGGCGCTCATCACCGCGTAGATGAGAATGTAGAAGAGCGAGGAGCTGTAGCCGTTCGGTTCAGCGCTGAGGATGCCAAGCAGGAAGAAACCCATGTGCGATATCGAGGAATACGCCAGCATGCGTTTGATGTTGTCCTGCGCGATGGCAATGATATTGCCGATTGCCATGGACAGCACAGCAATAATCATGAGCATGGACTGCCAGGAACCGGCTAGCGGTTCGAGCCCACTGACCAGCAGGCGCAGGAACAGCGCGAAGGACGCGAGTTTCGGGGCCGTCCCCACGTACAGTGCCACGGCCGTGGGCGCGCCGTGGTACACATCGGGTACCCACATGTGGAACGGCACGGCCCCGATCTTGAAGGCAATTCCAGCAATGACGAATACCAGCCCGAAAATCAGAATAATGTTGTCCGGTGACATCTCTCCGATCGCTTTGGAAACCGCGGCAATTTCAAGGCTGCCCGTGGCGCCATAGAGCATGGACATGCCATAGAGCAGCATGCCGGACGCAATCGCCCCAAGCACAAAATATTTCATCGCCGCTTCGGTCGCCGTAGCGGAATCGCGCTGGAACGCGATCATTGCGTAAAGCGAGAGCGACAACAGCTCGAGGCCCAGGTACAAGGTCAGGAAATGACTCGCCGAGGCCATGACCATCATGCCTACCACACCAAACAGTCCCAGGACGAAATACTCGCCCCGGAATATACCGCGATCGCGCAGATAATCGCGCGAATAGGCGAAGACAAAGAAAGTGATAACGTATGTCCCCAGCTTCAACAAATCCGACAGGTGATCCGCGACAAACATGTGGCTGAAGGTGAAAACCGGAGTAGTGCTCGGCAATTTCAACGTCAACAGGGCAGCACCCACCAGCGTCGCCTGCGCCAATCCATAAGAAACCACTCGCAGGCGGTCCGAGAGGAACAGGTCTATCACCAGGATTGCGCAGGCCATCGAGAACACGAATATCTCGGGCATGGCGGGCATTATGTCTGGGATAAGGAAATTCATTTGCAGATCACAATTTAGTTACCATGGTTTGTTGCAACAGATGCTCAACCGACGCGTGCATCGCATCAAGAAATGGGTACGGCCACAAGCCCATTGCCAGCACGGCCAAGGCCAGCAACGAGAGAAACACGACCTCGCGCGGGGTGGCGTCCATGAGCACAGCGACCTTATCGTTGGCGACTGCTCCGAAAATTACCCGCTTGTACATCCACAACGTATAGGCCGCGCCGAATACAAGCGTGGTGGCCGCCGCCAAGGCGTACCAGACGTTAACCTGGAACGCGCCCAGGATCACCAGCAGTTCGCCCACGAAACCGGAGGTACCGGGCAATCCAGCGTTGGCCATGGCAAACAGCATCATGAAGGCGGCGAACACCGGCATGCGATTGGCCACGCCACCGTAGTCCTTGATCATGCGCGAATGAAGACGGTCATACAGCACGCCAACGCAAAGAAACAGTGCGCCGGAAATGAAACCATGCGAGATCATCTGCACCAAGCCGCCCTCGATGCCCTGCGTGTTGAAAATGAAAAATCCGAGAGTTACGAAGCCCATGTGTGCGACCGAGGAATAGGCGATAAGCTTTTTCATGTCCTCCTGCACCAGCGCCACCAAGCCGATGTACACAATGGCGATGAGCGAGAGTGCGATCATGAGCCAGGCCAGCTCGTGTGAGGCATCCGGCAGAATAGGAAGAGAAAAGCGCAGAAATCCATAGGCGCCCATTTTCAGCATGATCGCGGCCAGAATGACGGACCCGCCTGTGGGGGCCTCGACATGCGCGTCCGGCAGCCAAGTGTGCACCGGCCACATCGGCACCTTCACGGCAAAGGCCGCCAGGAAGGCGAAGAAAATAAGTATTTGGGCGGTGAGCCCCAGTTTGGCCTCGTGCCAGACGAGAATATCGAAACTGTTGGACTGAGAATAAAGATAAATAAAAGCCACCAACATCAACACCGAGCCCAGGAAGGTATAAAGGAAAAACTTGATCGTGGCGTAAACACGATTGGGCCCGCCCCACAGGCCGATAATGATGAACATCGGCACCAGCATCGCCTCCCAGAAGACATAAAACAGGATGCCGTCAAGCGCGCTGAACACGCCGATCATGAGGCCTTCCATCATCAAGAACGCGGCGTGGTACTGCGCCACCTTCTTCTCAATCACCTTCCAAGCAGAGATGACGACCAGCACGGTGCTAAAGCTCGTCAGCAGGATCAGCCACAGCGAGATGCCATCGATGCCAAGGCGATAACGGATGTTGAAGGCCTCTATCCAGGCATGGTCCTCGACAAACTGCATGGCATGCGTACCGCTGTTGAAATTGGCATACAGCGGCAAAGTGACCAGGAAGGTCAAAACGGCAATCGCGAGACTCAGTTGACGCGCGTAATCGGCATGGCGATCGCTGCCGGTGAAGAGCACGGCAATGCCACCGAAGATTGGCAGCCAAGTCACCGCACTGAGGATATTATCGGCCAACATGGTCAGCGATGCAGAAAGAAGGTGATCAGCAGAAACAACCCGAAGATCATCGCAAATGCGTAGTGATACACGTAACCGGACTGGATGTGGCGGATGACTGTGGACACCCACCCGATCACGCGCGCCGTCCCGTTTACGGCAAGACCATCAATAAGCTTCACGTCGCCGATTTTCCATAGCAGGCGGCCCATAATGCGCGCGCCGCCGGCGAACACAAACTCGTTAAACTCATCGACAAAGTATTTGCGTAACAGCAGGGTGTAGAGAGCGCCGGCTTTTTCCCGCACCCGGCCCGGCAGGTGCGGCAACCGGACGTACATGATCCAGGCGAGGACGACGCCCGCCACCGAGAGCAGGAACGGCGTCGATTGCAGGCCGTGGGCGATGAAAGGACCAAGGCCGCTAAATTGGTTCGTGACATCCTTCACGACGTCATGCGCTGGCAGAACTTTGAGAGAGTCGGCAAAGAAATGACCGAATACCAGCGGATCGATGAACACGAATCCGGCGATCAACGATGGTATCGCGAGCAGGATAAGTGGAATTGTCACCACCCAGGGAGATTCCTCCACATGCTTGAGCGTATGCTCGTCCATGCGCGGCTTGCCGTAGAACGTCAGGAACAACATGCGGAAGGTGTAAAAGGCGGTGACGAAAACCCCCGACACCACGGCGAAATAAGCGAAACCGCTGCCCGGCAGACGCGAATAATGAACCGCTTCGATGATCATGTCCTTGGAGAAGAAACCGGCGAAAGGAAAAATTCCGGCAAGTGCCAGCGCACCGATCCAAGTGGTGATAAAAGTTATCGGCATACGGCGCTTGAGACCTCCCATTTTGCGCAGGTCTTGCTCGTGATGCAGGGCAATAATCACCGAGCCGGCGGCCAGGAACAGCAAGGCCTTGAAGAAGGCATGTGTCATCAGGTGGAAAATACCGACGCTGTAGGCTGACGCACCCATCGCCACCATCATGTAGCCAAGCTGGGACAGCGTGGAATAGGCCACGACGCGTTTGATGTCGTTCTGCACTATTCCAACGAAGGCCATGAACAGCGCCGTGATCGCCCCAATGACAAGCACCACCGACAAGGCCGTTTCCGACAGCTCATAAAGCGGCGACATGCGCGCCACCATGAACACACCGGCTGTTACCATCGTAGCCGCGTGAATCAGGGCCGAGATCGGCGTCGGACCCTCCATGGAATCGGGCAACCACACATGCAACGGCGCTTGTGCCGATTTTCCCATCGCGCCGATGAACAGCAGGATACAGATGAGCGTCACGATGCTCCAATCGACGCCTGGCAGCACCTGAATCGTCTTCGCGGCCATTTGTGGCGCGATGGCGAACACGGCGGCATAATCCAGTGTGCCGAACGTCATGTAAATCGCCGCGATACCGAGCAGGAAACCCAGATCGCCGACGCGATTGACGAGGAAAGCCTTGAGCTGCGCGTGTGTCGCCGAATCGCGCGTGTACCAGAAGCCAATCAGCAGGTAGGACATCAGGCCCACCGCCTCCCAGCCGAAGAATAGCTGGAGAAAATTGTTCGACATCACCAACATCAGCATCGAGAAGGTGAAAAGCGCGATGTAGCTGAAGAAGCGCTGATAACCGGGGTCTTCATGCATGTAACCGATGGTGTAGATATGCACCATGAGCGAAACAAACGTAACGACCACCATCATGAGCGCTGTCAACGGGTCGATCAAAAATCCGATTTCAAGCGGGATACCGCCGGAAACACCCCAGGTGTACACTTGGCCGTTAAAAGTATTTCCTGCCAGCACGTCCGGCAGAACCACGAAAGCGGACAGCGCGAACGCAGTCGCCACACCGAGGATCGTTACGCTATGCGCGCCGATACGTCCGATTTTCCAGCCAAACAGACCCGCCAATATCGCCCCCACGAGGCAGGACAGCGGAATCGCCAGGTAGATCAGCTCAAAAGAAACGGTGTCTTGCATCTTCTATCCCTTGAGGCTGCTCAGATCTTCGACATTGATGGTCTGGCGGTTGCGGAACACCACCACCAGAATGGCCAGCCCGATGGCCGACTCGGCCGCCGCCACGGTCAGGATGAAAAACACGAAAACCTGGCCGGCGATATCGCCGAGGTAATGTGAAAACGCTATGAAATTCAGGTTCACGGCGAGCAGCATCAATTCAATCGCCATCAGCAGGATGACCAGATTCTTGCGATTGAGAAAAATGCCGACGACACTAAGGGAAAACAGGATGGCCCCGAGTATCAGGTAATGCGACAACGGTATCATCGTTTCCCTTCCCCTTTTGGTCCGGTCATCACTCAGCTTTTCTTTTCCGACGGCATTTTGACGACACGCACGCGCTCGCGCGGTTCGATATTAATCTGCCACGACGGATCCTGGTATTTGCTGTCTTTGCGGCGGCGCAGGGTCAGCGCGATTGCCGCAACAATGGCCACCAGCAAAATGCCGGCCGCGATCTCAAACGGATAGGCGTATACCGTGTAGAGCAGGCGTCCCAGTGCCCGGGTATTGCTGTGATCCGCAGGAAGTGCCCCTGGGTCGGGCATTTGCTCCAGCCCGAATTGATCGGTGCTCAGAACGATGACCATTTCCAGCACCAGCAGCACTGCCACCAGCCCGCCGATCGGCAGATATTCGCCAAAACCCTCGCGCAGACGCACGAGGTTGATGTCGAGCATCATGACCACGAACAGGAACAGCACCATGACCGCTCCGATGTACACCAACACCAGCACGATCGCGAGAAATTCCGCCTGCAGCAGCACCCACAAGCAGGCGGCGCTCACAAACGCGAGCACCAGGAACAGCGCCGCCTTCACCGGATTGCGCACGGTGATGACCATGGCCGCGGCGAAGACCAGCACGGTGGCAAAAAAATAGAAAACTCCCTGCAGGAACGTCATATTTCCAGTACTTTTCCTCTGTGGCGCTTAACGGTACTTCGCATCCATGGCACGATCTTCAGCAAGCTGCTTTTCATACTTGTCGCCGATCGCAAGCAATTGTTCCTTGTGAATCACATTCTCACCGCGATTCTCGAAATGAAACTCGAAAAACCGGGTTTCGACGATGGAATCCACGGGACAGGACTCCTCGCAGAAACCGCAATAAATGCACTTGAAGAGATCGATATCATAACGTGTGGTGCGGCGCGTGCCGTCGGCACGCACTTCCGATTCGATAGTAATTGCCGCCGCTGGACAAACCGCCTCGCACAGTTTACAGGCGATACAGCGTTCCTCGCCGTTCGGATAACGGCGCAGCGCATGCAAGCCCCGAAAACGCGGGCTGATCGGCGTCTTCTCCTCCGGGTACTGCACCGTGAACTTGCGCATGAACAGATGACGCCCAGTCACCATGAGTCCCTTGAGAAGCTCATAGAGCAGGAATGTATCTAGATAACGTTTGAAGGTCTTCAGCATGGTTGTCCCTTCTTCCACTCAGTGGAAGATAAACCCCCAGGGCGTGAGAAACATGACGCCACCCATCACGCCAATCCATACCAGCGTCACCGGAATGAACACCTTCCACCCGAGACGCATGATCTGGTCATAACGATACCGTGGAAATGTCGCGCGGAACCATAGGAAACAGAACAGGATGAAGCTCATTTTGAGTAGCAACCAATGCACTCCGTTGCCGAGTACGGTGCCGATGACGGGCACGGCCAAGATTTTGGCGGGCAGGATGCCCTCGAACGGCGACAGCCAGCCGCCGAGGAACATGATCGCGCACAGGGCCGAAATCAGGATCATGTTGGCATACTCGGCCAGAAAGAAAATCGCGAAAGTCATGCCGGAATATTCCACGTGGAAACCCGCGACTATCTCGGATTCACCCTCGGCCACATCGAACGGGGAACGGTTGGTTTCTGCCACGCCGGAGATAAGATAAACCAAGAACAGCGGAAACAGCGGTAGGAGATACCATTGATGCGGACCACCGCTCTGGGCCAACACGATCTCGCGCAGGTTCAGGCTGCCTGCCGCCATTAACACACCCACCAGCGCGAATCCCATCGCAATTTCATACGCGACGATCTGGGCCGCAGAACGCAAACTACCGAGAAAGGCGTATTTGGAATTCGATGCCCAGCCAGCGATGATAACTCCATAAACTGTCATGGACGTAAGTGCGAGAATATACAGCAGACCCGCATCGATGTTCGTCAGCCACATTTTGTCGGTGAAGGGAATCACCGCCCAGGCCGCCAACGCCGGCGCAAAGGCCAATATCGGCGCGAACACGAACAGGTAACGGCTGGCCTGGGTCGGGATGATGATTTCCTTGAACAGCAGTTTTCCCGCATCGGCAATGGGCTGAAGCCAACCCTTGGGGCCGACACGGTTCGGGCCGATGCGCACCTGCATGTAGCCGATGATCTTGCGTTCGGCATATGTCAGATACGCGACGGAGAGCAGCAGCGGTACGAGTATCAGGACAATCTTGCCGATATTGATCATGGCTATCTGCGACCAGTCCGGAAACAAATTCCAGATGTCGAGCATGAATTGGATCATGACACCACCTTCAGGGTCGCCGGTCCGTGTGCACCGAGCATGGCCGTCTCCGGAAGACCGGCGAAAACCAATACACAACCATCCGGCACGCGTTCATCCAGTACCAGATCGAGACGCGCCGCCCCTTGCGACATGACAACCTGCACAGTTTCACCACCCTTAAAACCGAGTTTGTCGGCCTGTCCGGCATTCAGTCGGGCCGATGGCGGCGGATTGTCCGCAGTGAGTTGCAGCGAAGGCGCACGTCGTACGATGGGATCGATGGCATACATGGGCACTTCCGCCAGACGCATGAGCTGACCGGCCGCGGGTGTCATCGTGGGATCTCCCGGCGGGAGGGAAAACGGGGAGGAAGCGGTATTGACCGTCGGCTGATTCATTTCCTGCCGTACTTCCTCGATTTGCGACTGCTCGAATCCGGTCAGCCCCATCAGGTGCCCCAGCATGCGCAGAATTTTCCAACCTGGCCGCGAATCGCCCAGTGGGGTTGCTGCCGCCGCGAACGACTGCGAACGTCCTTCGGCGTTGACGAACGTGCCGTCGGTCTCGGTAAAAGGCGCGAGCGGCAGCCACACATCCGCATATTCCACCGCGCGCGTACGATATGGCGATGGCTTGAAGCTTGTCATCATGACGACGAATTCCGCCGTGCTCATGGCGTTGGCGGCAGAACCGTCCAGACAGTCGAACTCCAGGTCCATACCAAACAGCAGATAGGCGTTGAGTGGCTTGCGCAACATATCCAGGGCATGGCGACCCGTCTTCGCGTTCATGCCTGACGGACCGCGGTGCGGGACACATCCGGCAAGCCAGGCACCTGCGGCATTGGCCTCCGCGAGCTGGCCGAACCGGGCCCCGGACAGCTCGGCAATGAGCTGCGCCAGGGCGCGCAAGCTGGCTGACTGTGGATGGCTGAGTGCAAACGTCCCCAGCAGAACGGAACCGCGCTCACCCTGAAGCAGGGCTTGAGCCATGACCTGTTCCAACGCTTCTGGCTTGATACTGCCGAAGAGTGCGGTAAAGGCTGCGGGCAATGCAGATTTTTTCAATGCGCCGAGCGCACTCACGACACCCGCCAGCGATTGCAGCATCTGGACCGGTGTGCAGACACGTTTACCCGCAAGTTTGTCGCTGAAGTCGTAATCGAGCGGATTGACGGCGAATATTTTCGCACCCTTGAGCGCAGACTTGCGCAGCCGGAGATTGATCAGCGGCTGATCCTTGCGCGGGTTGGCTCCAATCAGCAGCGCGGAATCGAGATTTGACAACTCGGCAAGAGGTCGTCCGAGCGACGGAAACAGCGGCGCCATCGCATCATCGCTGAAATCCATCTGGCGCAGGCGATGGTCCACATTGCCACTGCCCAACGCACGCATGAATTTCTGCAGCAAATATAATTCTTCGGACGTGGAGATGGGTGCGGCCAGTGCGCCCAGTCTTTCGGGCCCGTGGCTTTCCAGCACCTTTCGCAGTCCCGCGGCGGTGTATTCGAGCGCCGTGGGCCAGTCGGTTTCTTCCCATTCGGTACCGCGCCGGATCATCGGAACGCGCAGGCGGTCATCACTGTTCAGGGCCTCGTAGCTAAAGCGATCACGGTCCGCCAGCCAGCATTCGTTGACGGACTCGTTGTCGCGCGGTAACACGCGCTTCACGCGTCCGTGCAGTGTCTGCACGGTGATGTTGGCGCCTACGCAATCGTGCGGACTGATTGAAGGATGATCCGTAAGCTCCCAGGTGCGCGCGGTATACCGAAAGGGCTTGGAAGTCAGCGCGCCCACCGGGCAGAGATCAATAACATTGCCGGACAGTTCGGAGTCCACGCTGCGGTTGAGGAAGGTGCGAATCTCCATGTGCTCGCCGCGCCCCAAGCCGCCGAACTCCATCACGCCGGCAATTTCCTGGCCGAAACGCACGCAACGGGTGCAATGGATGCAGCGCGTCATTTCGGTGGCGATCAGCGGACCGATGTCTCTGTCCTTCACGATACGTTTGACTTCGGTATAGCGCGAAGCGCTCTTGCCGTATCCCAGCGCCAGATCCTGCAACTCGCACTCGCCGCCCTGGTCGCAAATTGGGCAGTCGAGCGGATGGTTGATCAGCAGGAATTCCATAGTGCCTTTCTGTGCCGTGCGAGCTTTTTCGGAACGGGTATGCACCACCATCCCGTCCATGACCGGCGTGGCACAGGCCGGCATGGGCTTGGGCACCTTTTCCACGTCCACCAGGCACATGCGGCAGTTGGCTGCCACGGAGAGCTTGTGGTGGTAACAGAAGCGCGGGATGTAAATCCCGGCGGCGTCGGTCACTTTGATCAACATATCACCCTTGCGCGCCTGCAACTTGCGGCCGTCGACTTCGATCGTCACCGTGTCGGGCGCGATCGGGGGTTTCATTTTATCCGCGCTGACGCTCATGCGCGGCTCCCCTGCGTTCCCGGCAAACACTGGCCATGCTGGATGTGATGCTCGAATTCGCTGCGGAAATGCTTGATGAAGCTTTTCACCGGCCAGGCCGCGGCATCGCCGAGCGCGCAGATGGTGCGTCCCTCGATGTTGGAGGCGATATCCGTCAGCATGTCGAGATCTTCGGGTTTCCCTTGTCCTTGCTCGATGCGATGGATCACGCGCGACATCCAGCCAGTCCCTTCGCGGCATGGCGTGCATTGACCGCAGGATTCCTCATAATAGAAGTGCGCGATACGCGCCAGTGCATGCACCATACAGGTGCTGTCGTCCATCACGATCACGCCGCCCGAGCCGAGCATGGAACCGGCCTTGGCGAGCGCGTCATAATCCATGGTGACTTCCATCATGACCCTGGCCGGCAGGACATTGGCCGAAGAACCGCCGGGAATCACGGCCTTAAGGTGGCGGCCCTGGCGAACGCCGCCAGCCATTTCCAGCAGTTTCGCAAACGGCGTGCCAAGCGGGATTTCATAGTTGCCGGGCTTGTTGACGTGACCCGATACAGAAAAAAGCTTGGGCCCGCCGTTATTCGGCTTGCCGATCTTGAGAAACCAGTCAGCGCCGTTCCTGATGATGTCCGGGACCGATGCCAGCGTCTCGGTATTATTAATAGTGGTGGGCCGTCCGAACAAACCGTAATTCGCCGGGAACGGTGGTTTGAAGCGCGGTTGGCCCTTCTTGCCCTCGATGGACTCGAGTAGCGCTGTTTCCTCGCCGCAGATGTAGGCCCCGGCACCAAGGTGCGTGTAGAGATCGAAATCCACGCCAGAGCCCAGAATATTCTTGCCCAACAGGCCCGCCGCATAGGCTTCCTCGAGCGCCGCCTCGAATCGCTCGTAGGGCTCCCAGAATTCGCCGCGGATATAGTTGTAGCCGACAGTCGCGCCAATGGCGTAACCGGCGATGGCCATGCCCTCGATCAGGGAATGCGGATTGAATCGCAGAATATCGCGGTCCTTGAATGTGCCCGGTTCACCTTCGTCAGAATTACACACAATGTACTTCTGGCCCGGTGAATTCCTCGGCATGAAAGACCATTTCAGGCCGGTGGAGAAACCCGCGCCGCCACGGCCACGCAACGCCGATTTTTTCAGTTCGTCGATGATTTTTTCCGGTGGCGTCTTGTTCTTAAGAATATTTTTCCACGTCTCGTAGCCAGCGCTCCCCTGGTACACCGAAAGGCGCCAAGGCCGGTCAAGATGAAGATTCCTGAAGCAAAGTTCGTTCGCCACGGCGCTACTCCAGCTTGTCCAGAATCTCGTCCACTTTCTCGGGGGTGAGATTCTCGAAATAGGTTTTACCGATCATCATCATGGGCGCACCGCCGCAGGCGCCCAGGCATTCGACTTCCTTCAGAGTAAACTTGCCGCCCGGCGTGGTTTCACCAGCCTTCACCCCAAGTTTTTTCTGCAAGTGACTCATGATGCGGCTGGAACCATTCAGCTGACATGAAATATTGGTGCAGACGCAGACCTTGTGGCGCCCCACGGGATTGAGATCGTACATCGTGTAAAAAGTAGCGACTTCGTGGACTGCAATCGACGGCATCTCGAGGTATTCCGCCACGGCCTCGATCAGCTCAACCGTCAACCAGCCGCCGTTCTGATCCTGGACAATGCGCAGCGCCGCCATGACGGTGGCCTGTTTTTGATCGGGCGGATATTTGGCGATCCAGCGATCAATTTCGGCGCGCGACAATTCCGACAGGAGAGCGTTCTTTGCGGCTGACCGGGATTGCGGCATCATCGATCTATCTCCCCGAACACGATATCCATGGTGCCGATGATCGCCACCACATCGGCGATCATGTGGCCGCGCGCCATCTCGTCCATTGCCGCGAGGTGCGCGAAACCGGCGGAACGCAGTTTCACGCGGTACGGCTTGTTGGCGCCGTCCGAGATCAGGTACACGCCAAACTCGCCCTTCGGGTGCTCGATCGCTGCGTACGCCTCGCCTGCCGGGATGCAGTAACCTTCGGTGAACAGCTTAAAGTGATGGATCAGTGCTTCCATGTCCGCCTTCATTTCCTCGCGTCTCGGCGGCGCGACTTTGTGATCGTCGGTCATCACCGGCCCGGGGTTCCGGCGCAGCCATTCCACGCACTGGCGAATGATCTTGTTCGCTTGACGCATCTCCTCTACGCGGACGAGATAACGATCGTAGCAGTCGCCATTGACGCCCACCGGGATATCGAATTCAAGGCGGTCATAGACCTCGTATGGCTGCTTTTTGCGCAGGTCCCACTCCACCCCCGAGCCTCGCAGCATCGGACCGGTAAAGCCGAGCTGCAGGGCGCGCTCTGGCGACACCACGCCGATGCCGACGGTACGCTGCTTCCAGATGCGGTTGTTGGTGAGCAGGGTTTCATACTCATCCACGTGTTTCGGGAATCGTTCCGTGAAATCCCAGATGAAGTCGAGCAGCGAACCCTGGCGATTGGCGTTGAGCCGTTCGAGGTCTTCGGCACTGCGGAGCCTCGAGGGCAGGTATTGCGGCATGGAATCAGGCAGGTCGCGGTACACGCCGCCGGGGCGGTAATAGGTTGCGTGCATGCGCGCACCGGTTGCTGCCTCGTAGATATCGAACAGATCCTCGCGCTCGCGGAATGCGTACAGAAACACCGTCATCGCGCCGATATCGAGAGCGTGCGCACCGATCCAGAAAACGTGATTGAGCAGACGCGTGATCTCGTCAAACATCACCCGGATATACTGTGCACGCAGCGGCGGCTCCATGCCCAGCAGTTTCTCGATCGCGAGCACGTAGGCGTGCTCGTTGGACATCATCGAAACATAGTCAAGACGGTCCATGTAGCCGATCGACTGGTTGTACGGTTTGCTCTCGGCCAGCTTTTCGGTAGCGCGATGCAGCAGGCCGACATGCGGATCGGCGCGCATCACCACTTCGCCGTCAAGCTCCAGCACTAGACGCAGCACGCCGTGCGCCGCCGGATGCTGCGGCCCAAAATTCATCGTGTAATTCCGAATTTCAGCCACGATGTTCAGCCTTTTGTGTAACGTTAAATCTGTTACTTTCACGATGAATTTCAGTGGAGGCTAACATCCTTATTCCTTCGCAAAACCTTCTTCACGAATCACGCGCGGCACCAGCACGCGCGGTTCGATCGAAACCGGCTGGTATACGACGCGTTGTTTTTCGGGGTCGTAACGCATCTCGACTTGGCCGATAAGCGGAAAGTCCTTGCGGAAGGGATGCCCCACAAAACCGTAATCGGTGAGAATGCGGCGCAAGTCCGGGTGCCCCTCGAACACAATGCCGAAAAGATCGAACGCCTCGCGCTCGTACCAGTTGGCCGAATTCCAGATATGGGTCACGGAGGCAATCAGAGGCATTTCCTCATCCAGCCAGGCACGCAACCGGATCCGGCGATTGTGTTTCAATGACAGCAAGTGATAGACCACGGCAAAGCGCGGGCCTGACCGCGACCCTGCCGGTGATTCCTTCCCGTAATCGAGATAATCCACGCCACACAGATCCATCAGTTGGGCGAAGGCGAATGCGGAATCGTCCCGCAGTCGGGTACAAACCGGGAGAATGTCATCGCGCCGTAGTTCCAAGGTGAGCTGGCCGGCCGACTCGCGCACATCCGTGATCGCCCCACCGAACAATTCCCGAGCATGGTCGGCAAGGTCCTGAATCGAATCAGTCATGGTTCGGATCTATTGGCCGTTAGCGGGCGATGGTGTTGGTGCGGCGAATTTTGTTTTGCAGCTGAATAATGCCGTACAACAGGGCTTCGGCCGTCGGCGGACAGCCCGGCACATAGACATCCACCGGCACGATGCGGTCGCAGCCGCGCACGATGGCATAAGAATAATGATAATAACCACCGCCATTCGCGCAGGAACCCATAGAAATTACCCAGCGCGGCTCGGCCATCTGGTCATAGACCTTGCGCAGGGCCGGCGCCATCTTGTTCACCAGTGTTCCGGCTACGATCATGACATCCGACTGCCGCGGGCTGGGCCGGAAAACAATGCCAAAGCGATCCATGTCGTAGCGTGCCGCCGCCGCATGCATCATCTCGACCGCGCAGCAGGCCAGCCCAAAAGTCATGGGCCAGAGTGAACCGGTGCGCGCGGCATTGATGAGCTTGTCCGCCTGCGTGGTGACCCAGCCTTTTTCGAGGACACCTTCTATTCCCATAAATTCATTACTCCCATTCCAATGCCCCTTTCTTCCACTCGTAGATGAAGCCGACAACGAGAATGCCCAGGAACACCATCATTGAAAGGAAGCCGAACATCCCGATCTCCTGGAGCGCCACCGCCCAGGGAAACAGGAAGGCGATTTCCAGATCGAAAATAATGAACAGAATGGCGACGAGGTAGTAGCGCACATCGAATTTCATGCGAGTATCCTCGAACGCCTCGAAACCACACTCGTAGGGGGAAAGTTTCGCACTGTCGGGACGATTTGGCCCGAGCATGCGCCCGGCCAAAATGATAACACCGCCCATAACAAGGGCGACGCCAATGAAAATCAAAATGGGGAGATAAGCTTGCAGCATATGAACCCCAAAGACTGGCTGGCGGACTTCAATCCGCACAAATATTGCGGCGGCATGTGTCCTTTCGAAGTGCAGATCCTGATAACCAGGGAAATGCCTTGCACTTAAGTCGCCTTGCCGCCGCTATAACAGGCAATCTTAAGAAGATGGAATAACTGAATCGGCACTGCGAAACCAACATTATTTGGTCTCCTGCATCACCTTTTCTTCAAAAAAATCATGCCGGACCAATAATTGTAGGTGCCGGCGAGTCTAGGCTTTGGCTATAAAGTATGTCAAGCAAACAGCAGGGTTACAAACAGATACGCTTCAAGGGGTTAAGTTTTTATTGGGGGTATAAAAAATGCCTATTAACACTGACGCCGCGTGACCCAGAAGTTGTTCGACTGTATCGCGGTGTCTGAATGAATCATCGAATGGTGCCGAAGGTGGGACTCGAACCCACACGGCTTTCGCCACTACCACCTCAAGGTAGCGTGTATACCAATTTCACCACTTCGGCAGATCGCATCCGACCCACAACAGACAAAAGCGTCCCGGCTTCCGGATTATTTCGGTACCTCCGGAGTCTTGGGGACAACAGGAACATCGGGTGGCGGTGCTGACGTTTCAGGCTTAACCGGCTGTTCGATGACCACGCTTCGGGTGACGCTTGACGGTACGGTCTGTTGCGCATACAACCAGGCCAATCCGAGATTAGAAAAAAAGAAAACCGCTCCCAGAATCGCCGTGGTACGCGTCAGAAAATTGGCCGAACCGCGGGCGCCGAACAGTGTTTGTGAGGCGCCGCTGCCAAAGGCCGCACCAATATCGGCGCCCTTTCCTTGTTGCAACAGGATCAGCGCGATCAGCGCCACAGCCGAAATTATATCGATAACCAGTACGATGTCTCTCATCCACTATCTCCAACGTGCGCGAACGTGCAATTGTCGCTGACCCGTATTCCGAAAGCGACTTTCAATCGGCGGCACGGCAAATCGTCAGGAATTCCTCTGCCTGGAGCGACGCCCCACCGATGAGCCCCCCGTCGATATCTGCCTGAGCCAACAGTTCCCTGGCATTGCTGCCCTTCATGCTGCCGCCGTAAAGAATACGCAAGCTCTCCGCCACAGTCTTGTCTTGGGCTTCCATCCGGTGGCGGATGAAACGGTGCACCTCTTGGGCCTGTGCCGGTGTCGCCGTCTTGCCGGTACCGATGGCCCACACGGGTTCATAGGCCATCACGGCGCTCCTGAAACTGCCGACCCCATGCTTGTCCAACACGGCGTCCAGCTGACGTGCCACCACCGTTTCGGTCTGACCCGATTCCCGCTCATGCAAAGTTTCACCGATACACAGAATCGGTATCAATCCGGCAGCCTGGGCCGCACCATATTTTTCCGCTACAAGGGCGTCGTTTTCGCCATAGAGCGTTCGCCGTTCGGAATGGCCGACGATAACATAAGTGCAACCGTAATCCTTGAGCATTGCCCCGGAGATTTCGCCGGTATAAGCCCCGGACTTGTGTACGGATAAATTCTGTCCGCCCCAGGCCACCGCACTTCCAGAGAGTTTTTTCGCAGCCAACGAAATAAAAATATACGGCGGACATACAGCCACTTCTGCCTTGGACGCGCTACTCACGCCTTTCTTGATCCCGTCCAGCAGGGCCGCGGATTCGCTCCGTGAGCCGTTCATTTTCCAGTTGCCCGCCACCAGCGGTCGGCGCTTGCCCATCTAACCTCCCGTATTCGTTTGAATCAGCCGAAAAACGGGCGCGATGTTACCGATGCCGGCCCCGGAATGCAATTTCATTGGGAATGAAACGACTGGCTACACAGTGCTAGGGGAACGCCTGCTATTCGTCGGCACCCGCCTCCCGCAACAGATTCACGATTTCGACATGTACCCGTGCCTTGGCAAAAGAAATCGCCGTAAGGCCATCTTTTCCGCGGATGTTGGGATCAGCACCGTGTTTCAGCAGGACCTTGACCACTTGCGTATGGCCACTGGTCGCCGCGACACGCAGCGGCGATATCTTGAAATGACTCACGGCATTGACATCCGCGCCCTTGTCGATCAACGACTGGATAATAGCCACATCGTCATTCCAAGCGGCATATTTTAAAGCGGTATCGCCATCACTGTCTCGCGTTGCTACATTCGCGCCGGCGGAAAGCAGGATATCGACAACCGCACGATGTCCGCGTCCGGCCGCCAGCATCAGCGCTGTGCGTCCCCGGTTGTCCTGGGTATTTACCTTGGAGCCTTTGGCGAGCAAAGCTTGCACCTCGGCCACATTGCCCTTGTCGGCCGCCGTTAGCAGTGGAGGCACTCCACTCTGTGCCTGTGTCGTCAAAGCAATGAGCGAAAGCAGCAGTAATAAAACAAACCGGCATTTAGCCAGACAAAAACCCTCAACAGCCCTGCGACCCGGCATCATGCGGCTTCCTCTGAGGCGCTCTTTACAGCCTCGGCAAGATGGCGCGAAAGACGATCTACTTCTGCGGCGTCGCGGCCCTCGACCATGACACGAATCACAGGCTCGGTGCCCGAGGCACGCAGCACCACGCGCCCCTGGCCGGCCAGGTCTTTTTCCACCTGCTTGACCGCTTGTTGCACGCGCGCGGATCCTTGGATGTCGAAACGGTGGTTCATGCGCACATTGATCATGCGCTGGGGATAGATCTCGAGGCCGGCATGAAGCTGCGATAGACGCTTGCCGGATTCCACGATGGCGAGCAGTACTTGAAGTGCGGCAATAATGCCATCGCCGGTAATACTGCGGTCGAGACAGATGATATGGCCCGAGGTTTCCCCGCCCAGATCCCAGCCCAATTCATTGAGCAGGCTCATCACATAGCGGTCGCCGACGTCCGCGCGCCGGAAAGAAATACCCAGCGCACCCAGGGCATGCTCCAGGCCCAAGTTAGTCATTAATGTGCCGACAATACCGCCGCGCAACCGGCCGCTGCGCTGGTGCTCCCGGGCGAGTATGTAAAGAATCCGATCGCCATCGACGATATGGCCATTGTCATCCACCATGATGACGCGGTCGCCATCTCCGTCGAGGGCGATTCCGAGATCTGCCTTGTTTTTCAGGACAGTTTCGCACAGCCATTGCGGGTGAGTAGAACCGCATTGGTGGTTGATGTTAAATCCGTCGGGTTCGTTGGCGATGGGGATGACCGTGGCACCCAGCTCGCTGAACACATGGGGCGCAATGTTATAGGCCGCGCCGTTGGCACAATCCACAACGATGGTCAGGCCGTCAAGATTCAGCTTGTGCGGGAAGGTGCTTTTGCAGAATTCAATGTAGCGACCGCCTGCGTCTTCGTAGCGCCAGGCTTTGCCGAGCGCCTCCGGGCCGGCGGTGGTGAGCGGTTGGCGCATCATCTCCTCGATTGCCAGCTCAACGTCATCCGGAAGCTTGGTGCCCTCAGACGAAAAAAACTTGATCCCGTTGTCATCGAAGGGATTGTGCGATGCCGAGATAACGATACCGGCGCGAGCACGGGCGGTGCGCGTCAGGTAAGCAATCGCGGGGGTGGGCATCGGACCGAGGAGGCGGATATCCACGCCGGCGGCCGAGAGGCCGGCTTCGAGCAGGGATTCCAGCAGGTAACCGGAAACGCGCGTGTCTTTGCCGATCAGGATAACTTCATGATCCGTCGAGCCTTGTCCGAGCACACGACCCGCGGCCCAACCGAGCTTGAGCACGGTTTCGGGAGTGATCGGCTCCTCGCCAACCTTGCCGCGGATGCCATCGGTGCCAAAAAAACGGCGTTTCATTTGCATTTTCTATGAATCCTCGCTTTGCGGATAAACGGCCGCCCACATACGCAGCGCCTGAACGGTCGGACCGACATCGTGCACCCGTACGATACGGGCGCCTTCTTGCACAGCCATAACGGCGAGCGCCACACTCGCATGCAACCGCTGGTCCACGGGTATTCCCAGCGCCTTGCCAATCATGGATTTACGCGAAAGCCCCACCAGCATTGGCGCACCCAAGGTTCGCAGCTTCTTGAGACCACGCAGTAATTCTATATTATGTTCCAGTGTTTTGCCGAAGCCGAAACCGGGATCAATCACGAGTCGGTTGGCGGGAATACCTTGAGTCTGCGCCGCCCGCAATCTTTCATTCAGGAAAGTACAGACATCGTCCACGACATCGTCATAGTGTGGATTTTCCTGCATGGTGCGCGGCTCTCCCTGCATGTGCATGAGGCAAACCGGGACATCCAATTCGGCGGCGGCTTTCAGCGTGCCGGGTTCGCGCAAGGCACGCACGTCGTTAATGAATCCCGCGCCCGCCGCCACAGCAGCCCGCATTACTCCGGGCTTGGAAGTGTCAATGGAGAGGGGAAGCGAGAACCGCGAACGCAAAGCCTCTATTACAGGGAGCACACGATCAATTTCTTCCTGATCTGAGACCGGCTGCGCGCCGGGACGAGTGGATTCACCGCCGATGTCGATGATATCGGCACCCTCCTCCGCCATACGCAGAGCCCGGGCGATCCCTTTGTCCGGGGACAAAAAAACACCCCCGTCCGAAAAGGAATCGGGGGTGACATTCAGAATCCCCATGACCGCGGGACGGCGCAGATCAAGCGGCCGCCCGGCGCAATCCAGGACAGTCATCCGGGCTCAGTGTTCGCCGGCGGGTGAATCGAGACGCGGCTTCACCGACTTGCCACTTGGTTTCTTGGGGGTACCGGCATCTCCCTTGGGCGTACCTGCCGGCGGACGTGGTTCTTTCCCCGCCATGATGTCATCGATCTGGTCGGATTCCAGCGTCTCCCATTCGAGCAGCGCTTTCGCCATCTTCTCGACTTTGTCGCGGTTTTCCTTAATGAGATTACGCGCCCGGGTATATTGTTCGTCGACGATGCGACGGATCTCCTTGTCGACGATTTCGGCCACGGCATTGCTCATGTTCTTGTGCGTCATGACATCGCGCCCCAAAAACACCTCGCTCTGGTTGTCGCCATAAACGCGCGTGCCGAGTACATCCGACATGCCCCAACGCATAACCATGTTGCGCGCGAGATCGGTGGCGCGCTCGAAATCATTGGCTGCGCCGGTGGTCATCTGGTTCATAAAAATCTCTTCCGCGATGCGCCCACCCATCAGCACTGAAATGGTGGATAACAGACTTTCGCGGTCATGACTGTAGCGGTCTTCGGTCGGCAGCTGCATGGTGACACCAAGCGCGCGTCCACGCGGGATGATGGTGACCTTGTGCACTGGGTCGGTATTGGGGAGCGACTTCGCCACCACCGTGTGGCCGGACTCGTGGTACGCGGTGTTCATGCGCTCTTTTTCCGGCATAACAATGGAGCGGCGCTCGGCCCCCATGACTACCTTGTCTTTCGCCTTCTCGAAATCAATCATGTCCACCAGGCGCTTGTTGGCGCGCGCGGCGAACAGGGCCGCCTCGTTCACCAGGTTGGCCAGATCGGCGCCGGAAAAACCAGGCGTGCCACGGGCCAGGATATTGGCGTCGACATCGTCCGACACCGGCACCTTGCGCATGTGCACTTTGAGAATCTGCTCGCGCCCGCGGATGTCTGGTAGCGGTACATAGACCTGCCGGTCGAAGCGACCCGGACGCAGCAACGCGGGGTCGAGCACGTCCGGGCGATTGGTTGCGGCGATCACAATCACACCCTCGGTGCCCTCGAAACCGTCCATCTCGACGAGCAACTGGTTTAACGTCTGCTCGCGCTCGTCGTGACCGCCACCCAGACCCGCTCCGCGCTGACGACCGACGGCGTCGATTTCATCAATGAATATGATGCAGGGCGCGTGCTTCTTGGCCTGTTCGAACATATCGCGCACGCGAGAAGCGCCGACGCCGACAAACATCTCGACGAAATCGGAGCCAGAGATCGAGAAAAACGGCACCTTGGCCTCGCCAGCAATGGCTTTGGCCAGCAGGGTTTTACCGGTCCCGGGCGAGCCCGTCATGAGCACGCCCTTGGGGATGCGGCCACCCAGTTTCTGGAACTTGGAAGGATCCCGCAGGAATTCCACGAGTTCCCCCACTTCTTCTTTCGCCTCTTCCACGCCAGCCACGTCGTCGAAGGTGATCTTGTTCTGCTCCTCGGACAGCATGCGCGCCTTGCTTTTGCCGAAACTCATGGCGCCTCTCCCGCCCATGCCACCCTGCATCTGGCGCATGAAAAACACCCACACGCCCACCAGCAGCAGCAGCGGGAACCAGTTGATGAAAATCGTCAATAACAGCGACTGTTCTTCCTGAGGTTTGGCTTCGAACGACACGCCGTGATCGATCAAATCGCCGATCATGCCCGGGTCACCGGGCGAATAGGTAGTGAAGGATTCGTTGTTCTTGAGCTTGCCAATGATTTCGCGGCCCTGGATTGTGACGCGGTCAACATCGTTCTGCCGCACTTTCTGGATGAAAGTGGAGTATTCCATTGGACGCGCCGCCTGCTGGCGACTGCCAAAATTGTTGAACACCGACATCAGCACGATAGCGATGACGAGCCACAAAAGCAGATTCTTGGTGAGATTGTTCAATTCTTGCCTCTTTACTTAATAGTAGGGAACAACGAATTACACCGTGTGACAGACATTAATTGCCTTACCGGCCATGGACGGCGCGACAACTTTCATTTCATTCAATATCCGCATTTTCCTCTGATGTCTGTCGGCACACAACGATTTTGATCATGCCTGCTTAAAACCTCTGCCCAATAGATATATTTCCTTGCTTTCGGCGCGCGACGCCGACGGCTTGCGCGATACAAGTTTCTCGAAACGACGGCGCATCTGCGCGTGAAACTCATTAAACCCTGCGCCCTGAAAGGTCTTAATTAACAGGGAACCTCCGGGCTTCAGCGTTTTGTCGGCAAAATCCAGGGCAAGTTCCGCCAAATTCATTACACGAGATTGATCCACCGATGCCACCCCAGTCATATTGGGGGCCATATCCGAGATTACAAGATCGACGGCTTCCCCGTGCAGTCGCTGTATCAGCAAGTCTAGCACCGGCTGCTCCGTGAAATCGCCCTCGATGAAACCAACACCGACAATTGGTTGCATCGGCAGGATATCCAGAGCCAGCACCCGGCCGGAGTCGCCTACGCGGCTATTAACGTACTGCGACCAGCCACCTGGCGCGGCGCCCAAATCCACGACCGTCATGCCAGGACGGAGCAAGCGATCGCGGCGGTCGATTTCTTCGAGCTTATAAATCGCTCGCGAGCGTGCACCCTCCTGGCGCGCGCGCTTGACGTATTGATCCTTGGCATTCCGTGCCAGCCAGCGCTGGCTGCTCCGAGTACGGGTCATGGGGCGACGAGGGAGGTGAGCGGCGGTAAGATGTGGCGATTCATGAGGACCGGTGCGTAACCACCATTATATATGTCATTGACCACGAAACAGAGGAAACATCTAAAAGCGCTGGCACACCATCGTCAACCCGTGGTGCAGCTAGGGAATGCCGGCCTGACTCCGGCGTTGATACGGGAGATCTCGCAGGCGCTCGATTTTCACGAATTAATCAAGATCCGCCTTCCAGGCGTGGAACGCGGACGGCGGCACGAATGGCTGTTACAGATCTGTGACGCCACCGGGGCGGAAGCGATCCAGGAAATCGGGCGAATCGCGGTGGTTTACCGGCGCGCCGATAAGCCACGTATCGCGCTTCCTGTCGAAGGAGAAAAGAATAAATGATCAGACATATCGGATTTCCAGGATTTCATAGCTGCGCACACCGCCGGGCACTTGGACTTCGACGACATCACCCAACTCCTTCCCGATCAGCGCACGGGCGATGGGAGAACTTATGGATATCATTCCCAGCGCAATATCGGCTTCGTGATCACCGACGATCTGGTATGTGACTTCGAGCCCCTCCTGCTCATCCTTGAGATTCAGCGTGGCACCGAACACCACTCGACCGTTGGCATTGACCGTTTTGGGATCAATAATCTGCGCCGTGGACAGCTTCTGTTCAAGTTCGGCGATACGGCCCTCCATGAATCCCTGCTGCTCCTTGGCGGCGTGATATTCCGCATTTTCCGAAAGATCGCCGTGTGAACGCGCTTCGGCAATCGCCTGGATGATGCGTGGTCGTTCCACGGTCTTGAGACGTTGAAGTTCGTTCTTCAGCTTCTCCGCCCCCACGACGGTCATGGGCGTCTTTTTCATGCCAACTCCTTGTGCAGGTCCTGCAACCGGCTGACGCGCATGTGATCGGCAGCGCGGTGCGCTTCGCAAGCCGCCCTGGCCGCGGCCAGCGTGGTGTAATTGGTTACCTTGTGTTGCAAGGCCTCGCGCCGGATGGCATAGGAATCGGCGAGACTCTGCTTGTCTGAGACCGTGTTGATGATTATATCAATCTCGTCATTCATGATCATGTCGATGATGTTCGGACGCCCCTCGGACAATTTACTTACTCCCCGCGCCGTTACACCGCCGGCTTCCAGTACCGCCGCCGTTCCGCGAGTGGCAATAATCTCGAAACCCTGTTCGCTGAAATAACGCGCGACTTCGACAATTCCTTTCTGGTCCGCATCACGCACGCTGACGAACACGCGGCCACTGTTGGGAATCGGGCTACCTGCCGCGATCTGGGACTTGGTGAAGGCCTCGCCGAAACTGCGGCCGACGCCCATGACCTCGCCGGTGGATTTCATCTCGGGTCCGAGGATCGTATCCACGCCCGGGAACTTAATAAAGGGAAACACCGCTTCTTTCACAGAATAATACGAGGGCACGATCTCTCCCGTCACGCCCTGTTTTTTCAAAGATTGTCCCGCCATGCAACGCGCCGCGATTTTGGCCAGCGGCCGACCGGTTGCCTTGGAGACATAGGGCACCGTGCGCGAAGCACGTGGATTGACTTCCAGCACGTAAATCTTGCCATTTTGGATGGCGTATTGCACGTTCATGAGCCCGACCACCTTCAATGCCTTGGCCATTTTTTCTGTCTGGCCACGGAGTTCATCCTGGATTTTTTTCGACAGAGAAAACGGCGGCAACGAGCAGGCGGAATCGCCGGAATGCACGCCGGCCTCCTCGATGTGCTCCATGATGCCACCGATGATGACCTGCTTACCGTCGGATACAGCATCGACGTCCACTTCCGTCGCTTCATTGAGAAAGTGATCCAGCAGCACCGGAGAATCCCCGGAAACGCGAACCGCGAGACGCATGTAGGTCTCCAAATCCTCACGCGCGTGCACGATTTCCATGGCGCGACCGCCGAGAACATAGGATGGGCGCACCACCAGTGGGTAGCCGATCTTGTCGGCCAACTTTACCGCCTCGGGTGCTGTGCGTGCGGTGGCATTTGGCGGCTGCAACAACTTCAGTTTCCTGATCAGTTTCTGGAATCGCTCACGATCTTCGGCCACGTCGATGGAGTCTGGCGAGGTCCCAATAATCGGCGCCCCGGCCGCCTCCAACCCGCGGGCGAGCTTCAACGGCGTCTGGCCGCCGAACTGCACGATGACGCCCTCGGGTTTCTCCAAATGAATGATTTCAAGCACGTCTTCCAGCGTCAGCGGCTCAAAGTACAGGCGATCGGAAGTGTCGTAGTCGGTGGACACGGTTTCCGGATTGCAATTGATCATGATGGTCTGGTAACCGTCCTCCCGCAGCGCGAACGAGGCGTGTACGCAGCAATAATCGAACTCGATGCCCTGGCCGATGCGGTTCGGACCGCCGCCCAGCACGATGATCTTTTTCTTTTTCTCAGGCTCGGCCTCGCATTCCTCTTCATAAGTGGAATACATGTAGGCTGTGGCGGAAGCAAATTCGGCAGCGCAGGAATCGACCCGCTTGTATACCGGCCTTACCTTGGCCGAATGGCGCCATTGACGTGCCTTTTTCTCCGTCACGCCCATCAATTGAGCCAGACGACGATCAGAAAAACCCTTGCGCTTCCAGGCGCGCAGCAGATCGACGGATGGTTTCTTCCTGCCATACTTTGCAATGGTCTTCTCTGTTTCAACCAGGTCGGCAATTTGCGCCAGGAACCAGGGATCGATGTGGCATAAATCGAATATTTCTTCCTGAGTCATGCCAAAACGCATGGCATCGGCAAGATGCCAAACGCGTTCCGATCCGGGCACCCGTAACGCGAGCAACAGGCGTTTGCGCGTCTCGTCCTTGTCCGCGGTGACATCAAGTCGCGATTCGAGGCCGTAGCTTCCGGTTTCGAGAGAACGCAGTGCCTTCTGAAATGACTCCTGGAAAGTGCGTCCGATGGCCATGGCCTCTCCCACCGATTTCATTTGGGTGGTGAGCGTGGGATCGGCCTTGGGAAACTTCTCGAAGGTGAAGCGTGGTATTTTCGTCACCACGTAATCAATCGTGGGCTCGAAGGAGGCCGGAGTTTTCCCGCCAGTGATGTCATTCTTCAGTTCATCCAGCGTATAGCCAACCGCCAGCTTGGCGGCGACCTTGGCGATTGGAAAACCGGTAGCCTTGGAGGCCAACGCCGAGGAGCGCGACACGCGCGGATTCATTTCAACGATGATCATGCGTCCGTCTTTGGGATTGATGGCGAACTGCACGTTCGACCCACCTGTGTCCACGCCGATTTCGCGCAGGCAGGCGATCGAGGCATCACGCATGATCTGGTATTCCTTGTCAGTGAGCGTCTGCGCCGGCGCCACCGTGATGGAATCGCCGGTGTGCACCCCCATGGGATCAAAATTCTCGATCGAACAAATAATGATGCAGTTGTCCTTGCGGTCGCGCACCACTTCCATCTCGAATTCTTTCCAACCGATAATGGATTCCTCGATGAGTAATTCGCGCGTGGGCGAGGCGTCTAGTCCGCGTTCGCAGATGGCCGTGAATTCGTCCTTGTTGTAAGCAATCCCGCCACCCGTCCCGCCCAGCGTGAAGGACGGGCGGATAATGACCGGGAAGCCAATGGCGGCCTGAACCTGCATCGCTTCTTCCATGCTGTGGGCGATGGCGCCGCGCGCGCATTGCAGGCCGATGGCTTCCATTGTTTTCTTGAACAGCTCGCGGTCCTCGGCCTTGTCGATGGCGGCACGCGTGGCGCCAATCATCTCGACGCCGTATTTTTCCAGCACGCCTTCGCGAGCGAGATCGAGTGCCGTATTGAGCGCCGTCTGACCACCCATGGTGGGCAGGAGCGCGCTCGGGCGTTCTTTTTCGATGATCCTGGAAATCGTCGGCCAGGTGATGGGTTCGATGTAGGTGGCATCGGCCATCTCCGGATCGGTCATGATCGTGGCCGGGTTGGAATTGACCAGGATGACGCGATACCCCTCTTCCTTCAGCGCCTTGCAGGCCTGCGCCCCGGAATAGTCAAATTCACAGCCCTGGCCGATGATGATCGGCCCCGCGCCGATAATGAGGACACTTTTTATGTCAGCACGTTTTGGCATTTGTTATTTTAATTCGTTTCATAATGTGTTTAAGAATTTTTCTTTTTCTCGCTCTTCATATCTTGTGACGAATTCGTTTCCATCATCTGGATAAACCGGTCGAACAGCGGTGAAACATCATGGGGACCGGGACTGGCCTCGGGATGACCTTGAAAACAGAAGGCCGATTTGTCGGTACGTTTCAGCCCTTGCACTGTGCCGTCGAACAACGAACGATGTGTCACCTGCAGATGGGCAGGCAGCTTGGCTTCGTCCACGGCAAATCCATGGTTTTGGCTGGTGATCATGACACGACCGGTTTCGAGCTCAATGACCGGATGATTGGCCCCGTGATGGCCGAATTTCATCTTGACGGTTCGTGCTCCAGAGGCCAGCCCCAGAAGCTGGTGACCCAAGCAGATGCCGAAGACCGGAAGACCAGCTTCCACAATTTTTTGGATCGCCTCGATGGCGTATCCACAGGGTTCCGGATCACCGGGACCGTTCGAGAGAAACACGCCGTCCGGTTTCATTTTCAAGACTTCATCGGCAGACAGTTGTGCCGGTACCACCGAGAGACGGCACCCGCGCGCCGCGAGCATGCGCAGAATATTGCGCTTGATGCCGTAGTCATAGGCGACGACATGAAACCGCGTATTCACCTGCTTCGCATGGCCCTTGCCCAGTTGCCACGGGCCCTCGTCCCAGGAATAGGGTTTGCGGGTCGATACCACCTTGGCGAGATCCATCCCCTTAAGGCCCGGGAAGACGCGCGCGGCCTTCAGCGCCTCTTTCTTGTTAATTTTTCCACCCTTTTCGATAGCAAGAATGCATCCATTCTGCGCGCCTTTCTCGCGCAACAAGCGCGTAAGACGTCGAGTGTCGATGCCGGCAATGCCGATCAGTTTGTAACGACGCATGAACTCCGGAAGCGATTCGGCCGCTCGGAAGTTGCTGTGCATTGGCGGAAGATCACGGACCACCAAACCGGCGGTGTACACGTTTCCTGACTCCATGTCTTCGGGATTGGCGCCGGTGTTGCCAATGTGGGGATACGTGAGCGTGACGATCTGGCGCGCGTACGAAGGGTCGGTGAGGATTTCCTGGTAACCGGTCATGGCGGTGTTGAACACCACCTCACCCACGGCCTGCCCCGGAACGCCGATGGACTCCCCGTAAAACAGAGAGCCATCTTCCAGCGCAAGCAGTGCAGACGGCATAATCCAGTAACCTCACGACGCACAGGCGCACAAAAACGGGAGAGGCGCCCATTTCGCTGGTGCTTCTCTCCCGCCCTGAATGCCTGAATAAGGGTGTTTCCGGCTGAAACGGAATTTTACGTGACCGCTCGCGTGGAATCAACGATACCGCCTGGGAGACACGACTCCCAGGTTGGCGCCATGTTTATATGAGACGTTTGCCTTCCCATCGCATTCAAGTGATGCCTGATGTCTTCGGTGGAGACGGGGCGGCTGAAAAGGCAACCCTGCACGTTGGTCGACAGGGGATTGCCATCGTGGAACACCTGTTGGCGCTCCGGTGGCAGCAATTAGGAATAAGGCTAAACTGCGCTCGTGGAAAGTGAATACCTCACCATTCTGATACATCTGGGGGCGGCGGTGCTGGCCGGCGGCCTGATCGGCTTGGAGCGCGCCTACCACGGGCGTCCCGCCGGTTTCCGCACCCACACGCTTGTCTGCACCGCCTCCAGCCTGTTGATGCTGCTCACGGTATACCAGTGGCAATTGCTGGCGAATGCTCCGCTGGAAACGGTACGCGTCGACCCCACGCGCATGGCGCAGGGCATCATGACCGGCATCGGTTTCCTTGGCGCCGGCGTGATCATGAAGGAAGGGCTGACGGTGCGCGGCCTGACGACGGCGGCTTCTATCTGGATGACTGCCTCGATCGGCATCCTGCTTGGCATTGGCTTTTATTTTCCCGCGATCGTGGCGACCCTGCTCACGCTCGGCACCCTATCGCTGTTCCGCTGGATCGAGGCCATTATCCCTTCGCAGTATTATGCACGCCTCAATATCCGCTTCAAAAGCCAGGACCTGCTGCCCGAGCCCGATCTGCGCGCCTTGATAACCGGGCACGGATTCTCAGTGGCCAATCTGAGCTATCAAAAGTCAGATGAAGGAAAGGTTTTTGAATATCAGATGACAATACGGTCAAACGAAAGAGACCACTATCGGCGGCTGGCCGAAACGCTCACCGCGAAAGAGCATGTTCTTGAATTCCGCATCCACCCGACCAGCGATTGATTCGTGCCTGACTTATGATTGAGCGTAGGGGCTTTTCTGCCGGATGACGCGCAGCCGGCCATCAGGATGGCGCAGCTTATATACAGAAAAGTTTTTTGCATCTGCGTCACCAAGGCTCATCGGAGACCCAGAACATCCTGCATATCATAGAGACCGTGCTTCTTGTCAGCCAGCCAGCGCGCGGCGCGCAGTGCGCCGCTGGCGAATGTCATGCGTGATTCGGCCCGATGTGTGATCTCCACGCGCTCGCCACCACCGGCGAACAAGACAGTGTGATCGCCGACAATATCGCCGGCACGGATGCTGGAAAAACCAATCGTTTGGCGCGCACGCTCGCCGCTGATGCCGTGGCGGCCGAAGACACCGTGTTCCTTAAGATTGCGATTCAGGACTTTCGCGACCAATTCACCCATGCGCAAGGCAGTACCCGATGGCGCGTCAGCCTTGTGGCGATGATGCGCTTCGACAATCTCTACGTCCACGTCGTCGCCCAGCACGCGCGCGGCCGTTTCGAGCAGATTGAAACAGAGATTCACCCCCACGCTCATGTTGGGCGCAAAAACAATCGCGATTTCCTTGGCAGCTACAACGATCCGGCCCTTGCCGGTATCATCAAAGCCGGTAGTGCCGATGACCATTTTCCTTTTATGCTGGCGGCAGTGATCGAGGTGGGCGAGTGTGGCCTCCGGGCGGGTAAAGTCCACCAATATGTCGAATTCCGCGCCGTCCAATCCCTCACGAACGATCACGCCGAGCTTGCCCACCCCGGTCATCTCGCCTGCATCTTGGCGGATGGCCGCGTTCCCGGCCCGTTCGATGGCCGCACTCAGACGCAGGCCCTCGGCGCGCGCGACGGCTTCTATCAGAGTTCGCCCCATGCGCCCGGCGGCACCGGTGACGGCGATGTTGATCATCTTGCTTCCCAGTCAGGAATTTGATTGCCGAAGAGAATAGATGATTTCACCGGGGGATGCCATTCGATAAACCGGATGGTAAAAAACCCATGCAGGTTAAGACAGCGGTGCAGTAAATTCTGGAAGCCTGATTCAGCCGAACAGGCCCTTCAGTATATCGATCCAGGAAGCTTCGCGCGGACTGTGGCGGGTGCGGGCGCGAGCAGGAAGCAGGGGCCCCATCGCGGCAGCGATGGGGATGCGACCGTCGCGAGTCACCCGCGGACCCGCCGGTGGAATCAATCAAACAGGCCCTTCAGTTTGTCGATCCAGGAGGCTTCGCGGGGATGATGGCGGGTCCCCCCCTCCTTCATCATCCGGTCAAATTCCTGCAGCAATTCTTTTTGTTTGGCCGTCAGGTTCACAGGCGTTTCCACACCGATGCGACAATAAAGATCGCCGGTGTGGCCGCTACGGACGTTGCGCACGCCCTTGCCCCGAAGGCGAAACAGTTTTTCACTTTGCGTACCGGCGGGAATCTTGATGGAAGCGCGTCCGTCCAGCGTCGGCACTTCAAGTTCGCCGCCCATCACGGCGGTGACAAAACTCACGGGCATCTCGCAATAGAGATCGTCCTGTTCACGCTTGAACAGAGGATGGGGCTTGAGTCGGATCTGCACGAAAAGATCGCCTGGCGGTCCACCATTCTCGCCGGCCTCGCCTTCGCCCGCGAGTCGGATCTGGTCACCCTCGTCCACGCCGGCGGGAACCTTCACCGACAGCGTCTTGGTGTGTTGCACCCGGCCAGCGCCGTTACAGGTCGGGCAGGGATCGGTGATGACTTTGCCGGCGCCATGGCATTTCGGACAGGTCTGCTGGATCGAAAAGAATCCTTGCTGCATACGGACCTGGCCGTGGCCGCCACAGGTGCGGCAGACGGTGGAGGAGGTTCCGGCTTTGGCACCACTGCCTTGGCAGGCATCGCATTTCTCCATGGCCGGAACACGGATGCGCACCTCGGCGCCACGCACAGCGTCTTCCAGCGAAAGTTCGAGGCTATATCGGAGATTGGCGCCACGGAAAACCTGCGCACCGCGCGCACGCCCACCCCCGAAAATGTCACCAAACACGTCACCGAAAATGTCCGCGAAATTCGCACCACCCGCGGAATAGAAACCGCCGGCGGCGCCCGCGGCAGACGCGGGATCGACGCCGGCGTGTCCGAACTGATCGTAGGCTGCGCGCTTTTGGGCATCAGAGAGAACCTCGTAGGCCTCTTTCGCGTCCTTGAACTTGGCTTCCGTGGTCTTGTCATCCGGATTGCGGTCCGGGTGATGCTTCATGGCCAGACGCCGGTAGGCCTTTTTGATATCCGCTTCCGAGGCGTTGCGCGCGACGCCGAGTACCTCGTAGTAATCCCGTTTCGTCATGCCGCTACCTGTCCTGTCTGTCTGTACGGACTTCAAACAATAAAGGCACCGTGGTCAATCTCTGCAGACCGCCCACCGTGCCCTTGTGCGCCGGGACAAGAGATAGTTACTTCTTGTCCTTATTATCTTTCACTTCCTCGAATTCGGCATCGACCACGTTTTCCTTTGCATGGTCTTCGTCTTCCTTCTTGGTGGCATTATCCGCGGCACCCGCCGTGGCGGCACCCGCTTCGGCGTTAGCTTTGGCGTACATCTGTTCCGCCAGCTTGTGCGAGGCCTCCGTCAGGGCGTCGGTCTTGCTCTTGATGTCGTCCTTGTCGTCGGTGCGCGCGGCCTCTTCCAGATTCTTGATGGCCGACTCGATCTTGTCTTTTTCCTCGGGAGCCAGCTTGTCGCCCATTTCCTTCATGGACTTGCGCACGCTGTGGCTCAGGCTGTCGGCATGGTTGCGCGCCTCGGCCAGTTCGCGCGCCTTATGGTCTTCCTCGGCATGCGCCTCGGCATCCTTGACCATTTTCTGGATCTCCTCCTCGGTCAGGCCCGAACCGGCTTTGATAACAATCTTGTTTTCCTTGTTCGTGGCCTTGTCTTTCGCCGATACATGGAGGATGCCATTGGCGTCAATGTCGAACGCTACTTCGATCTGTGGCACGCCGCGCGGCGCCGTTGGAATGTCAGCTAGGTCAAACCGGCCGAGCGACTTGTTGCCCGCCGCCATTTCGCGCTCACCCTGCAGGACATGCACGGTGACCGCCGTCTGGTTGTCATCCGCCGTGGAGAATACCTGCGAGGCCTTGGTCGGAATTGTCGTGTTTTTCTGGATTAACTTGGTCATTACGCCGCCCAGCGTCTCGATTCCCAGTGACAGCGGGGTCACGTCGAGGAGGAGCACGTCCTTCACTTGGCCGCCCAACACACCGCCCTGGATGGCCGCCCCGACGGCAACCGCCTCATCCGGATTGACGTCCTTGCGCGGTTCCTTGCCGAAGAAATCCTTCACCACCTGCTGCACCTTGGGCATGCGTGTCTGGCCGCCGACGAGGATGACATCGTTGATGTCGGCCGCCTTGAGTCCGGCGTCCTTGAGCGCGGTCTTGCACGGCTCCATGGTTTTTTGAATCAAGTCTTCGACCAGCGATTCGAGTTTGGCGCGCGTGATCTTGATGTTGAGATGCTTCGGTCCCGAAGCATCCGCGGTAATGTACGGCAGGTTCACCTCGGTCTGCTGGCTCGAAGACAGCTCGATTTTGGCCTTCTCGGCCGCATCTTTCAGGCGCTGCAGCGCGAGCGCGTCTTTGTGCAGGTCAACGCCATTGTCCTTTTTGAATTCATCGGCCAGGTAGTCGATGATGCGCTTGTCGAAGTCCTCGCCCCCGAGGAAGGTATCACCGTTGGTGGACAGCACTTCGAATTGATGTTCCTTGTCAACTTCGGCGATTTCAATGATGGAGATGTCGAAAGTCCCGCCACCCAAGTCGTAGACCGCAATCTTGGAATCGCCCGGCTTTTTGTCCATGCCGAAAGCGAGGGCGGCGGCAGTCGGTTCGTTGATGATGCGCTTGACCTCCAGGCCGGCGATCTTTCCGGCATCCTTGGTGGCCTGACGCTGGGAATCGTTGAAATAGGCCGGAACGGTGATGACCGCCTCTTTCACTTCCTCACCGAGATAATCCTCGGCGGTCTTTTTCATTTTCTGCAACACGCGTGCGGAAATTTCCGGCGGGGCCATGGACTTGCCCTTAGCTTCCACCCAGGCGTCACCGTTCTTGGCCTTCACGATCTTGTAGGGGACCATCTTGACGTCGCGCTGCACCACTTCGTCTTCGTACTTGCGCCCAATCAGTCGCTTGACAGCGTAGAGGGTATTCGCGGGATTGGTGATGGCCTGGCGCTTGGCAACTTGCCCCACGAGGACTTCGTTATCCTCCGTGTAGGCCACGACCGAGGGTGTCGTGCGATCGCCTTCGCTGTTTTCGATCACACGGACCTTGTCTCCCTCCATGATGGCCACGCAGGAGTTGGTCGTGCCCAGGTCAATACCGATAATTTTTGCCATTGTTATCGCCTCAATAGATCTCAGTTATATATCTTCCAAAATGGGGTTGTAATAGGCCTTTTTCAAGCCTTTTTATCCGGGTTTTCGGGCTCACTGGCGCCACGGGCCACCACCACCATGGCCGGTCGCAGCAACCGGTCATTCAGCAAAAGTCCCTTCTGAACCACGCTGACCACGTGATTCGGCGGGACTTCATTGGAATCGACCATGCTGATGGCCTGATGGTGTTCCGGATCGAATTTCTGCCCCTGCGGGTCAACCAGGATCAAACCGAATTTTTGGAACACACTTTCCATCAGCTTTAAGGTCAAATCCAGACCCTCGCGCATTTTCTGTACCGCGGGATGGCTGTCCTGGGGTAATTCCACCATACGGGCAAGCTCCAGGCTGTCCCGCACGGAGACGATTTCGGAGGCAAACCGTTCGATCGCGTATTTGCGCGTGGCCGCCATGTCCATCTCGCCACGTTTACGCATATTTTCCGCTTCAGCCTTGGCACGCAGAAAGCGGTCCAGGTTTTCTGTTGCCTCCATACGGGCTTTTTCCAACTCCGCCTGCAATTGCTGAATTTCCGTGGCCGGCTCAAGATCGTGCGGTGCACGTGCTTCGGGGTTCGGCGAGGAATCCGCTTCCGGTCCCGGCGTGGCGCTGTCTTCAGCCGCCGGATCCGTCGGGGCCTCCTTGTGCTGACTCATGAGTAAACCTCCACGCTAAATACGCTCATGGTGTATGGGGTTAACGGTTGGGGGAATCAAGTCGGCCGGCGCGCTCGTTGCTGCTCAGAGCGCCGCCCAAAAGACGTGCTGTGATATCGACGATCGAGATTACCTGCTCATAGGCCATGCGCGTGGGACCGATCACGCCAAGCGTCCCCACCACCCGGCCGTCTGCGCTGTAAGGCGCGGTGACCAGGCTGCAATCGGCCAGCACATCGTAGCCCGATTCCGAGCCGATGAATATTTTGATGCCACCGGTGCGCATGCTCTGGTCGAGAAGGTGCAGCAGGTCGCGCTTGGCACTAAAGGCGTCGAACAATTTGCGTAATTTGCGCACGTCACCCAATTCGGGAAAGTCCATGAGATTGGACTCCCCTCTCACTACCAGCTCGTCGGAGGGGTCTTCGCTGCTCAGGGCCTCGCGCGCCATGTTTGCCGCCACCT
Source organism: Gammaproteobacteria bacterium (assembly GCA_029863005.1). Classification (GTDB taxonomy): domain Bacteria; phylum Pseudomonadota; class Gammaproteobacteria; order Acidiferrobacterales; family Sulfurifustaceae; genus Sulfuricaulis. The sequence continues at coordinate 25,486 of JAOTWF010000009.1, read as the reverse complement.
GCATGATACGCTGCATGTCGTCGCTGGCTTCCTGGATTTCCTTAAGGAGCGCGCGTTTCACGTCGCCCATCGACACGCCGGCATAAGTTTCATTGAAGTAATTGGCCGACTGCACCAGCTCGGCGGGGGAATACTCGCGGTCCACCTGGATGATGCGGTTGTGCACCTGGGCGTCCTGTGTCACCAGGATGACCAGCACCCGGTGGCCGGACAGATTCACAAAATCAATATGACGGAAGGCCAGCTGGTCCTCGCGCCGCGGCATCATGACAATGCCAGTCAGCTTGCAGACCTCAGAGAGTAGATGCGAGGCATTTTCGATGAGGTGTTGCGGGTCCTGGTTGGCGAGTAAATCGTGCTCGAGCTTTTGCAGCTCGTCCAAAGTAAGGGGCTTGACCCGCATCAGGGTGTCGACGAATACCCGATAGCCACGCTCCGTCGGGATACGCCCGGACGAAGTATGTGGAGAACGCAACAGCCCCAGTTCCTCGAGATCAGCCATGACATTGCGCACCGTGGCCGAGGACAGGTCCAGTCCCGCCTGGCGCGCCAAGGTACGTGAACCCACGGGCTGACCCTCAGCGATATACCGCTCTATCAGGGTTTTCAGCAATATTTCCGCGCGTGCATCGAGACTCATGATTAACCTCTATTCTGGTGCAAACTTTAGCACTCTCTGCCGTTGAGTGCCAAGCCGGGGAATAATGGCCTGACTCCCGCCACGTTCACCGGAGGTAACGGCATCAGAATGTCACGAGGAAAAGCGCCCCGGACCATCAACGAGAGCGTGACCACCAAAACAAAAAAACGATTTCACAGGTCGCAACAAATTCTGCCGCGCGCGAAATATCGCCTGATCGCGTTTGGCCGGGCTGGCCGTGCGTGCTAGCTTAATGTTCCACTCCGGGATACATGCATGGACAAAAAAATCAAAACCGTCGGTCTCTTCGGTAAATACCAGGATCAGGCCGTGAGCGAACACCTTCACCGGCTCGAAGAATTCCTGCTAGGACGAAAGCTCAAGATCCTGCTGGATCAGGAGACGGCCGAGCACATTTCCGGCGCCAGGTCGCCCACGCGGGCCCGCAACAGTATCGGCAGCGAAATCAATCTGGCGATCGTCGTGGGCGGCGACGGAACACTGCTCAATGTGGCGCGCGAGATGGCTCCGCACCATGTACCCCTGATCGGCGTCAATCTCGGACGTCTGGGGTTTCTCACCGACATTCAAGCCGAACACATGACCACGGAGATCGGCAAGATCCTCGATGGCGATTATCAGACCGAAAGCCGTCTGCTCCTGCATGCCGAGGTCATGCGTAAGGGACGCATCGTACACACGGCGAGCGCGTTCAACGACGTGATCGTCAGCAAGGGTGAGCTCGCGCGCATGATCGAGTTCGAAACCTACCTGGACGGTGAGTTCGTGCACAGCATCCGCGGTGATGGCATTATCGTTGCGAGCCCCACGGGATCCACGGCCTACGCGCTTTCGTCGGGCGGGCCGATCCTGCACCCCACCCTCGACGCCATCGCCGTGGTGCCCATCTGCCCGCACACGCTCTCCAACCGGCCCATTATCGTATCGAGCGACAGCATCGTGGAGATCCTCGTCTCGCGCATCGGCGACCAACACGCCCATGCCACCTTCGACGGTCAATCCACCTATATGCTCGAGGACGGCGACCGCGTGTACGTGCGGCGCGCCGAACATGAAGTCGAGCTGCTGCACCCCTCGGGACGTAGCCATTTTGAAGTGATGCGGATTAAGCTGCATTGGGGTCGCAAACTCTGATGCTGACACAGCTCTACGTCCGCGATTTCGCCATCGTGCGCGAATTGAGTCTGTCGTACGAGCCGGGTTTCACGGTACTCACCGGCGAAACCGGTGCGGGAAAGTCCATTCTCATCGATGCCCTGGCGCTGGTCCTGGGCGAGCGCGCCGAAGTCCAGGTGATCCGCCATGGCTGCCCACGCACCGAAGTCACGGCCACTTTCTCCCTGAAACCTTCGCACGACGCCGCGAAGTGGCTCAAAGAAAACGACCTGTTTGGCGACCAGGAATGCGTGCTGCGGCGTCTGGTCGAGATTGATAAACCCTCGCGCGGATTCATCAACGGCAGGCCGGTGCCGATTCAGATGCTGCGTGAACTGGGCGAGCATCTTGTGGATATCCACGGTCAGCACGAGCACCAATCGCTGCTGCGGCGTGATTCCCAGCGACAGATCCTGGATGATTACGCCGAATTGGAAGACACCGTGGCCACGCTCACCCATCACTATCGGGAGATGGAATCCTTGCGTGAGCGGCTGGCTAGCCTCAAGCAGCAATCGGCCGATCGCGAGGCGCGCATGGAACTTTTGCGCTACCAGGTGCGGGAACTGGAGGCGCTGGGGCTGACGGCGGAGGAAATTCCCACGCTTGAAGAAGAGCACGCGCGCCTGGCCAACGGCGCCGAGCTCATCGAAGGCGTGCAAACGCTGGTCCAGACCCTGCAAGAAGGCGAAGAGGCCACGGTATCGCAACAATTGGCGCGCGCGATTAACCGGCTCGATTCGCTCGTAAAATTCGATGCCAAACTTGGCGAGGTCGCCTCCCTGCTGAATGAAGCATCGATCCAGATCGACGAGGCGGGCAGTCGCCTTAACCAGTATCTTGAGAACCTGGAGCTCGACCCCTCGCGCCTGCAAGCGGTGGAGCGCCGGCTCTCGACGGTGCATGATCTTGCGCGCAAGCACAAGTTGCCTCCGGAGGAGCTTCCAGCCTGTCATCAACGCCTGCGCACCGAATTGAACGATATCGAGAATCTCGACACCAGCCTCAGCCAACTTGAGGAGAATCTGGAAAAGGCACACAAGGCTTATCTCAAAATTGCCGCAGACGTATCCCGTTTGCGACAGCACGCCGCGAAAAAATTGGTAAAGGCGGTCACCACCGAAATGCAGGAACTCGGCATGCCCGGGGGGAGTTTCCAAGTCGACCTGACTTCCCTGCCGGAAGGTGAAACCTCGGCTTATGGTCTTGAGCGCGTGGAATTCCTGGTCAGCGCCAACCCCGGGACGCCGGTGCGGGCGCTCTCCAAGGTCGCCTCGGGCGGCGAACTGTCGCGCATCAGCCTGGCGCTGCAGGTCGTGGCCGCCGGCTCTGGGCGCATCCCCACGCTGATTTTCGATGAGGTAGACGTTGGCATCGGGGGCAGCGTGGCCGAGGTCGTGGGGCGCAAGTTGCGCGCGCTCGGGCGGTCACGCCAAGTGCTTTGCATCACGCACCTGGCCCAGGTCGCGGCACAGGGCACGCAGCACGTGCAAGTACGCAAGCTGACCGAGGGCAAGGACACGCTGGCTGAGGCCGTGCCGCTCGCCGAGCGCGAGCGCACCCTGGAAATCGCGCGTATGATTGGCGGGGTGGAAATCAGCAAACAGACTCTGGCGCATGCGAAGGACATGCTTACCCGTGCCTCAGCCTGATGCGCACGCGAGCAGGAAGCAGGGGCCCTATAATTTTGTAATGGGGATGCGACCGTGGCGAGTCGTGCGCGGCGCCGGAGTAAACTGAGCCAACAAATGTCAATCAAGCAATCCATGAATGGCGGGACCGTCTTGCACGCCGGCGCGAAACGAGCTTCCGTGCGCGCGATGCCGACGGTGCGACCGGCGGCGATTGGCGACGTTCCCTACGTTCATCATCTGCTCGAAATTTACGCGACACAGGGGAATCTCCTGCCGCGCACCATGAACGAGCTTTATCGTCACCTGCGCGATTTCTTTGTCATCGAAACGGATGGCAAGGTCGCCGCCTGCGGCGCTCTGGAAATCTTCACCGAAAGCCTGGGCGAAGTCAGAAGCTTGGTCGTGGACGAAGCCTTCAAAGGACAGGGATTGGGTCGTCTGCTGGTGGAACGCCTGATCGAAGAGGCGCGGATTATCGGTCTCAAGCGGTTGATGGCGCTGACTTACGTCGCACCGTTTTTCCACAAATTGGGGTTCAAGACCGTGGCGAAAGATACTCTGCCTGAAAAGGTCTGGGGGATTTGCGTCAAATGTTACAAGTTTAACAACTGCGATGAAACCGCGGTCCTGCTGGAACTGAAACAAGACACCTAGCTACGGACTTTATTTCTTCGAGCACTTGCCGTGCTTTCTCATGCCTTCGCACATGCCGTAAAGATAGAGCGAGTGGTCATCAATGTGAAAGCCGGCTTTCTCCGCGATCTTGCGCTGGCGCTCCTCGATGGCGGTATCGAAAAACTCAAATACCTCGCCGCACTCGAGGCAGACCATGTGATCGTGGTGACTGCCCTGGTTGATTTCAAAAACTGATCGTCCGCCTTCGAAATTGTGACGGATCACGAGACCGGCGGCTTCGAACTGGGTCAGCACGCGGTAAACCGTTGCTAACCCCACCTCTTCCCCCATGCTCAGAAGTTGCTTGTAAACCTCCTCGGCGGTCATGTGCGGGTGGCCGGCGGCCTCAAGGATGCCGAGAATCTTAAGGCGCGGAAGCGTCGCCTTGAGCCCGGCCTTCTTGAGTTCAGCGCCACCTGTGTCGACGTTTCGCATGCGTGAGAATATCCCGTTCATAAAGGCCTGAGCGTGGTGTATACCCGGAAAAGGCTTCAGGTTATGATCGCGCCAGTGTAAATCAGCCGGCGAACGATTTCCAAAAAATGCGTATTCTGCTCCTGTCATTTCTTTTTCTGACAACGGCACTGTCCGGCTGCCTCTCGGTATACAGGGTTGAAGTTCAGCAAGGCAACGTCGTCACCCAGGAGATGATCGACAAGCTCAAGCCCGGGATGACACGCAGCCAGGTCCGGTTCGTGCTGGGAACGCCTCTCGTCACCGACGCTTTTCATCCCGATCGCTGGGACTACTACTCCTACATTCGACCCAGCAATGAAAAGACCGGCCAGACCCGGCGATTGACGGTTATCTTCAAGGACGATTCCCTGCTGTCGGTACACAGCGAAAAACCGCTAGATCCAGAGAGCAAGTCTCCCGCTGGCTAGCCCGAAGATCGGGTAACCGGCCAGAATCATCTTCTCTTCACGCTTTCATCCCCCAGGCATCATTTCTTTTTCCGCCCCGTACGGGGTTTCGCACGACGCTTGCGAATCTCTTTCGGGTCAGCCAGCAAAGCGCGGTAAATTTCAACACGGTCACCGTCATGGACCGGGTCTTGCAGCGAAGCGATCTCCCCGTAAATTCCCACTTGTTGGCACGACAAATCAATTTCCGGAAAGGTTTTGAGGATGCCGGATTCGCGTATGACTTGCTCGACCGTGGCGTCGGGTTGTGTTGGCACCTCAATCAGTTCTTGACGCGAGGGGCTGGAATAGGCCACCTCGACCCGCCAAGTTTCCCGCTTCTTCACGCCTTGCGGCCGTACAACGCGATGGCACGTTGGTGGAAGTGGTCCACCAGCTGATTCGCAATGCTTGAAAAAACCGGCGTCAATACCAAGCTGACAACCCGGTTAGCCACTTCAAATTCGAGATCCAGCGATATCTTGCTGTCATGGTCCCCCAGCGCCTTGAATTGCCAGAATCCCTGGAGATAGCTGAACGGGCCTTCGATCAAGCGGATCTCCATCATCTTGTTGACCTGAAGCAAATTTCGTGTGGCAAAGGTTTTCTGGACTCCGCCATAGGCGATATCTATGGCGGCGATCACCTCGTCCCCCTGCGCCGAGAGGATGCGCGCGCCGCCACACCACGGCAGGAATTTCGGGTAAGAGGGGATGTCCGCGACCAGCTCGAACATTTCGCGCGCGCTGTAGGGAACCAGTGCCGAGCGGTGAATCGCCGTCATGCGAACAATTCAGGCAGCTTGATCAGGACCAGCAACAACAATCCGGGGATCACCACGCGTATTAACCATAGCCAAACGAAATATAACCAAGCCGGTCGAAGATGCAATACCTCGCGCAGCATGTCGGGCTTGAGCGCCCATCCGGCAAAGAAGGCCATCAGAATTCCCGAGACCGGCAACAGCACATGCGCCGTCAGTAATTGCATGATGTCAAAAAAACCGAGTTTCTTGACGACACCAAAAACCTTGAAAGAAAACGCCCAGTCATGAAAGGACAAAATAGTGGCCACTCCCAGTGACCAGGCGCCGAGGCCGCACAGGAGTGCCGACCGCCGCAGGCTCATGCCAAATTGTTCGCTGAGCCAGACCATGACCGGCTCGGCCAAGGCGATCGCCGAGGTCAGGGCGGCCATCACCAGCAGCACGAAGAACACGACGATCAATAGGCGTCCGTAAGGAATGTGGTCAAAGGCCAGCGGTAATGACTGGAACACCAGGCTCGGACCCGAGGACAATTCCACGTTTCCTGCAGAGAGCAACGAAAGAATGACAAGTGTGACCGCCAGGCTTGTGAGGGTGTCAATGCCCACGACATTGAATGAGAGCCGCAGTATCCGTACCTCGACGCTGAGGTAGGCGCCATACATTAACATGGCACCGGCTCCCAACCCCAGGCTGAAAAAGGCGTGGCTCATGGCCGCCAGCACGCCCATGCCAGTAAGCTTCCCGAAATCCGGTGTGAAAAACACGGTGGTCGCGTGCCTGAAAGCATCCGTGGTAGCGACATAAATCGTCAACCCCAGCAGCAGTCCCAAAAGCAGCGGCACGGCATAGCGCACGACCGCTTCCAGGCCATGACGCACGCCGCGAGCCACCATGAGCATGGTCACAATCATGAACAGCGTGTGCCAGAAAAGTTGGCGCTCGGGATCCCTGACCATGTGCGCGAACTGCGCATTCATCCCGTCCGCGGTCAGGCCCGCAAAGACACCAAAGGCGGACCGCACGAGATAGGCAATCACCCACCCCGCGATGACGCTCAAATAAGAAAGAATGAGAAAGACGCTGAGGACGCCCATCCATCCCACGAGCTTCCATAACGGGTTGGCATGCGCACGTCGCGTCAGGTACCGAAAAGTGCCAATGGGGGAGGCGCGCCCGCTGCGGCCGAGAGCGAATTCCGCCATCAACAGCGGAAGACCGATCAACAGCAAACTCAGAAAATAGACAATCAGAAATGCCCCGCCTCCGTATTGAACCGCCAGCTGGGGAAACGACCAGAAATTATTGAAACCGATGGCCGCCCCGCCCGCGGCCAACACGACGATTCCGGTTGAAGACCACCGCTCATGGACGGTGTTTCTTCCGGACCGCAGAGGATTGTGGCGCGCGGGATGTTTGTGAGTTGTGATCATCGTGCTTCGGTCACCCTGGCAAAACCCCCGTTCCGCTCGGACGGGCAAGAATGTGGCATACTCGGTGTGGGGCGTCTACCCACAAACCGCATCACGCACATCGCCATGGTGTTCATTCCTTGTATATAGAGAATAGGCCAAGGCCGGAATCGAATCAGGGTATGGGTCTGAGAACAACTCGTGCAAATAACGGACATCCTGCTATCAAGTCGGGGCCATGAACAAGAAAAAGAAAGATTCGCGCGGTCCGGCCATCGCCCAGAACCGCAAGGCCTGGCACGATTATTTCATCGAGGACAAATACGAGGCTGGCCTCGTGTTGCAGGGTTGGGAAGTCAAAAGCCTGCGCGCCGGGCGCGCCCAGCTGAAGGAAGGCTACGTGATCATCGATAACAGCGAGGCCTATCTCGTCGGTGCGCATTTCTCGCCGCTCACGTCCACCTCCACTCACATCAAGGCGAATCCGGTGCGCGCGCGCAAACTTCTGCTGCACCGCGGAGAACTGAACAAGCTGATCGGCGCCACCGAGCGCAAGGGCTACACGCTCATCCCGCTGCGGCTTTACTGGAAACGCGGCCACGCGAAGCTCGAAGTCGGCCTCGCCCGAGGGAAACAGGCCCACGACAAGCGCGCCGACATCAAGAAACGCGAATCCGACCGTGAAATGCAGCGGGCATTGAAATCCCGCTGAAACCACCCCATATTCTGCGTTATACTTTATTTGTATCCGGGGGTGACCTGGTTTCGACGTGGGTCACGAAACCTCTGGGGCATGCCGAGGTGCCGATCTCCTCGTAAATCCAGCGGCAAACACATAGTTGCCAACAACGACAACTACGCCTTAGCGGCTTAATCCCCGCTAACCTTTCCGCCCGAGTTTCGCCCGTGGGCTGGGATGGAAAGGTCGATTACACGGGATCGCGCCGGCTCGTGCCTGTTGAGCAAGCGTTAAATTCAAGCAGGCTCAGCTCAGCAGTGGTCCTGTCTGCCGGAACACGCTGAGTCAAATCAAAGACAGACTACGCATGTAGAACCATAGATGTAGGGCTTGCGGACGCGAGTTCGATTCTCGCCACCTCCACCAACCATAAACCCCTGACCACTTCCGGTCAGGGGTTTTTGTTTGTACCAAATCTCCGACCTGTTATTGTCTTCGAGAGGCCATCCCGGCACCTGTCACAAGCATCTTCGAGCATGTGCATGAGTCACTCACAGCAAACACCGGCACGCCAACACCACCGGCGCGAGGTGCGCCTGGTATTCTTTTTGCTGGGTCTTGGATTCGTCGCGCTCGGGGTGGCAGGAATTTTCCTGCCGGTGCTGCCAACCACACCGTTCATGCTGCTGGCGGCCGCCTGCTTCGCGCGTTCCTCGGAACGCTTCTACCGGTGGCTGCTCAATCACCGGGTGTTTGGCGCCACGGTCCGCGAGTGGCAGCAGCACCGCAGCATACCGCGCCGCACAAAGTGGGTTGCCATCATTACCATGGCCACCACGCTTGCCGTGTCAGTGGTATACTTCGTGCCGCATGCGGAGCTGCAAGTTGTCCTCGTGCTGTTCGGCGTGGCGCTGGCGATCTATCTCTACCGCATCCCGTCGCGGGATTAACGTCCTGGAAGATTTGATTCCTCGAAGTGTTGTCATGCCGGCGAAAGCCTGCATCCCGTTTCACAAATTCCTGAATTAAGGCTCGCGGGCCAGCGGCCCATGGCCAGAATGATGACTCTAGTTTGATTTTGTCTATATTACCTCCCCACCCTGCCCCTTGATATGCGGCGCAAAATTGAAGGCATCGGAGAAGCAGCGGTCTTCCGCCATGCCCTTCTGCAGGAACGCGGAGTGCGCCGTCTCGACCATGCTCACCGACCCGCAGGCATAGACCTCACAGCCCTGCATGTTCGGGAAATCCTGCAAAATGGCTTCGTGCACCGTCCCCGTGCGCCCGGTCCAATTGTCCCCCGGTGAGGGTTCGGACAGCACCGGAACGAATTTGAAATTATCGTGTTCACGCGCCCAGCGTTCAGGCAGGTCCTTCATGTAAAAATCGCTGACCGATTTAACGCCCCAGTAGAGATGCATCTTCCGCCAGTGGCCGGTGTGAAATGCGTGCTCCAGCATGCTCTTGACCGGGGCGAAGCCGGTGGAACCGGCGACGAAAATGATCGGCCGCTCGCTGTCCTCGCGCAGATAGAATGAACCCAGCGGTCCCTCGCAGCGCAGGATGTCGCCCTCCTTCATGGCATTGAAGACATAAGTCGTGAACGCGCCGCCGGGTATCAGTTTGATGTGCAGCTCGATCAACTCCGCCTCATGCGGCGCGGTGGCGAAGGAAAACGCGCGCCGCTCGCGCTCCTCCAGCACGATATTGATGTATTGCCCGGCATGGAACCGCACCGGTTCCGGATCGAGTGATTTAAGCATCACGCGCATGACGTCTTCCGTCAGGCGTTCCAGCTTCTGCACGCGCGCCATGAAGGTGCGGATCGGAATGTCACGCACGACACCGATGTTTTCGCATTCGAGATCGAGATCAGACAAGGGCGTGGCGCAGCACATCAACACTTTGCCCGCGTGGCGCTCCGCCTCCGTCAACACTCCCGACTGATACGCACCATGATCCACGCTGCCCTGCAACACGGTGCACTTGCACTCGCCACAGCCGCCGCTGCGGCACTCGTACGGCAGCGCGATCCCGCCGCGCAGTCCGGCTTCCAGAATCGTCTCTCCCGGTCTTGCCGACACCGTTTCATCACCGGGACGCAGGGTGAGTTGGAATCCCTTGGAGGCGGCACGTCGCGGCGGCGGCAACCAGGGCAAGAGCGCCAGCAGGCCGGTGCCGCCCAGGACCAGCCACCACACCTCCTTCGGCGACCAGACATAGATCAACGGAAAGATCGGCAGGTAAAACCAGTCGAGCTGGAGGGTAGTAACCAGCGTATCCAGATTTGCCGGTCCCTGGCTCATCACCGGCCAGACAAGGGAGAGAACGATCAGTGCCAGCAGCAATGGCAGCGCGAGGTATCGGGGCGGATTGGTTTGCGCCTTGGTCACGCGCTGCGTATGGACCCACAGTACCAGCAAGAGGATCAGCGAAATGCCGATGTGCATGAAGGCCAGCAGCGAGAACAGCCGGTCGTTCACGCTGCCTTCCATCAGGAAATTACGCGCCATCGGTTCGGAGATAATCGGCAACCAGTCGAGCCATTCCGCCGTCGCGATGGTGACGAATTGCGCCAGCCGGTCCCACGGCAACATGAATCCATTGATGCCCGAGGCATAGACGAGCCACATCACGAAGATGCCGGTGATCCAGGAGAACCAGCGAAAGCCGCGATAATGATCGAACACGAAGTGGCGCAGCATGTGCAGCCCCATCGCCAGCACCATGCCGTCCGAGGCGTAACGGTGCAGGCCGCGCATGATCTGGCCGATGTACCAGTGCTCGTGCGTGATGCGCTCGACAGAGGCATAGGCCTCTTTCACACCGGTATCAAAAAAAATGTACAGGTATACGCCGCTGACCACGGCAATCCAGGTCATCAGAAAGGCGATGGCGCCCAAGTGATACAGGGGATTGAGCCGGTCGCCGAAAAGAATATTGAACAGGTTTTCCAGGCGCAGGAAAAACCATTGCCCGACCCGTCGTACAAGTTTCATACCGATGATTATCCTGGAAGCGCTACGCGTGAAGTTTATTCGTATCAGGCAGGGACTGTCATGGCCTTGATTAACATCAACACGGCGTGCCAATACAGACCCGTGACGTCCCGCCTTTTCGCGCTGTTAACCTGTGTGCCAATAAGATTAATCGAATTGACGCCATTGGCTGCTGTGCGATAGCTTAACCCTTGTCGGCATATGTCTTTTGGAGACCCCGTGGCCAAGAAATCCACTCCCGCTCCCAACTTTGAAGTCGCCCTCGCGGAGCTGGAGAAAATTGTGAAAAAAATGGAAGCCGGCGAGCAATCGCTGGAGGAATCCCTGAAATCCTTTCAACGCGGCATCGAGCTGACACGCGCCTGCCAGCAGGGCCTGCGCGAGGCGGAACAACGTGTCGAAAAACTCATTCAGAAAAATGGTGAATTCACCACCGAGCCTCTCGAAAACGAAGATAGGTAACGTGGCCTTGTCCGCTTACCCCGAACGGCTCCGGCAGTTTCAGAAGCGCGTGGAACGCGCGCTCGAGGTGCGCCTGCCGCCCGTCACCAAGCCGTCATCCCATCTGCACGAGGCAATGCGCTATGCCACACTGGGCGGCGGAAAGCGCGTGCGCGCCAGCCTGGTCTACGCGGCCGGCCAGGCGGTAAACGCGCCGGATGAAGCACTCGACGTTCCAGCCTGCGCGGTCGAAATGATTCATGCCTATTCGCTGGTGCACGACGATCTTCCCTGCATGGACGATGATGATCTGCGCCGTGGCAAACCGACCTGCCACAAAGCCTATAACGAAGCCACGGCCCTGCTGGCCGGCGACGCGCTCCAGTCTCTCGCCTTTGAAATCCTGGCGAACGATCCAGCAGTGGGCGTGAGCAATACCCAACGGCTGCGCATGATCACACTGTTGGCGCAAGCGGCCGGCTCACACGGCATGGCCGGGGGACAGGCGATCGATCTCGCCGCCGGCGGCAAGATGCTCACCCTGACGCAGCTCGAGGACATGCATCTGCGCAAAACCGGGGCACTCATTCGAGCCTCCGTCCTGCTCGGTGCGCAGGCGCGCGAGAATCCGGAGACCGGCGCGCTGGAGGCGCTGGAAAGCTTCAGTCATGCCATCGGCCTGGCGTTTCAGATCACCGACGATATTTTGGACGTGGAGGGCAAAGCAGAGACTCTGGGCAAGAATCCCGGCATGGACCATGCCAAGGGTAAGTTTACCTATCCCCAGTTGCTCGGACTCCCGGGGGCCAAGGCCCGCGCTCAGGAATTGCATGCCCAGGCCCTCGAAAGCCTCGCGCCTTTGGGGGATAATGGCGTTTTGTTGGCCGAGCTGGCCGGATTCATCATCGAACGCCGCCAATGACCAAAAAATCCTCCCGCGCTAAACCCCTCCTCGAGACGATCAACAGTCCCGCCGACCTGCGACGCCTGAAGGAAGAGGATCTCCTCCCGCTGGCACAGGAGATGCGCACATTTCTGATCGACTCCGTCTCGCGTACCGGCGGCCACCTCGCGGCGGGTCTGGGGACAGTAGAACTTACCATCGCCCTGCATTATGCCTTCAACACGCCGGACGATCGGCTGGTGTGGGACGTGGGTCACCAGACTTATCCGCACAAGATATTGACCGGGCGCCGTGAACGGATGGCCTCCCTGCGGCAGACCGGGGGGATTTCCGGTTTCCCCCGGCGAGAGGAAAGCGAATTCGACGCCTTCGGCGTCGGGCATTCGAGCACCTCGATCAGCGCCGCGCTCGGCATGGCGGTGGCGGCGGCGCGCACCGGCGTCGAACGCCAGGTGGTGGCCGTGATCGGCGATGGCGCGCTGTCGGGGGGGCAGGCTTTCGAAGCGCTCAACAACGCCGGCAACATGGACGCCGACTTGCTGGTCATCCTGAATGACAACGACATGTCCATCTCGCCGAATGTCGGCGCGATGTCGAATTATCTTGCGCGCATTCTCTCGGGCAAGGTCTATACCCATATCCGCGAAGGATCAAAGACTGTGCTTTCCACCATTCCACCGGTGTGGGAACTGGCTAAGCGCGTGGAAGAACACATGAAAGGCATGGTGATGCCGGGCACGCTGTTTGAGGAACTGGGATTTAATTATTTCGGACCCGTGGACGGGCACAATCTGCACGCGCTGATTCGCATGCTCAGAAATCTGCGCGATCTTAAAGGTCCGCGTTTCCTGCATGTGGTCACGCGCAAGGGCAAGGGTTACGAACCCGCCGAAGGCGACCCCTGTGTGTACCATGGCGTGACACCCTTCGACCCCGCCACCGGCAAAATGGAAAAAAAGCCAGCGGGGACCACGTATACGAAGGTGTTTGGTGATTGGTTGTGCGACATGGCCGCGCGCGATGTGCGTCTTGTCGGTGTCACACCGGCCATGCGCGAGGGTTCGGGTCTGGTGGCGTTTTCGCAGCGTTACCCGAATCGCTATTTCGACGTTGGCATTGCTGAACAACACGCCCTGACTTTCGCCGCCGGGCTCGCCTGTGACGGCATGAAACCGGTGGTCGCGATTTACTCCACCTTCCTCCAGCGCGGTTACGACCAGCTGATTCACGATATTTGCCTGCAGAATCTGCCGGTGCTGTTCGCCATTGACCGCGCGGGACTGGTGGGCGCCGACGGCGCGACCCATGCCGGCAGTTTCGATTACTCCTACCTGCGCTGCCTCCCGAACATGACGGTCATGGCGCCCGCGGACGAGAACGAATGTCGCCGCCTGCTCACCACCGGCTTCATGTTGAACGGACCCGCGTCCGTGCGGTATCCGCGCGGTACCGGCCCCGGCATCGCGATCGACCCGGAGTTGGAATCGTTCCCGGTCGGCAAGGCGGAGATCCGCCGCACTGGAAAACGCATAGCGCTCTTGGCGTTTGGGAGCATGCTTGCGCCCGCCCTCGAGACCGGCGAGGCCTTCGACGCCACCGTTGTCAACATGCGATTCGTAAAACCTTTGGACGAGGAAGTAGTCGAGCAAATGGCGCGCACGCATGAATGGCTCATCACGCTGGAAGAGAACGTCATCGCCGGGGGTGCCGGCAGCGCGGTGAACGAATATCTCATGACGGCAGGGATAATGACTCGCGTGGTCAATCTTGGCTTGCCCGATCATTTTATCGAGCACGGCGATCACCGCTCCCAATTGGCAAGTTGCGGGCTGGACGTGGCCGGAATCCGGCGCACGATTCTGCGGCATGTGAAGGCTGACGCCTCGGTTGTGCGCGAGACCGCCTAAACTTGACTGCATCACTCAACTATTCCATTATTGGCGCCCTTTGAGCGGTAGAGAGAGAATGACATGGTGACAAGACTGAAAAGCCGGCCCGAGCCCGAGGAAGAAATTGCCGACGTGCAGAGCACGCCGGATCTGCGTCATTTGCCGATCGACAAGGTCGGCATCAAGGACATCCGGCACCCGGTGCTGGTGAAAGATCGCTCTCAGGGCGTGCAGCATACGATCGCGAGCTTTAACATGTACGTGGAACTGCCGCACCGCTTCAAGGGGACCCACATGTCGCGGTTCGTGGAGATCCTGAACAGCCACGACATGGAAATCTCGGTTGAATCCTTCAAGGAAATGCTGGCGGACATGCGCCAGCGCCTGGAAGCCGACACCGGCCACATCGAGATGAGCTTCCCTTATTTCATCAACAAGGCCGCGCCAATCTCCGGGGTCAAGAGCCTGATGGACTACCAGGTCAGCTTCATCGGCAAAATCTCGGGTAATAAAGACGTAATGACCATCAAGGTGGTGGTGCCCGTGACGAGCCTGTGCCCCTGTTCCAAGGAAATCTCGCAATACGGCGCCCATAATCAACGCTCACACGTGACACTGACAGTGCGCACGAATACCTTCGTTTGGATCGAGGACCTGATCGATCTGGTGGAAACTCAGGCGAGCTGCCAGCTCTACGGCCTGCTGAAGCGCCCTGACGAGAAATTCGTCACCGAAAAAGCCTACGAGAATCCCAAATTCGTGGAAGACATGGTGCGCGACGTCGCGGCAGAACTGAATGCCGATGAACGCATCGACGGTTATGTGGTGGAGTCAGAAAACTTCGAGTCTATCCACAATCACTCGGCCTACGCCATGATCAAGAAGGACAAGATTCAGGATAACTGAGTTCTGTCCCATCAAATCGCCACGCCGAAAATGTCCGATTTTGGCAAAACGGCATCCGCTGACATCATGCATGCTCTGTACTTCCGTAGTGACGCTCCCGCAGCGGGTTGGGGCTAATTCCTTTTACAGAAAATCTCCGATTTCAGCGCGTCTCCACTCGGCTCGCAGCACCTTCCATTCACCCTGCTCGCGTACCAAGTTGATCTCGAATCGATGCAGGTCAGCTTGCAAACGTTCGAGCTCGCCGACATTGGCAATTGGCTGACCGGCCATCGCCACCATCATGTCCACATGGGCAAGATCGGGGGCGGGAAAAGCAATTTCGCGGATGCGTGTGAACAGGTGAATGGTTTGATGGCGAAGCAAATAATAACGCAGTGTGGACTCGATGGCCTTTTTATCCTGACCCTGGCTGTCGGAGTACTTCTCCGAAATCATCTGTCGCAAGGTCCCGGCTTGTTTTTGTTCGGCAGCCGTTTCTCCCTGCGCCAGCAGCGAACGCACCTGCTTCTCGGGATTGTCGCGGTCGGACGAACAAGCGCCGCTTACGAGGGCGACAACAAACAATGTCGTCAACACCCAATGACAGGTTAAAGCGCGCTTGCGTTCAGCCACGTCGGCGTCCCGCCAGCTTTCGGTATCGGAAGCAATCCACGGTATGATCGTTAACCATGCCCACGGCCTGCATGAAGGCGTAGCAAATCGTGGAACCCACGAACTTGAATCCCCGCTTTTTCAACTCCTTGCTCATGATATTCGATTCTTTTGTCTGCGCAGGAATATCCTTGAGCCGCCGACGTCGATTTTGCTTAGGTCGTCCGCCAACGAATTGCCAGAGATAGCGATCGAAGCTGCCAAATTCCTGCTGGACCCGCAGAAACGCCTGGGCGTTCAGGATGGAAGCGCGGATTTTAAGGCGATTGCGCACGATTCCCGGATCGTTCAAGAGCCGCCGAATCTTAGTGGCATTGTAACGCGCTATCTTGTGCGCATCGAAATTGTCATAGACCTTGCGGTAATGCACGCGCTTGTTGAGGATTGTTGACCAGCTCAATCCCGCCTGTGCGCCTTCCAGAATCAGGAATTCAAAGAGCTTGCGGTCATGGTGAACCGGCACGCCCCATTCACCGTCGTGATATTTCCTGTAGAGCGTTCCGCCGTCGGCAGCCCAGTCGCAGCGGCGTTTCACACATTCTCCCGTTCAGTTCAGTTGTTCTTGGCGCCCTGATCTATCCACTGCCGGATAAGCTTGATCTTACCAGCCGCTATGGGAGGCTGGCCCTTGGGCATGTTAATACTGGGATGCGCCTGGCGCTCCACCAGCAAAACCAGCGTGCTGCTGACGGCGGAACCGGCAACGACAATCGGGCCAAACTTGGTGCCCTTCATCAGGCCTTCGTAGTTCTCCATATTGAGCCCGGTTTTGGCAAGGCCCTCGCCGCCGGCTTTATGACAGGCCAGGCAATTCTCGCTCAGGATCGGGAAGACGTCCTTTTTGAAACTGACTTCTCGGGTGCAGCCGGCGCTCAAAGCCAGAAACGCCGTCAGAACAGTTAGTATCACTGTCTTGTGCAACATTATTCATCTCCTGTTCGATAATTGATCAATTTTCTATTCTTATTTACACATTTCTGTGATGAAAAACAAATGACAAGTATCAAAAGTGTTTCCGGCCGCGCCCGTCTCAGGCATCCAGCCCTGCTCTTGCAATACCTTGGCCTGAAAGAGCGTGTTGCGCTCCTTTTCCTCGAGCGCAGACGATATCTCACGGATGGCAGCGAGGAACGCGGAATTACCCTGTACTTGAGGGCATTGACGTGTTTCCGGGTCTTGTGCTGTTCCTCGGGCAGACGCCCTTCACCATCTTGGATTCGATCAGGCAGGTGAGCCTGCTCATCCGACGAACACGCATGGCCAGTATTGCTTCTAATCGCCCTACAACTGGTGTACGCGGATCGCTTCTTCCTGCTCGATCTCCTCAAGCCGCGATTCAAGCTCCCTGATGGTATCGTCGATTTCGGGCATAAGCACATCCTCGAGAGCGCGCGCGCGTCGTTCGGTGCGCCGGTACTCATGTCGCAGGCGCTCAAGATTGGAGGCGTGCGCGGCGAGCGCGGCCGACTGCTGCAGCGTATCGAGAAACAACCGACGACAGTGTTCTGCCTCGGGAGATGGATTGAGCGCCACCTCCGTCTTCCCGAGGGATGCATCAAAAGAGGCCGTGAGCAGGTGCACACCCAGCAGGCTTTGTTCGCGCATGGTGAGCGCCGCGTTCTCCAGCGCCGCCGCGGGATAGACCTGAACGCCATGTAAACCGTGGTGCGTGACCGCCGCTCGCAGCGCGACCGCCGCGTTTTGCAAGGCCTCGCGAAATACGATCCATGCCGCCTCGTAAGCGCGCAATTCGCGTAACATCTGCGCCGCCAGCAGCAGCCGCTTTTCGTCAAGGAACTCGTAGCCTTCGTGCATGGCACGACGTTCCTCGGCGAGTTCCAGTACGGCAGCCCGTGTCGGAGTAATCTCGCTCATACGTTTTTCTCAGTGATATGCGCGCGAATCTGCGCGTCGGACAGCCGTGTCAGCTCGCTCGGCGGGAACGCACGCAGAATGCGCCAGCCGATCGCCATGCTGTCCTCGAGGCTGCGCGCCTCGGCCTGATTTACCAGCTGCTCTTCAAACTCACGCCCGAACTCGAGGTATTGCCTGTCTGCCTCGGCCAGGCCCTCCTCACCCACCACGCCGGCGAGGATGCGTACCTGCGCGGCGCGCGCATAAGCGGCGAAGAGTTGCGAGGCGAGCGCAGGATGATCAGGATGGGTGTATTTCTCGCCAGTGCCGTCCTTCATCAACCGCGAGAGCGAGGGAAGCACCTTGACCGGCGGGTAGATGCCGCGGCGATCAAGCTCGCGGTCGATGACGATCTGCCCTTCGGTAATGTAGCCCGAGAGATCCGGAATCGGGTGACCAATGTCGTCCGCCGGCATTGTGAGGATCGGCAGCTGCGTCAGCGTACCCGCATGACCGCGCAAACACCCGGCACGCTCGTACAGCGTGGCAAGATCAGAATAAAGATAGCCCGGGTAACCCTTGCGCGAGGGGATCTCGCCGTGGCTCGAGGAAACCTCGCGCAGCGACTCGCAATAATTGGTCATGTTGGTCAGGATCGCAAGTACGTGCTTGCCCTCCATGAAAGCGAGGTATTCGGCGGCGGTGAGGGCAAAGCGCGGCGTGAGCAGGCGCTGGGTGCTTGAATCCGACGCCAGGTTGAGAAATAGCGCCGTGCGGGTAAGCGCACCAGATTCCTCGAGCGTGCGCCGGAAGTAATCCGCGCTTTCATATGGCAGACCGATACCGGCAAAAACGATGGCAAATTGCTCCGCATGCTCACCAGGAGTGATC
This sequence comes from Gammaproteobacteria bacterium, assembly GCA_029863005.1. Classification (GTDB taxonomy): domain Bacteria; phylum Pseudomonadota; class Gammaproteobacteria; order Acidiferrobacterales; family Sulfurifustaceae; genus Sulfuricaulis. Next base: position 7,064 of record JAOTWF010000009.1, on the reverse strand, counting down.
TCGGCATTCTGTCGTTCACGAGACTCATGCGTCTCTGCACGTCGCAGGTGGGCGTTGATCGCGATTTGCGCCGCCATGCGATCGTGCGGCAGACCGCCACCGGAGAACAGCGGCAGCTTCTGTCCTCGCACGAGCGAGTTCATGAGATCGATCGTGGAGATACCGGTCTCGATGAAATCGCGGGGTGTGTTACGCTCGACCGGATTCATCGGCAGCCCCTCGATGCGCAGACGCCGGACAGCGGCGATTGGCGGGCCACCGTCGATCGCTTGCCCGACGCCGTTGAACACGCGCCCGAGAACGCCGGGACCGACCGCGAAGTGCAGCGGCTCACCGAAGAAGCGCACCCGCGTCTGCGCCAGGGCGAGCCCACTCGTACTCTCCAGCACCTCGATTACCATGTGCTGTTCATCAAGCGTGGCCACGCGTCCGAGGCGTGCGCGACCGTCTACGCCGATGACTTCGACCGCCTCATTGAGCGCAGCCTCGACCGTGCGCTTGAGAAAGAGCAGTGGGCCTTCCAGACGGGTGGCCGCCGACTCAGCGATCAGCTGCGTGCGCATCGGCCTTACTTACCCGGGTAAATGCCTGTTCCAGTTCGGTCGCAAGCTGCTCGTACTTTTCGAGCGCCTCTTCCGGCAGGTCTTCGCCCATACGCACGAGCTTGCGATAGACCGGCAGACGCGCGAGCGCGCCTGGATCCATTCCCTCGGCCACGGCGGCCTCGGCCTGCTCAATAAAACGAGCCAACAATTTCATCATCGCCGTTTGTCGTTCGGGCGAACAATAACGGTCGCTCGGCGAATACGCCGACTGGCGCAAGAATGCCTCGTTGACCAGTTCGGCACAGGCAAGCACCACCTGCTGACGTGGAGGCATGGCGTCCTTGCCGATAATGCGCGCCATGCGATCGAGACGCGCCTGGTCTTCAAGCAATGTCAAGAAACGCCGGCGCAGCTCGGGCCAGCGCGCGTTTCCCGTTGCCTGCCACCAGGCGCCAAGCGGACCGACATCTTCGGAGTACGACTGCAACGGATGGATGGCGGGATAAAAGCGCGCTTGGGCGCGCTTCACGTCAAGCGCCCAGAAGCTGCGAATATAGCGTTTGGTGTGCGAGGTGACGGGCTCGGAAAAATCGCCCGACGGTGGACTGATCGAGCCCATGATGGTCACCGAGCCCTCGGCACGACTGAGCGTCGTCACGCGTCCGGCGCGTTCGTAGAACTCGGCCAAGCGGCTTGAGAGATAGGCCGGATAGGCGCCCTCGCCCGGCAATTCGCCGAGGCGCCCGGACACCTCGCGCAACGCCTCGGCCCAGCGGCTGGTGGAATCGGCCATGAGCGCAACATGCAATCCTTGGTCGCGGAAGTATTCGGCCACCGTGACACCGGTATAGATGCTCGCCTCGCGCGCCGACACCGGCATATTGGAGGTATTGGCAATGATCACTGTGCGCTCCATCAGCTTGCGTCCGCTGCGCGCGTCCTCAAGTTCGGGAAACTCCTCGAGCACGCCCGAGATCTCGTTACCACGCTCGCCGCAGCCGACATAAACGATGACATCGGCAGTACACCACTTGGCCAGCGTTTCAAGCAGGATGGTCTTGCCGGTTCCGAAGCCGCCCGGGATGGCGGCGCGCCCGCCGAGCGCGACCGGGAAAATGGAATCGACGATGCGCTGACCGGTCAGCAGCGGCTTGTCGTTCGCGAGATGTTCGATGACGGGCCGCGGCGCGCGCACCGGCCAGTCGTGGCGCATTGCCACTGTATATTCCTTTCCCTCTGCGCCGCGCAACGTGAGAAGCGGCGCATCCTCATCGACGCTGCCGGCAGCAGCTACCTGTATGACTTCGCCGCCCTGGTTTGGTGGGATCAACAGCTTTTGCGAGCGTGCTTCGTTTGCCGCTGCGCCGGCGGTGCCGAACACCGCGCCGGATTCCAGCCGCTTGCCCGGCTTGACCGTCGGAGTAAATACAAAGGACAGAGGCGGCGCGGCGCGCAGGCCCGGCAACACATAAGGACTGCCGGTGCCGGCCAACGGGCGCAGCAAACCGTCGAAGATATTACCGAGCAGGCCGGGGCCGAGCGGCACCGACAGCGGCCGACCGCTGCCGTGGACCTCGACGCCAGGCTTGAGACCGGTCGTGTCCTCGTATACCTGGACAACAATCTCCTCGCCCTCGATACGAATCACCTCGCCGAGCAGGCGGGTCTCACCGACCTCCACCGCCTCACGCATCTGAAATACACCCTCGGTCACGGCCCGCAGCACCGGACCCGAAATCCACCGGATTCGCGCGATAGTGCTCACTCGCCGACCTCCGCCAACAGCCGCCCATGGATCCCATCGTGGTCGGCGAGCAATCCCTCGAGCGTGCCGTCGAGACAGGCGCCACGCGCGCAAATCCGCAGACCAGCGGCGACATCGGCTCGTTCGTGAAATTGCAGCGCAACATCAAGTTCATGCGCAAGAGTGTGGGCGAGCTCGCGCCGTTCCGGCTCGGTCCAGCCAGGCGCGTGGAAAATATTCCATTGATTGGCCGGCAACACGCGGTGCGCCTGAGACACGAGCCGCGCGACCCAAGACGCGCGGGACGCGGTATCGCGCCAGCGCTCAATCAGCGCCACACGCAGCGGTTCGGCCGCAGACTCGAGCATGGCGAACTCACAACGTGCGCGATGCTGCCGCCGTGCGGTTTCCAGCGCCGCGTCGGCACGCGCGATTTCTCGACGCATTCCGCTGCGCAGGTCGACAATGGTCTGGTGCATGCGCTCGCGGCCGTGCCGGTAGGCCTCGGCAATAATTCCGCGGGCCTCGGCCTCCGCGCGTGCGCCAATCGAATCGCGCGACTCGCGTTCATGGTCGGCGATGAGCTTGAGCATATCTTTCAGGGCACTGTCATTCATGCTTTATGTCTCGATGCCGAGTTGAGCGCGCACCAGGCGAGAGAGATCAAGTGGCTGCTGGCGCATGCGGATGTCCGGCATCACCAGCAACAGCGGGCGTGCGGCGATCATCGCCCGCGATAACAGAGTCGGCGGCAGACACGCGGCGATCTCGGCCGTCAGCAGCAACAGGCGCGCCTCACGCCGCGCGGCCTCGAACACCTCGGTCTCCCTGCCCGATACCGGCACATTGACCCTCGCGCCGGCGAGGCGAAAGCCCGCGGCACTGACTTCATCTCCGATAAAGACGATATCGATCATCCGCCGAGCCGGTTAAGAATAAGAATGGAGACGATCAGGCCGTAAATGGCGATACCTTCGGCCAGACCGACAAGGATCAGCACCCGCCCGAACAACTCCGGCTTTTCGGTAATGGCGCCGATGGCCGCCGCGCCGACATTGGCAACGGCCACCCCCGCGCCGAGCGCGGCAAGTCCGGTGGCGGCGGCGGCAGCGGCGAAGCCCCAGCTCATCGCCTCGGCACCGATACCGGCGCCAACGGGCGACGCGGCCAATGCCTGCGGCCACCACCATATGAAGCTCGAGACGACGGTCATCATGCCGACGAACAGCGTCAGTATAAGGGCCCACAAGAAGCGTGTTTTCATGTTTCTTCCCTCAGTGGTTGGGATGGGGCGCCGCCAGCGGATGGAAGGACCGCCCTTCGGCGCGCAGGAAACGAATGAAGAACTCGAACAGCACGAGACGTGTGGTCTGGACCGAGACGACCAGACCCTCAAGCACGATAATGACGAGGTTGCCGATCAACAGGATCAGCGCGGCGGTGGCCGCGTGTCTCGCCGCATCGACCAGCGTCAGCACCGCCGCAGACAGCCCCGCGTGTGCCAGGGCAAAGGCCCCGACGCGCGCAAACGACAATGTGTTCACGACCAGCTGGAAACTGTGCTCGAGCACACCGCCCATTCCGGCCAACACGGCACTAACCTGGCGTTCGTGCAGCGAGTGACCAGCGATGTACCACACGATGCCGCCGGCGCTAACCCAGAACAGCACTGGATGCGCGACTCCCGCCAGCGCCCCGAGATACGCAACCAGCATGCCGGCATCGCGTAGCAGCCAGTGTGAAAGCTCCCGGCGCCAGTATGCCTCAACACCTGCCAACATCAGGCCAAGCGCCAGCAGCACCGCGCCAAACAACAGCGGCACGAGCAGTACCGTGAGTGGCTGCGCCAGCGGATACAACCACAGCGCGGGAACAAGATGTTCGAGCGCGAACACGCTGCCGAAAAGGAATCCGAACACCGACGCCGCGGCGCCGCCGGCGATCAGCAGGCGCGCTATCGTGTAACGCTTGCGCAGCGCAAGCCCGACGGCGAGCAGTACCAATCCCTGGCCGACGTCTCCAAACATGTAGCCGAAGAGCAGCGGAACAATCAACGCAAGCAACGGGCTCGGATCGATTTCGTCACGTGAAGGCACGCCGATGGCGCGCGAAAACAGTTCAAACGGACGCGCCCACCACGGATTCGCCAGCACCAGCGGCGCCTGGGTATCGGCTGGTGGCGGCGGGAAGCGCACCAATGCGCGTAGCCTCGCGCGCTGTAGCGCCGCGGCGAGACGTCGTCCACGCATATCACTGGTCCAGCCGGTCAGCCATGCGAAATAATCCGTGGTCGGCAGCATATGCTCCTCGGCGACAAACCAGCGCAAACGCTCGATCTCCGCAAGATGGCCCGCGAGCGCATAGCGCTGATTGAACTGATCGAGCGTCGCGCGCAAGTGCTCAACACTCTGCTGCGCTTCCTTTATGCGCCGCGTAACCTGGGGCAAATTGTCGGCCGCGCGCGGCAAGAGCCAGCCCGGAATCCCGAGCCCGCTGCGCCGGCCCTTGAGCGCTACCGCCTGACGGTCGAGCGCTTCTACTGTTTCGCTCGGCCCAAGCACCAGTACACAAGCTTGGTCTCTGAGCAGAAAGTGTCGTGCCATCACTTCCGGCGGCACTGGGAAGTTCACACCCGGTGGAAACACGTACAACCTTCGAGCAAGCACATTGTCAGGTCGTCGCAATAGAGAGAATTGCAGATCGCTGTCACTGAAACGGCTGAACAGTTCGTGCCAGATCTCAAGTTCCTGCAACGTCTGTTCTCGCGCCTGCAATGCATGGATCACAGGATCGGCGACCTCGCGCCAAGCGACGATGGCGGCGAGTGCGCGCTCGAGCACCTGACGCGGTACGCCGTCGACGGCTTCAACGCGCCCTGCCGGACGCGGCCAGTAACGCTGGTGCTGCGTGGCGAGTTCGGCGAATTGATCGAACAGGGGTTTGAGTTCGGCAAGTGGCGCGCTCGAGCGCGGACCGGGGTGGAGTTCCAGTTCGACTGCGCCGGTTGTCGCCAGCGCCTCGAGCGCCCGTGCCGCATCGTCGTGCGCCACCAGCACCTCGAACCAGCGCGCGGGCAGGGACCGCAGCATCAGCGCACCCCCGGCTCAAAAATCGCGCGGCTCACGAGTGCGCCGCGCACCTCGGCGAACTCCAGTATCACCAGCAACAGATGTGCAAAGATTGCCGCCGGTTCGAGAAAACGGCGACGGAATTCGAAAGTGAGCGCGTTCTCCAGCCGGCGCCGGATCACTGAAGAATCATGCACCGTGAGCTCGAGCGCGCGAGCCGCGGCCTCATCGAGCGCGGTAAGGACAAGCCTCGCCAGTCGCTCGAGATGCACCATCTCGCCGCGCGCCAGCGCCGGTAAGCGCAGACGCCATTCGACCAGCCAGCGCTCAATCAGGGTATTACCCTGATCTCCACGCGCTATTGCGGCAAGTTCGCCCTGGGCCAGCACAGCGGCGCGCTGTCCCGGCTCAACCGCAGCGATCGATTGCAGCCGCGGTTCGTCCCGCATCCAGCTCAGGGCCGCACCGCCGTGTAGCAGATAATCGAGCGCCGGCAGTTCGATCAGCGCCACCGTCCAGTGCACCGCGGGGCGCAGCGCTGGTGGGACCCATCTAGCGACCTCGGCGATACGCCCGCGCAAGTTGTCTCGCAGCAACCGCTCGATATCGTGCTTGGTTGAGATGGAGCTGATGTTGAGCAGCCAGGGGCGCAACGCCGTGCGGCGCGCCTGCTCGAGAAATCCGCGGAACGCGGCCGTGGCCGACAGCATGCGCCAAGTGGATTCATTCGCCAGTGTACCGTGGCGTGCCTGGGTACGCGCTTGGGCGTAAGCGAGATTGGCGGCACCGATCATTCGTCGCCTCCGGTCAGTTCAACTGCCAGCCGCGCAATGGCCACGCGTAGCTTCTGCTGGCGATCATCGGCTTCAACCGGGCAGGCAAGCACCTGCTCCGCCTTGGAACGCCGTGCAGCGACCTCCCGCGCCACCCAGGTACGGCACCGCACACGCAATTTGCTGGAACGCGCATCGGCGCGCTCTTCGATATGCCGCGCGTGCAACCGTGCCTTGGCAATCAGCTCGACGGCTTGTTGCTCGGCGTGCGCGACTCCTTTCAGCGCTTCCTGTTCGGCAGCCAACACCCGGTTAATAGCCTCATCGGCACTGTCCTCTCTGTGCTCTTGTCGACTGATCCGTGCCATGACGTGAGATGTGACTTGGAGCGTGAGCTGTACTATTTTCTTCCGCCGGACGGCAGGAATTTGTAGAAACTTTGGTTGAGGTAGTCCACGACTTCGGCAATCTCTTCCTCGCCCCAAGGTAGCTTCTCCTCTCTCGACCAGCGCCGAACCCAACCTTCCAGCACCCTCAGCGAAACGACGCGACGATTCTCGCGCACGTGCACGACGCTGACGTGGCAATGGGTGCAGTGGTTTTCATACAGCATCCGGCCGCGAGAACCCACGATGGGAGGTGAGTGGTCCGAGTTTCCCGATTTCTCTACGGGGATGGGCATCGAAGGCCCTGGCGCCTGACCTTCAGGCGCGACTGCCGCCCTCACTGGCAGGGATGCCAGTGCCATAACCATTGCCAGAATAAACCAAGAAGTCATATCAATTATCCGGGCGCTTTGATGATGGCCATTAGAAAGAGAATCCACGCCGCGATAAACGCCAGACCACCGAACGGCGTCACCATTCCCATCCAGCGTATACCAACTACGCTCACGAGATAAAGACTCCCGGAAAACAGGAAAATACCCGCCAGC
>JAOTWF010000008.1 GCA_029863005.1 Gammaproteobacteria bacterium | reverse complement strand
TTCTTCCTCAGCCGTGCGTTCGGCCTCGGTCTTGCCCAGATACCTGAGGAAAACTTTTCCCGTGTGCGTCTCGAACAGTACGCGGCGCGGCTGGAAACCGCCCAAGTCCTCGCGGACGACGGGGATTTGTTCCGTTTCCAGAAACCGCCTGACGAACTCGATGTTCCGTTGTGGCACGCCGTCGAGGTTTTCGCGGATGTTGAGCACATGACCGCCGCCGAAAACCTTTGCCTGAAAACGCCGGCGGTCGGCACCGAGCTTCATGAGATCGCTGATAAGCAATTCCATGGCATTGACACCGTAGCGTGTGCTCGTCGGATCCCCCGGATCGAAGCCTTCCGGGAGCATGAAATGGTTCATACCGCCCATACCGAGTACCGGATCGTACAAACAGGCGGCAATGCAGGACCCCAGGACAGTATCCAGTAACAGCGGCATACGGCTGGCTTGCAGTCCACCGATGTTAATTGTCATGCGCGTCAGGTCGGCATCCAGATTGTCCGGGAGCCGTGTACTGACTACGCATGTAGGTTGCTGGGATTTCATGTCAGGACTTACCCCGCAACTGGTAGGTACTGTGGCCGACAGCGTGAAAAACTTCGTTCATCCCGTGAATGGCCTCTGAATGACCAAGCATCAGATAACCGCCCGGCCTGAGCGCTCCTGCCATGCGCCTGAACATATCCGATTGCGTGGCCTTGTCGAAATAAATTAGCAAGTTACGGCAAAAAATGACGTCAAACTTATTATGCATTGGCCAGGGATTGTCGAGCAGGTTCAGTCGGTGAAAGTGCACCAATGACTTGAGCAAGGGCTTTACCAAGATTTTCCCTTCATTCGATTCCTGCCCTTTCAAAAAATAGCGATGCAACAGCGCTTCCGGTATCTGGGTTGCGAGTGACTGCGTGTAAATTCCGTTAGCAGCGTGTGACAGCACGTCGGTATCGATATCGGTTGCGAGGATATTAATATTCTTCTCATTGAAAGATGGCATGGCTTCGAGGGCAGTCATGGCGAGTGAATAGGCTTCTTCACCCGAGGAAGTGGCCGCGCTCCACAGGCGAAAAGGCTTCTCGCGATTTGGGTTCTTCTGATAGGATGGAAATACTACTTCCTTCAGAAAAAGAAAATGATGTTGTTCGCGGAAAAATTCGGTCTTATGGGTGGTGATGGCGTTGATCATGGCGATCAATTCCATTCCCCCAGGATCCCGCTCAACCAGGAGCACGTAATAATCGGAATAATGTTGCAGACCGTGATGACGCAGGCGCTTGGACAGGCGCGAACACACCAGCGCTTGTTTATGCTCGGAAAGCGCTATGCCGGTGTGATCTTGGATAAATTGGCGCAGCTGACGGAATTCATTGTCCGTGATAGTCAGCCGGCTGTCGTCCAGTATTGAACCTCTTTTTCCGGCGACCGTTGGGCTGGTCACGATGATTTTCCTTCGCCGCTACGGGGATGTCATGGCGCGTGTTGGATATCCTCTCCATCACGCACCGGTTATTGGATTGGCGCTGCCTTGCTCAGAATTCTGTCCAGTCGCCTCCCACTGCATTGGCCTTCTGCGTGACAGGGCGGGGCTTGAGATACTGCACATTTTGAGCCTTCGCCATTTTCTCGGACATCCCGGAATCCACAGGAACTGACACATTGGCCTGTTTTACCGTTGTATCAGCCGGCTTTGTAATGTCAGAGGGTTTCACAGCAAAGCGCTTCATCGCGTCCGCCTTGAAGGTGAAATGCGATACCAGTTCTCTTAACTGTTCCGCTTGCGATGCCAACGACTGGCTGGTGCCGGAGAGCTCTTCGACCTGAGCGGCGTTGGACTGGGTGACACCGTCCATTTGCATGATGGCACGATTGACTTGCTCGATACCAGAGGCTTGTTCCTGGCTGGAAGCGCTGATCTCAGAGATAATCTCGGCCGTGTTTTTGACGTTCTCCACAATGTCTTCCAGCGTCTTGCTCGACGCGCCAACCAGTTGCGTACCGTCCTGGACCTTCTCCACGCTGTCCTGAATCAGCGCCTTGATTTCCTTGGCAGCGGAGGCGCTGCGTTGTGCCAAATTGCGCACCTCGGCGGCCACCACGGCAAAGCCACGTCCTTGTTCGCCGGCGCGTGCTGCTTCCACAGCGGCATTCAACGCCAGCAAGTTGGTCTGGAACGCGATCTCGTCAATGACACCGATGATGTCAGCGATTTTGGTGCCGCTGGAATTGATCGCATCCATCGAGCGTCTGACCGAGGACGACATGACCACCCCCTCGTTTGCCGCCTCACGCGCGTCCAGCGCTACCTTGTCAGCGCGCAGGGCATTGTCAGCATTCTGTTTGACGGTGCTAGTCATCTCTTCCATCGAGGCTGCGGTCTCCTCGAGCGAACTGGCCTGCTCCTGCGCCGACGAGGACAGTTGTTCTGCAGCCGAACTCAACTCCAAGGAACCGTTGGCGACTGACTCGGCAGAGTGTGCCACCTGGACCATGCTTTCATGGAATTCATCCACCAGCACGTTCAACGCCCCGATGGCCTGGCCAACTTCATCCCGACGTTCCGTGAACAGGGAAACCGTAAGTTCGCCCTGAGCCACGCGTTGCAGGGCATTTACCAGTTTATTCAGGGGATCGGATACGGTTCGGATAAAATAGAAAGTAAATCCCGCGAGCAATACGATGCAGAAGATAATTCCGCCGGTGGTGATTGCCTGGATGGTGAGGTTGGCCTTTTTAAGCTGAGTGAATTGGTTGGCATACGTCACCGCCTCCTTGGGCCTTTCCTTTTGCAGCTGCGTAGAAACTCCCTCCGCATGCTGCATGATCTCACTCAGCTTGTATAATCCGATACTTCCGCCAACCAGCATCAATACAGAGATGATGATCGCGGCGCTGATAATCTTGATCCGCAGATTTAACCCCTTTGCATAGTACATTTCCATAACACACTCCTCTTGCGAAAAAGATTGCCTGTTACCCATTTACCGCGACCGATGTCGCGGCGGTTGTTTTATCCAGCGACTCCGGATTGACCAACCGGTCGATATCCAGCAGCACGAGCAGTTTGCCCTCGACCTGTGCCAGCCCCTTGATGAATTCGCGATTTTGTTGACCCTCGTATTCGGGCGCCTCGCATAAGTGCTCCGAATCGACGTTGATGACATCACTGACGGCGTCTACCACGATACCCGCCAGCCGGCCACCGACGTTGGCCACAATGATGACCGTAAAAATGTCTCGTTCGGCTTCAACCAGGCCGAAGCGGAGGCGCAAATCGATCACCGGCACGATCACGCCACGCAGATTAAGGACACCCTTGACGTAGGCCGGGCTGTTGGGGATTGGCGTAACCTTGTCCCAACCCTTGATCTCCTGGATCTTGAGAATAGAAATGCCGTAGTCCTGTCCGTCCAGACGAAAGGTCAGGAATTGCTTATCGCTGGTTTGCGGGCCTTTCAAGCCCAAGGCATGCACCGATTCCATGATTATTTCCTCAGTTCAGTGTTGGTGTGGCCATAGACGAAGCGGGTGAATCACCTGCGTGAGGTGTCGCGTGAACAGTCCCGGTGTGCGCCAAACGTATCAATCCGGGTACGTCCAGAATCATGGCCACGGTACCGTCACCCAGAATGGTGGCCGCAGAAATACCTTCGACCTTGCGGTAGTGGGTCGCCAAGTTTTTAATGACCACCTGCTGCTGGTCAAGCAGATCGTCAACATACAAACCGGCTTTTTTTCCCTCCGCCTCGACGATGACAAGCAGACCTTGAGAAAAATCGGTGGAACGCGACTCGACGTGAAACAACTCGTTAAGACGAAGGAGCGGCATGAATTCTTTACGCAATCCATACATCTCGGAACTCCCGACGGGTCGGCTTACTTGCTGCGGGAGAATACGAACTGACTCGACGATGTTCACGAGTGGAAGGATGTAGGTTTGATCACCGACTTGTACGCTCAAGCCGTCGAGTATGGCCAGGGTGAGTGGCAATCGCAGCGTGAAGCAAGTACCCCGTCCTGGCTGTGTGGCAATTTCGACACTACCGCCCAGGCTGCGAATATTGTTGCGCACCACGTCCATGCCGACACCGCGACCTGACAAATCGCTGACAGATTCGGTAGTGGAGAAGCCGGGCAGAAAAATCAGCTCAGCGATCTCTTCCGGAGACAGATTTGAGGATGAGGAAACCATGCCGCGTTCCACGGCTTTCGCAAATATTCGCTCATGCGACAGGCCTCGACCATCATCGCGCACCTCTATCACGACATTGCCGCCTTTCTGGTAAGCCTTGAGAGTGATGTATCCGGTCTCGGGCTTTCCGGCGGCCAGGCGCTCGGCAGGAAGTTCAATACCATGATCGAGGCTGTTACGCGCCAGGTGCATCAGCGGATCGATCAAGCGATCAATGACCGTCTTGTCGATTTCTGTCTGCTCACCTTGAAAAATCAGCTCAACCTTTTTCCCCAGTCTTTGGCTCATGTCATGAGCCATTCGCAACAACCGGTTGAACGCAAAGCTGAGCGGTAACATGCGGATGCTCATAACGCTTTCCTGCAATTCACGCGTGTTCCGTTCCAGCTGTGTTATCCCGGCAAACAGTCGGGATAAATTGTCAAAGGAAAAATTGGACGCAATCAGGCTCAGCATGGTCTGCGTGATCACCAGCTCGCCCACGGTATTAATCAGCGCATCGACTTTGGGTACGCTCACCCGCAGTGTGCCCGCCTGGGCATCCATGGAAGCGACAGCCTCGGCGATGGAGCGCGGGGCCAGGGATTGCATGGGCTTTCGGTCAATTTCAAGAGAACAATCATCTACGACCCAGCTGAAAATCTCGTTGATGGTTTCACGCGGGATCGGACCAATCAGCTCAATCTTCCACCCCAAATAGCATTCTTCGGGTTTTATCTGGTCCCAACCCGGCAGGCTGCTGATATCCACCTGCACACGACATTCTCCCAAATCATCCAGTTCGCGCAGGATTCGCAGTGGATCATTACCCGTGTGAAACAGATGCAAATGGGGTCGAAACGTTATCTGCCAGTGGGAAATTGTTCCCTGTGGTGGCTTCAACACCGGAACGGTTAAGGGCGGCGAAGACGGCTGTTCACTTTCCAGGTTTTCAAGCTGCTTGCGTATGCTGTCGATGGCATTATTGTCGCCCTCCTTGCCGGTTCGGGCGGAGATAATCAGGCTGCGCAGGCAATCGACGGAAAGCAACAGCAAACTGATGACATTCCGCGTCGGGGTTAAACGACCGTCGCGCATCGCGTCGAGCCGTGATTCCAGTACGTGGGCAAAACCCACGACGTCCTCGAATCCGAAGGTGCTGCTGCCACCCTTAATGGAGTGAGCCGCGCGGAAAATGGTATTGAGAATTTCCGGGTCGGCCGCTACGGTTTCTTGTCCTTTATTGGCCGCGGCTTTTTCCAGGTGGAGCAATTCGGTTTCCATGTTGGCCAGGCCCTCGAGGCTTTCCTCGAAGAAGGTCTGATGGAATTGGCGCATGTCGATGGCCATGGTCCTATCCCAAGACTTTATTCACGATCGTCAGCAATTGTTCCGGATTGAAAGGTTTGACAATCCAACCGGTGGCGCCGGCGACCTTACCCTGCTGGCGTTTGGCCTCCTGCGACTCCGTGGTTAGCACGAGGATCGGGATGAACTTGTATTCCGCCTGCTCGCGCAGGGATTTGACCAGCGTGATACCGTCCATGTTGGGCATGTTAATGTCGGCAATTACCAAATCGACTTTTTTTCCCTGAAGGAGTTTGAGCGCCTCTTTCCCGTCGGATGCCTGAATCACCTCGTGTCCTACGCTGTTCAGCGTGAAGCTGATCATCTGGCGCATCGAAGCGGTATCGTCAACTGTCAGTATCGTTGCCATGGTATTTCTCCTTCAAAACAATTCCACAGCGGGTCCATTTCCTGAAGCGCCACGCAACTTGGGCTTGTTCTGGGTGTCCTCTGATTCCGGTTTGGCCTCGCCCCCAGTCGCAGAATCGTCACGCATACGTGACAGCCAGTTTTCGTTTCGAGGAAGATTTTTCAACAAGTTTTTGTCCAGGCTCACGGTTTCCTGCATCAGGTGGAACAACGTGCGGCGCAGGTCATCCATCGGCTCCAGCATGCCGCTGAGTTTCTGACTGGTGATGTCGTGGAATTGCAGCGAGACCACGACATTCTGAACATCTTGAGCAATTTCTTTGCTGATTTCGTTGATGCGACTGACTGTCTCTGCCACCTCGCGGTTCTTGCCCTCAAGCGACTGAGTTAACGAGAGAACGTCATCCTTGATCGTCAGCGCATGCTCCATGTCGGCGGCGGACAGGGTGCGCATGTCACCGTAGGTCTTACTCAGACCGGTTCTCACTTCCTTCAAGTGAACGCGGATGCGGTCACTGAATTCATGTGAGCGCTTGCTGAGCCGGCGGACCTCGGAGGCCACCACCGAGAACCCGCGTCCGTGTTCGCCGACGCGCGCCGCTTCAATGTCTGCATTCAGCGCCAGCAGACTGGTCTGGTCCGCCAGCTTTTCCACGTCGAGCAGAAATCCATCGATCGCCTGTGTACGATTCTGAACGCCGTCAAGCTCGCGCACCATGTTGACGGACAGGTCAGCAACACGCACGACTTCGTCCGCCATCTTGTTGAGGCGTTCGTCTGAAACCTGGATGAAGTCCTTCAAGGACTGGGGCGTTCCGTCGTTCGCGGCACCTTGCGTGCCTTCCAGCAGTTCCATCGCCTGGCGCGCCTGGATGGTGGCTTTGTTAATCACCGCCTCGAAACTGCTGGCAATGGTATTGGCCGCTTGCTCAGTTTGTTTGATGACGTTCACGATCTCGCGACGCAGGACCAAGGCCGCTTCGCCGTAACGCTGCGCCACCTCGACCCAGCGGCGCATCAGGTCATCGAGGCGACGGCGCTGATTGTCCGCGGCCATGTTTTGCAGAACTTCGTCGACTTGCGGCATTTGTTCAATGTCCTTCGAATGCGCCATCAGTGCATCCACCTGCTCAAGGACATTTTTCGTTTCTTCCCCTTCCAGGGTTTCTTTGCTCTCGAGTGAGATATTTTCGCTTTCCTTGCGGGCAAAGAAGGCGAGTATCGTCAATGTAAGTACACCGCACATCCAGCTGCCCAGCGCCGCCCACCAAGGAACGAACGGAACCGTCCACGATAACGAGACAGTGATGCCAACAGCGGCCCACAGCCACCAGCGCGGCCAGGAAACCGGGGAAACCAGTGAGGCGGGAATGAAATTAAAAGGTCCGTTCATGATGTCATCCCAAGAATGGATTCAAGTCCGAGCACGTGCACGGCCTGCTGTAACACGGGAGACGGACTATGCCAGCTGAGCGCCAAACCACGTTCATGGGCGCTTCGGGCAAAACCGGCCAGCACTTGCAAGATGGCGGCATCGAGGCGTTCAACCCGGCTGCCGTCCACGACAACCGACTTGGCGGCGGTCAGCAAGGATCCGAGCCTTTCGTGAAGCACGCGGGCGTCCTGAATGCCGAGCGTTGCCTCCAGCGCCACGAGTGTGGCGTTGGCGGTTTGCTCGATGTGCACCGGGTCCATGCTATTAACCATGACGGCCCCTCCTGCGGGGTCTGCAGTCCGTGTCAATTTCAATCACCGGGGGGAGCCCGGGCATTTCACTTAACTACTCTTTAGTTATAGCAATAGCTGTGCCAGGGCTTAGGATTTCCCTGTATTAATCTCGGTTTTATGGGAAATGGCCGAGTGAGGGCGGCAGAAAAAAGCAGAAAATGGCCATTTTTAGCCCCTGCACCCATGCACGGAGGGCAACATTCAAAAATACCGGGGAACAATTGAAAACCACGAGAACAGCCTAGACCCTGTCCTTCTTCGGCAGGGACTGCGGAGACTGTCAGCCGCTAGCGCGGCATGTTGTCGAAAATGACCTTCTTTACCGCCCCGAGCTCGGCCCTGACCTTGTGTAGCGGTCCTGTGGACTGCTTGATGGCGGTGTCCGGGTCTTTGAGACCATGGCCGGTCAAAGTACATACTACCCGGCTGGCTTCCGGGATTCTGCCTGTCTTGATGTCGCGCAGTGCGCCGGCCAGGGAGGTGGCCGAAGCCGGCTCGCAAAACACTCCCTCTTTTTCGGCGAGCAGTTTCTGCGCGGTCAGGATTTCATCGTCGGTGCATTCAGCGAACCAGCCTCCGGATTCCTCTTTGACCTTCCAGGCCTGATCCCAGGACTGAGGATGTCCGATGCGGATGGCGGTAGCGACGGTTTCTGGGTTATCAACCATGGCACCGCGCAGGAAGGGTGCCGCTCCCGCTGCCTGGTAACCGACCATTTTAGGCCGGCTTTTTGACACGGCACCATTGGCAAAGGCGCACTGACCTTGGCAGAACGTGCAGGCGGCAGTAACGTTCTTGCCGGAAGCTGAGGAGTATTCGCAATAGCCGATCCAGTGCGCCGTGATGTTGCCGGCATTACCCACGGGCAGGCAGTGAAAATCAGGCGCAACACCGAGATCTTCGATGATCTCGAACGCCGCCGTTTTCTGACCCTGCAGACGGTAAGGATTGATGGAATTGACGATCGTTACCGGTGCCTCGTCGGCCACCTGCTTCACCAGCGCCATGCCGGCATCGAAGTTGCCCTGGATCTGGATCACGACCGCACCATGGATCATGGCCTGCGCCAGTTTACCCTGCGCAATTTTTCCGTCTGGTATGACCACGAAACAGGCAATGCCGGCGCGCGCGGCGTAGGCCGCGGCCGCGGCCGAGGTATTGCCAGTGGAAGCACATATGATTGCGCGGCTGTCATCTTCCACCGCTTTGGTGACAGCCATGGTCATGCCGCGGTCCTTGAAGGAGCCTGTAGGGTTAAGGCCTTCGTACTTCACGTACAACTCCACCTGCTTACCGAGCGTGCGCGGTATGTTTTGCAGGCGGATCAGGGGGGTGGCGCCCTCACCCAGGCTGATCAGGCGCGTCTCTTTCTTGACCGGCAGGCGGTCACGGTATTTTTC
Organism: Gammaproteobacteria bacterium; assembly: GCA_029863005.1. Taxonomy (GTDB): domain Bacteria; phylum Pseudomonadota; class Gammaproteobacteria; order Acidiferrobacterales; family Sulfurifustaceae; genus Sulfuricaulis. Next base: position 51,198 of record JAOTWF010000008.1, on the reverse strand, counting down.
GATGAGGCCGGTGTAACGAGATGTGTGGTTCATTTATGCAATGTAACTGGATTAACAGGGTGCCTGGTTCAGGAATCGATCAGATAGATTCTCGTTTCCAGACATCCTGTCTATATGTTATGGGCACCAGTTCGGATTCAAGTGCTCAAGACGAATGCGCGCCACGGCGCCCTTGATCGGGTTTAGTTTTTCGATACGGGCGATGGCATCGTTAATATTTTTTTCCTTCACGCGCTGTGTCAGGATGATCACCGGTACCGTCTCCTCTCCGGCATCAGGTTCCTTCTGCAATATTGCTTCGATGCTGATACCGAGATCGGCCAGGATGCGCGTGACATCGGCCAGCACACCGGGCTTGTCCTGCGCATGCAGACGCAGGTAATACGAGGTCTCGATTTCCTCGATCGGCAGAATCGGAAAATCGACGAGTGCGTCCGGTTGAAACGCCAGATGCGGCACCCGGTTGTTCGGATCCGAAGTCAGCGTGCGCACCACGTCGACCAGATCGGCCACTATGGCTGAGGCCGTGGGCTCGGCGCCCGCGCCGGCCCCGTAAAACATGGTCGGTCCGACGGCATCTCCCTTGACCAGCACGGCATTCATGGCCCCCTCCACGTTGGCGATCAAGCGTCGCTCCGGAATCAGCGTAGGGTGCACGCGCATCTCCACGCCGCCATTGGTGCGCCGGGCGATACCCAGGAGTTTAAGGCGGTATCCCAGCTGCTCGGCGTACTGCACATCCATGCGCGTCAGCTTCGTGATGCCCTCGGTATAGACCTGTTTAAACTTAAGCGGGATGCCGAAAGCAATCGCCGCCAGAATTGTGAGCTTGTGCGCCGCGTCGGTCCCTTCGACATCGAAGGTCGGATCGGTCTCGGCATAACCCAAGCGTTGCGCCTCCTTGAGCACATCGGCAAAGTCCGCACCCTTGTCGCGCATCTCCGACAGGATGAAATTGCAGGTGCCGTTGATGATACCGGCCATCCACTCGATGCGGTTGCCGGCCAACCCCTCCCGCACGGCCTTGATGATGGGAATTCCCCCTGCCACCGCGGCCTCGAACGCCACCATGACGCCTTTTTTCTGCGCCTGCGCGAAAATTTCATTGCCGTGCATGGCGATCAAGGCCTTGTTGGCAGTGACCACGTGCTTGCCATTGGCAATCGCAGCCAACACCAGCTCGCGTGCCGGCTCGTAGCCGCCGATCAATTCGATGACGACATCGATTTCAGGGTTGCTCACGATTGCATGTGGATCCTGCACCAGCTGGATGCCACCTGTGGAACAGGAGCGCTTTTTCCGCAGATCGCGCGCCGAGGCCTGTGCAATCCGGATTTCCCGCCCGGCCCGGCGGGTAATTTCCTGGGCATTGCGCGCGAGCACATTGACCGTGCCGCAGCCCACGGTGCCGAGGCCGAGGATTCCAATTTTTACCGGTTTCATAAAGATTGTTCTTTTATTTTGCCGACTTTGTTGCGGCGGAACATTTCGCGTATAGAGCGCACAGCCTGGCGTGTGCGGTGTTCGTTTTCGATCAACGAGAAGCGTACATGGTCATCGCCGTATTCGCCAAATCCTATCCCGGGCGACACCGCCACCTTCGCTTCCGTCAGCAATTTTTTGGAGAACTCGAGCGACCCCATGGCCCGGTAGTGCTCGGGGATGCGCGCCCAAACAAACATCGTGGCCTTGGGCCGCTCGACCATCCAGCCGGCGGAGAATAATCCGTTGCACAGCACATCGCGCCGGTTCTGGTAGGTCTGCCGGATCTCCGCCAGGCAATCTTGTGGCCCCTCGAGCGCGAGTATGCCCGCCACCTGGATGGGCGTGAACATTCCGTAGTCGAAATACGACTTGAGCCGGGAAAGCGCCGCCACCAGTTTGCTGTTTCCGCACATAAACCCGATGCGCCAGCCGGGCATGTTGTAGCTTTTGGAAAGCGTGAAAAATTCCACGGCCACTTCCTTGGCGCCGGGCACCTGAAGAATAGATGGCGCGCGGTAGCCATCGTACACAATGTCGGCGTAGGCCAGATCATGGATCACCCAGATGCTGTGTTCTTTGGCGATCGCGATAACCTTCTCAAAGAAATCCAGCTCGACGCACTGTGTGGTTGGATTGGCCGGAAAATTAAGCACCAGCATTTTCGGCTTGGGCCAGGCGTTTTTAATGGATTTCTCCAGTTCGGCAAAAAAGTCCACGCCCGGCACGAGCGGGACATGCCGGATATCGGCACCCGCGATCACGAAACCATAGGAATGGATCGGATAGCTCGGGTTTGGGACCAGCACCGAGTCGCCCTTCTCTACCGTGGCCAACGCCAGATGCGACAGTCCTTCCTTGGAACCGATGGTGACGATGGCCTCGCTGTCCATGTCAATGTCGACGTCGTAGCGGCGTTTGTACCATTGACAGATCGCACGCCGCAGACGTGGAATGCCGCGCGAGACGGAGTAGCGGTGGGTGTCATCACGTTGGGCGGCCTCTACGAGCTTGTCCACGATATGCCGGGGTGTGGCGCCATCGGGGTTGCCCATCCCGAAATCAATTATGTCTTCCCCGCGCCGGCGCGCCTGCGCCTTTAGTTCGTTGACAATGTTGAAAACATAGGGTGGCAACCGCTTGATGCGGGAAAATTCTTCGTTTTGTGACATGCTGTTCGCCGGGCTGTTATAGTGTCAACGGTCGCCAAGATATTGAATCGCATGCATTATAGGGCTTTCGTCATAACGATGGAACAAGCCAAACTTGGAACAGACGAATACCGACCCATAACCGACTCAAGATGAAAATACACCTCGAATCGGGCGTCGGGCAACATCTGATCCGCGCCTACGCACCCGGCGTCATCACCATCAATGACACGGCGCATCACCGCAGTCTGATTGTCACGCCGGAGCGGGTTCTGCCATGGCCGCCAGTGAGTTTCGACGATCTCCTCGCACTGCATTTCGAGTCAATCGCCGCCATGCAACCGGAGGTTGTCATCCTGGGCACCGGCGCACGCCTGAAATTTCCGGCTCCCCGCCTGATCCGGTCGCTGGTGGAAGCAAATATCGGTTTGGAGGTGATGGATACCGGCGCGGCCTGCCGCACTTACAACATACTTATGAGTGACGGCCGGCGTGTGGCTGCCGCCCTGCTCATGATCGAGGAACTAGAAAAGGGAATCGACTGAGTAACCGGCCTTTTCCAGAATCACGCGCAGACGCTTCAAGGCTTCAACCTGGATCTGGCGCACGCGCTCACGCGTGACGCCAATATCGGCCCCGACCTCTTCCAGGGTTGAGATTTCACGGTGGTTCAATCCGAAGCGTCTTTCAACCACTTCTCGCTGTTTGTCATTAAGTTCGTTCAACCACTGCTGAATCAGCTGTTGCAGGTCATCGCGCTGCAGCACCTTTTCCGGATCAGGCGTGCGTTCGTCGGCAATGGCATCCAGCAGCGATCGATCGGGGTCATCATCCAAAGGGGCATCCACAGAAGCGATGCGCTCATTCAGGCCCAGCATGCCCTTCACATCGTCAACCGGCTTGTCGAGCAGGTTGGCCACCTCTTCTGGAGACGGTTCGTGATCCAGCTTCTGCGCGAGATAGCGGGCGGCGCGTTGATAGATGTTGATTTCCTTGAGCACGTGCACCGGCAGACGAATGGTGCGGGTCTGGTTCATGATACCGCGCTCAATGGTTTGCCGGATCCACCAGGTGGCATAGGTGGAGAAACGAAAACCGCGCTCGGGATCGAATTTTTCCACAGCGCGGATGAGCCCGAGATTGCCTTCTTCGATCAAATCCAGCAATGACAATCCGCGATTCATGTAACGCCGTGCGATCTTGACCACCAGGCGCAGATTGCTTTCGATCATGCGTTTGCGCGCCTTGCCATCGCCCTTTTGCGCCTTACGCGCAAAAAACACTTCTTCCTCGGCGGACAGCAGCGGCGAAAAGCCGATTTCCTTCAGATAAATTCGGGTGGCATCGGCGTGGGAATAATAGGCATCCCGCTTGTCACGCTCAGCGGATTCGGCCTCGGCTTCTCCCTCTTTGCTGGGCGCCTCGGCGGCAGGCTCGGCCGCCTCTTCTTCTTCCTCGGACTCATCAGCCGCCACGAGGGTTTCGTCATCCGTCTCCTCGGTTTCCGGCGCTGCTTTGGTCCGCGCGGGTCTGGACTTGGACTTTCCCTTGCCTTTTTTGGAGGCCGGGTGAGTCGGTTTGCGTGGAGGCATAGTTACTTTCTGGGAAGATAGGCTAGCGGATCCACCGGGGCGCCGCGATATCGAACTTCGAAATGCAGCATGGCCCTGTCAGTGCCGCTGCTGCCCATGTCGGCGATTTTCTGACCCCGTTTTATCACATTCCCTTCCTTGACGTAAATCTTGTCACAGTGGGCATAAGCACTCAGAAAGTCAGCGTTGTGTTTAATGATAATAAGCTGTCCGTAACCTCGAAGTCCACTTCCCTGATATACAACTTGTCCCGTTTCCGCGGCAATAATCGGTTGCCCCTTCTTGCCGGCAATGTCAATTCCCTTGTTCGGTCCATTGGCGGAAAAACGTTCCAGCAGTTCACCTTGGGTTGGCCATAACCAGTTAAGCTTCATGCTCGCGGATGACGGTGTTTGGTTCGGCAGTGATGATTGATCCGGCTGTTCCGACGGCGGCCGACTCCGGATTTGCGATTTGGCGGTAGATTCTGACGGCGGACGTTTTTCCGCCGCATTCGATGGAGGATAAAGCCTCAGCCTTTGTCCCGGCTTGATGAGATACGGCGGGGAAATATGGTTCCAACGTGCGACATCCTGGTAATCACGTCCGGACTCCCAGGCAATGCTGTACAGCGTGTCTCCCGTCTGGACGATACGGTACGCGGACGCCGGCTGCCGCGCCTCCTTGCCCAGTTCGCTGACAGGAGGCAATGGGAAGCTTCCACAAGCAGTCATACCGAGGGTTAGGAAAACAGCGCCGGACAATTTAAGCCAGGATTTCATCCGTGCCTTCCCAATCGGGAAATGCCGCGTTTTCAGAACGAATTTCTCACCAGGGGGACAAAATTCACAAGCTCGAGGCGTTCCTGGTTCAGCCCTTTATCCGTTTTTTGCACCAGCAACAATTCCTGCATGGCCGGTCCGCCCACCGGAATGACAAGCCTACCGTCCGGTGCCAGTTGTTCGAGAAGTGCTTGCGGAACTTCCGCCGGGGCCGCCGTGACTATAATGCCATCGTAGGGCGCATGCTCCTTCCAGCCCCAGCTGCCGTCTGAAAGTTTAACGTGAACATTACGACAGCCAATTTCGCGCAACCGTTTGCGTGCCAGCTTCATCAGCGGTTCCAGGCGTTCCACGGAATAAATCTCATCAACCAGGCCTGCCAAGACCGCCGTCTGGTATCCCGAACCGGTTCCCACCTCCAGAACTTTTTTCAAACGATCGCCGGCAATCAGCGCCTGCGTCATAAGAGCGACGATATAGGGCTGTGAGATGGTCTGGCCGTGACCGATGGGCAAGGCCGTGTCCTCGTAGGCGCGGGTCGCCAAGGCTTCATCGACAAAAACATGTCGCGGCACATTGCGAATCGCCTCGAGAACTCGTTCATCGCGGATGCCCTCCTCGCGCAGGCGCTGAATAAGCCGGTCGCGGGTTCGTCGCGAGGTCATGCCGATGCCATCAACGTCCGTTCTCACCAATGCTTTCCGTATCGTCAGTTTTGCTAGAATTTCTTGAGCCAGGCGGAAACCTGATCCATGGCAGTATAACGCGTCAAGTCGACATGCAAAGGGGTGATGGACACAGAGCGATTCCGGATGGCGTAAAAATCCGTGCCCGGACCCGCATCATCTTCTTCTCCCGGTACGCCCACCCAATAGACTGGATTGCCATGCGGGTCGTCCGCGCGCACTACCGGTTCGGCCTTGTGCCGATGGCCAAGGCGCGTGGCTTCGAATCCGGCGAGCTGTTCTACCGTAACGTCCGGGACATTGACATTCAAGATGGTGTCCGCCGGCAGTGCGTCGCGTTTCAGCTTCTCGAGCAATCGCAATGTTACGTGCGCAGCGGTTTTGAAATTCGTCCCGGTCTTGCTCGCGAGCGACACCGCGATCGCCGGCAGCCCCAGGAAGCGTCCTTCCATCGCAGCCGCTACCGTGCCGGAGTAAATCACGTCATCGCCGAGATTGGCGCCACGATTGATGCCCGCAATGACAATGTCGGGTTCCTGTTCGAGCAGTCCGGTAATAGCCAGATGCACGCAATCGGTCGGCGTACCATCAACATAGAAAAAACCGTTGTCGCCTTTTTGGACACGCAACGGGTGCGTCAACGTGAGCGAGTTACTGGCACCGCTGCGATCGCGCTCCGGTGCCACTACATCCACCTCGGCAACTGACGCCAAGGCCTGTGCCAGACAGGCCAGCCCGGGGGCGAGATAACCATCATCGTTGCTGAGAAGGATACGCATCAATCCTGCCTTAATGATTCGGGGTGAGAGAGCAAGTCAAAACAAGCGAAGACTCTTAACGTCTCTCCACCCCGACGAACACCCGCACGAAGGTTAGACGGGGCTTTCACGCACGTCCGGTGGATGTTCGTGTCGTCGAATAACCATGCCATGGATGGCATTTCCTGAGCTGGCGAGTGAAACACCGCCGAGCGCCGGTACATGGATGCGCCGGCCGGGGTTATTCGAAGTCGATAAAATCGCGCCATGGAGGGCGGGCAAGCGCTATCGGATTGGTCGGGGCGAGAGGATTTGAACCTCCGACCACCACCACCCCAAGGTGGTGCGCTACCAGGCTGCGCTACGCCCCGATTGTGTATTGGCGTGGAAGAATCCCGCATGATGTGCCGCAGAGTTGCGGGCGACATCATACCCGAGAATCCGCATGAAACAAGGAGAAATTAGATTTTTTTCAGCATAGTCAGGACATCTTCCAGCTCGTGAATGAGCGTCTTGATGGCCTGTTGACGATTGGCATCGAGGGGAACGGGATTATCCAGCTCAAGCTTATTGCGTGCTCCACTGATGGTGAAGCCTTCGACATAGAGCAGGCTGCGGATCTGGCGTATAAGAATCACGTCATGGCGTTGATAGTAGCGCCGGTTACCACGGCGCTTGACCGGCTTCAGCTGGGGAAATTCCTGTTCCCAATAGCGCAGCACGTGAGGTTTGACCGCACACAAATCACTGACTTCACCGATGGTGAAGTAGCGCTTGCCGGGTATTGTAGGAAGCTCGTGATTCTCGCCTGGGTCAAGCATTTAGTTCCGCCTGATTCTTGAACTTTTCACGGTTCGCATTGGCGTTCTGCTCGACTCGTTCCTTGAGTTTGTGGCTGGCGCGGAAGGTAACCACGCGCCGGGCGGTAATGGGTATTTCTTCGCCGGTTTTCGGGTTTCGACCGGGGCGGGAATTCTTCTGACGCAGGGAGAAATTGCCAAAACCGGAGAGTTTTACTTGCTCCCCATCAGCCAAAGCCCCCCGAATCCTGTCAAAGAAGATTTCGACAAACTCCTTTGCCTCCCGCTTGTTCAGACCCAGCTCGTTAAACAGGTTTTCCGCAAGATCTGCTTTGGTCAATGCCATAGGTCGCTACCTTTTCTCTTTATTCCCAAAGGGTTTTACTTTACTGACGTGGCTGGCCTCCCAGCCGGGAATGCAAAGCGGATATTATCTCCGCCATCACCCGCTCCACGTCCTCCTCATTAAGAGTGCGCGAAGAGTCCTGCAAGGTCAAGCCCAGTGCCAAACTTTTTCTTCCGGAATCAATACCTTTCCCACGATACTCATCAAATAGCTCAAGGTTGACAAGCAAGCTTCCTGCCACCTGACGCACGCAATCCAATACGGCCTGGGCAGGAATTGCATCCTCTACAAGAATAGCAAGATCTCGGCGGATTGCGGGAAATCTTGAAAATTCGTGGAAATTCGGGATTTTCCCGTTACGCAGGGCATCCAATTTGATCTCAAAAAGCACTACCGGGCGGTCCAGGCCAAGTCGAGTCTGGATCTCCGGATGCGAGACTCCCATCAACCCCACCCGAGCGCCCTGAAACCGGATTTCCGCTGTTTGACCCGGGTGTAACACCGGATGCTGCCCGGGCAAGAATTGGGCGTCCAACCCGACGCCGGCCAGAGTCAGTATTGCCTCCACGTCCGCCTTGATGTCATGAAAGTCGGTCTCCCGTCGAGAGATCCCCCATTGCTCCGGTGCGACATCGCCGTAGGCAGCCCCGGCCAACATGGCTTGCTCGCTGAAATCCTCTCCAGAAAGCCGGAAAACATGACCAATTTCAAAGAGACGCACACGCGGTTGCTGGCGGTTTTGGTTATAGAGAATGGTTTGCAACAACCCGGGCCAAAGAGAAGTGCGCATGACCGCCATGTCCGCGCTGATGGGGTTGGCAAGCTTGGCAGGAGTTATCTCGGGATCCACCAGTGCCTGAATTTTGGGATCGACAAAACTATAGGTCACGATCTCCTGATAATCCCGGTCGATCAGGGCAGCGCGTACGCGGGATTCCCCCACGTCGGATTCAGGCAGCGGTGCCGCAACCATTTCCAGCCGTGGGCGCCGACTGGGAATATTTTCGTAGCCATGAATACGTGCGATTTCCTCGATCAGATCGACTTCACAATTAATGTCAAACCGGTATGACGGGGGTGTGACGGTCCAGCGTTTTGAAAATTTTTTCACCATCATCCCGAGACGGGACAATATTTTTTCCGTTTCCCTGGGAGAGAAACGGATTCCGAGAAGCCGGTCAATCCGATTCTGCCTCAGCGTTACCGGCGCATTGCGTGGAAGATGACGTTTGGCAAACTGTTCGATCAAGGGACCCGGACGGCCGCCAACAACATCCAATAACAGGGCCGTGGCCCGCTCCATGGCAAGAATCTGCAAGTTGGGATCGACCCCGCGCTCAAACCGATACGAGGATTCTGTCTGCAATCCCAGATCGCGTGATCGAGACGATATCGTGACCGGACGAAACCAGGCGCTTTCCAGAAATACATTTTCTGTCGCATCGCCAACGGCGGAATCCATGCCACCCATGATGCCAGCCAGGGCCAACGGACGCCTATCGTCAGCAATCAGCAAATAGCCAGGTTTGAGCGTCAGGCAGTTTCCATCCAGCAGCGATAGTGATTCGCTCTTCTTGGAAAGGCGCACATGAATCGTTCCATTGATTTTCGCAAGATCGAAGGCATGCATGGGTTGACCCCATTCGAGCATGACATAATTGGTCACATCCACCACTGGATGAATGCTGCGCACACCACTGCGGCGAAGTTTTTCCCGCATCCACATTGGCGTCACCGCGCGCGGATTGATTCCGTTTACGATGCGGCCAACATAACGTGAACAGTCGCGTGGCGCATCGAGTTTCACCGGGATTCGTTGCCGATGCTTTGGTTTCACCGACTTGGTGATGGGGAATTTCATTTTCGTACCGGTGATGGCCACCAGTTCCCTCGCGAGCCCTGCTACGCTCAGGCAATCCCCGCGATTTGGTGTCAGGTCGATCTCCAGGGAGACATCGTTCAGCCCGAGGTATTCCGACAAGGTTGTTCCCGGCTTCGCATCCATATCCAGAACCAGCAGGCCTTCGGCGGACTCGCTCAGACCCAATTCCCGTGCGGAACAAAGCATGCCGGATGAAGGCACTCCCCGAATTTCGGCACGTTTGATGCGGATGCCATCGGGCAATGTGGCGCCCTCCAGCGCGACAGGAGCCAGCATGTTGACAGCGGCATTGGCGGCGCCACACACGATATCAAGCCGTCGATCCTTACCGATATCAACGCGGCATATTCGGAGCTTTTCTGCCGAGGGATGGGGTGCGACAGATTCAATTCTCCCAACCACGACTTTATCCAGGTTGGGGGCCACGGGTTCGATCGCACTCACTTCCAGCCCGGCCATTGTCATGCGTTCCGTCAGGGCTTTCCGATCCAGCCTCGGCGACACCCACTCACGCAGCCATTGTTCACTAATTTTCATATGAATGACGAAAACGGTGATGAACAAATACGGGCATAGATAATTGCCTGACTGAAAAATAATGATCCATGCTTATCCGTGTTCAACGGTGGGCTCATCGTATTTATTTAAACTGTTGCAAGAAACGCAAATCATTCTCGTAAAACAATCGCAGATCGTTAACGCCATATCGCAGCATGGCCAGGCGTTCTACCCCCAGACCGAAGGCGAAGCCGGTCCAGCGTTCGCTGTTGATGTCGACGTGCCGGAACACTTCCGGGTGCACCATGCCGCAACCCAGTACTTCAAGCCAGCCGGTGTTCTTGCAGACGCGGCAGCCGCGGGCAGAACAGATAACACAACTGATGTCGACTTCCGCCGACGGCTCGGTGAACGGGAAATAAGACGGACGGAATCGTAACTTCAGCGGTTTCTCGAAAAATCGGGAAAGAAAGTCGCCCAATACTCCCTTGAGATCGGCAAAGCATACGTCTTCATCCACCATCAATCCCTCGATCTGATGGAACATGGGCGTGTGAGTCACATCCGAATCACAGCGATAGACGCGCCCCGGCGCTATGATGCGCAGGGGTGGCTTGTGCGTATTCATGTGGCGGATTTGCACCGGGGAGGTATGCGTGCGCAGCAGCCGATGCGCGTTGAAATAAAATGTATCGTGCATCGCCCGTGAGGGATGGTCCGGCGGAATATTGAGCGCCTCGAAATTATGGTAGTCGTCCTCGATTTCCGGACCTTCGGCCACAGTGAAACCCATGCGTGTAAAGAGCGTTTCGAGGCGTTCCAAAGTTCGTGTTATCGGGTGCGGACCACCCAGTCGCATCCCGCGTCCAGGAAGCGTGACATCCACGATTTCGCGCGTGAGCTGCAGGTCACGGGCGGAGGCTTCCAATTGCTGTTTGCGTGCGCGGAGCTTATCCTGCAGCGCCTCTTTGGCCTGGTTAACCACGGCACCGGCGCGCGGCCGTTCCTCCGGCGACAAATTGCCGAGGTTTTTTAATTGCTCGGTCAGCACACCCTTTTTACCCAGATACCGGACGCGGATATCCTCCACCGCCACCACGTCGAGCGCCGCGGCCAAGGCCGTCTCAGCCTCTTGCATCAGGGACTTCAGCTGTTCTTCCATTGTGCGTTTGCTGTCAGTCACGATCCAGTCTGCCTGCATGAAAAGAAAAGGGAAAGGCCCATCGACCTTTCCCTTTCTGCGGTAGCGACACTCGAGGCGGTGTGCACCGCCGGAATATCAGCTGGAGAGCGCCGCCTTGGCCTTGTCAGCCAGAACGGAAAAGGATTTCTTGTCATGCACCGCGATATCGGCCAGAATTTTTCGGTCGATGTCGATGGTGGCTTTTTTAAGACCATTCATAAATCGGCTGTAGGAAAGACCGCACTCTCGCGCTGCGGCATTAATACGGGCAATCCACAGGGCGCGGAATTCGCGCTTGCGGACACGACGGTCACGATAAGCATACTGCCCAGCTTTCGCGACTGCCTGCTTAGCGACACGGTAAACCTTTCGGCGGGCATTGTAATAACCCTTGGCCTGCGACAACACTTTCTTGTGGCGTGCACCGGCCGTGACTCCACGTTTGACTCTTGGCATGTTCTATTCTCCTCAGCTGTACGGCAGCAAGCGACGCAGGCCGGCGACGTCGGTGGAATACACCGTCGTGGTACCGCGCAGATGGCGTTTGCGCTTGGAGCTCTTCTTGGTGAGGATATGGCGCAGATGCGAGCGTGAGCGTTTAAATCCGCCACTCGCAGTTTTTTTGAACCGCTTGGCCGCGGCGCGATTGGTTTTCAACTTGGGCATGTTTAATACTCCTTAAAAGTAAGCGCCTGCGGGCACATGCATGGCCCGTTCGGTCGCAATGGTAAATACGTTGCGGCTAAGACGCCGTCTTGGTTTTCGGTTCTGCCTTCAGTTCGGTCTTGGCTTGTGCTTTCACCCCTGATGTCGACACCAGTTTCGCTGTCTTTTTTTCACTCTTCGCGGGCTTACCCGCGCCTGGCTTCGGGTTCAGTACCATCACCATTTGTTTTCCTTCCAGTCGCGGGAACTGCTCCACGATGCCATAATCCTTGAGATCATTTTCCAGGCGCTTGAGCATTTCGAGCCCCAGTTCCTGATGCGCCAGTTCACGTCCGCGAAAGCGCAAAGTGATCTTGGTTTTGTCGCCCTCCCCCAGAAAACGAATCAAGTTGCGCAACTTGGTCTGGTAATCGCCGACATCCGTGCCGGGGCGAAACTTGACTTCCTTAATCTGAATCTGTTTCTGCTTGCGCTTGGCCGCGTGCTTGCGTTTGCTCTCTTCGTACTGGTATTTCCCGAAGTCCATGATGCGGCATACCGGCGGTGCCGCGTTGGGTGAAATCTCTACAAGATCGAGGCCAGCCTCTTCGGACCGGCGCAATGCATCACTGATGGGAACTATGCCAATTTGCTGGCCGTCATTACTGATCAACCTGACTTTCGGGGCATTGATGCGCCCGTTGACACGTACCTCTTTATCCGTCGCGATGTTTCTGTTCCTCCAAAATAGTAACGCCGCGGCTCGCGGTTTCCCGGGTGAGCGTGGCGTGAAACGCCTCAGGCGTCATCCCGCCCAGATCCTCACCCTTGCGCGTGCGCACGGCCAGGGTACCTTCCTGCGCCTCTTTCTTGCCGACCACCAGCAAATAGGGAATGCGCTGCAAGGTATGTTCCCGAATTTTAAAGCCTATTTTTTCGTTTCTCAAGTCTGACTCCACCCGCCAACCCTGTTTATCAAGGTATTTTTCAAGTTTTCGGGCGTAATCCTGCTGTTCGTCGGTAATCGTCAGTACCACTGCCTGGACGGGAGCGAGCCAGGCGGGCAGCGACCCGGCATGTTCCTCGATCAGGATGCCGATAAAGCGCTCCAGCGAGCCGAGAATCGCCCGATGCAGCATGACCGGCACCTGTTTGCTGCCGTCTTCGGCGATGTAGGATGCGTTCAGACGTCCCGGCATGGAAAAGTCCACCTGGATGGTCCCGCACTGCCATACCCGGCCAAGGCTATCCTTGAGCGAGAATTCGATCTTGGGGCCGTAGAACGCCCCCTCCCCTGGCTGCAGGTCCCATTGGAGCTTTTTCGAATTTAAGGCTTGTTCCAGGGAATGCTCCGCCTTGTCCCAGGATTCATCAGAACCGATGCGGTGAGGTGGGCGTGTGGAAAGTTTGTATATGATCTCCCGAAAACCGAAATCAGCATAAACACGATGGAGGAGATCGATGAAGTCCGATACTTCATTCTGTATCTGGGCTTCCGTGCAGAAAATATGGGCATCGTCCTGCACGAAACTGCGTGCGCGCAACAGGCCGTGCAGAGCGCCAGACTGTTCGTTACGATGACAGGAGCCGAATTCCGCTAGCCGCAGCGGCAAATCTCGGTAACTCTTGAGCCCCTGGTTGTACACCTGGATATGGCAGGGACAGTTCATTGGTTTCACCGCGTACAACCGCTTTTCCGATTCGGTGACAAACATGTCTTTGTGGAATTGCTCCCAATGCCCGGATTTTTCCCAAAGAGAACGATCGACCAGTTGCGGCGTGCGGATTTCACGGTAACCGTGCTCGCGCCATAGCTCGCTCATGTACTGGACAATCTGCTGGTACAGGCGCCAGCCGCGCTCGTGCCAGAAGACCATGCCCGGCGCCTCTTCCTGCATGTGAAACAAGTTCAACTGGCGTCCGAGTTTGCGGTGATCGCGCTTCTCGGCTTCTTGGATCTGGTGAAGGTAGGTATCAAGCGCTTCCTTGCTGGTCCAGGCCGTGCCGTAGATGCGTGCCAGCATTTCATTGCGCGAATCACCGCGCCAGTAGGCGCCGGCCACCTTCATGAGTTTGAAGGCCTTGAGCTTTCCGGTCGAGGGCACATGTGGGCCGCGGCAGAGGTCGATAAATTCGCCCTGGCGGTATAGCGAGATCTGGTCGCCGGCAGGAATATCCGAGATAATCTGGGCTTTATATTCCTCTCCCATATCACGAAAGAACTTAGCAGCTTCATCACGCGGCATGACCGTGCGGACAACAGGATAGTCACGCTTGGCAATCTCGCGCATGCGTTCTTCAATCTTTACCAGGTCTCCCTCGGTAAAGCCGCGCTTGAAGGCGAAGTCATAGTAAAAACCGTTTTCAATCACCGGGCCGATCGTGACCTGCGCCTCGGGGAACAGTTCTTTCACAGCCTGTGCGAGAAGATGTGCCGTGGAATGACGGATAATCTCGATGCCTTCCGGATCGCGATCGGTGACAATGGTCACCTGGGCATCGTGGTCGACCATAAACGATGTGTCGACCAGTTTGCCGTTGACACGCCCGGCCAGCGCGGCACGAGCGAGACCGGTGCCGATGCTCGCGGCAATCTCGGCGACCGTCACAGGTTTGGGGAAATCACGGCGGCTGCCGTCTGGCAACGTAATAACTGGCATATCGAGACCCTTTCGTCAGTGGCGACCGCTACGAATGGCCGCGTAAACGGGTTTCAGCATCCTGGAAATACTACCGGCGGTGCCGGCCCGGATTAATGGTAGGCGCGAGTGGGATCGAACCACCGACCACCACCATGTCAAGGTGGTGCTCTACCACTGAGCTACGCGCCTGCAAACAGGCGCGGAAAAATATCACAACTCAGTGATCAGCCTCAAGCTCAGGCTGAATTTCGGGGGATCTAGGAAAGGGGTCTATTTTTTGCCGAGCCCGCGAGCCAGGGCGCGGTTTTGCTGGTCAAGATATTTGAGCCACAAGTCAATCGCATCTTCATAGGGTACTGTCCCGACGCCGCGCATAACCTGTTTGCCTTCAGGGCCCATGACGAAATTGATGAATTTATTAACTTCCGAATTCTTCTCTTGCAGGTGAGTCACCATGTACAGGGGGCGGTAAAGCAGATATTCGCCCAGTTTGATGTTTTCGTAGCTCGGTGCCTTTCCATTGAGAGGAAGAATCTTCACCGGTATTTTACGGGCGCTGCTGATGCCCGTAATGCCGATACCACGCGGATTCTCTATAATGGCTTTCTCAAGTGGACCTGATGAATTAACCACGTGGGTCGCCGTGAATTCCTGCTCGTAATTGTTAAAAACCAACTCGCGCAATGTCCGGCCCACACCCGAGATTTTTCCCTTTCGAACGTAGAGCTCGATCGGTTCATCTTTTCCGCCGAGCTGTTTCCAGTTGGTGATCTGACCAGTGTAAAGCTCACGCACCTGTGCCATCGTGATATTTTCAACTGGATTGTCCTTGTGAACGATAACAGCCAGCGCATCCCAAGCCACCGGCGTAAGTTTGACGCGCCGCTCTTCCGGCAGGGTCATGTATTTCTCTGGGTCTTCAATCACATGACGACAAGTCCCCCCGATGGTGACTTCGCGTGAGGCGACCTGACGAATGCCTTTGGTGGCACCACCACCTTTGAAATCGATTTCGACACCGGTCTTCTTCTTGTAGGCACTGGCCATTTCCGCCATGAAGGCGTTTTTGGATATGCCGCAACCCGCCCACGTGAGTTTCTTGGTCTCAACGGATGCCATGGCAGAAAGAGACGGCAGAATCATCAGGAACAATGATCCAATGACTGTCAGTTTGTGAAAGAATGTCATATCAGTACCCCGATACGTTTCTATAGTAGAACACTTAACTAATAGCACACCGCGCACAAAGCGTGCCGCCACGAGCTTGGACTTGTTCCACAGTTACACAGGGATGGGGCAAAAAAATTCCACAACTTACTGATGCGGCGATGAATTTTCATTCATCGTTTCATTGCGGCTCTAGGGGAAGGTATATGTGCTGCCCGCAAGGGTGTCATCGTAATCGTGTCAGCGCTGTTGGCGGCGGGAACCTTCGATGATGCCAAACTGGCGCGAGCGGATAGCATTAATCTTGTCACGGACCTCTGCCGCCTTCTCGAATTCGAGATTATGCGCGTGGGAGTACATCTGCTTTTCCAGCTTATTGAGCAGTTTCGCCAGGGCGTTCGGGGCCATGGCCGCATACTCGGCCTCCTCTTCCGCGGCGCGCAGGAATTCGCGTGCGGGGTGCGCGGATTTCGAGGCATAGTCTCTGGCGCCGAAAAGTGGATGCGACGGCGGTACCCCATCGATCATTTCTTTGACCGCCTTGATAATGCCTTTGGGCGTGATGCCGTGAGCCTCATTGTAGGCAAGCTGTTTCTGCCGACGCCGCTCGGTTTCACCAATCGCCTCTTGCATCGAGTTGGTCATCCGGTCGGCATAAAGAATGGCCTTACCGTTAATGTGACGGGCAGCGCGCCCAATAGTCTGAATCAGGGAGCGGGTCGAGCGCAGAAATCCTTCCTTGTCGGCATCCAGAATGGCCACCAGCGAGACCTCGGGCAAATCGAGACCCTCGCGCAGCAGGTTGATGCCCACGAGCACGTCAAAGGTGCCGGCGCGCAGATCTCGGATGATCTCGGCGCGCTCGATGGTTTCAATGTCCGAATGCAGGTAACGCACGCGTACGTCATGCTCATGCAGATATTCCGTCAAATCTTCTGCCATGCGCTTGGTGAGCGTAGTGACCAGGACACGCTCACCGGCCGCTGCACGTGCCCGCACTTCAGATAACAAATCATCTACTTGGGCGGTCGCTGGCCGTACTTCAACTTCCGGGTCGATCAGTCCGGTAGGACGCACCACCTGGTCGACAACCACGCCTGCGCAGCGTTGCCTTTCGTACGGCCCGGGCGTGGCCGAAACAAAAAGGGTTTGTGGCATGAGATGTTCGAATTCATCGAAACGCAATGGCCGGTTATCCAGGGCTGAAGGCAGGCGGAATCCGTACTCAACGAGGGTTTCCTTGCGCGAGCGGTCGCCCTTGTACATCCCCCCGAGTTGGGGAATGGTTACATGGCTTTCATCAATAACGATCAGTGCATTTTTCGGCAGGTAATCGATCAGCGTGGGCGGGGGTTCACCCGCCTTCCGGCCCGACAGGTAACGCGAATAGTTTTCAATGCCGGAGCAATATCCGGCTTCGCGCATCATTTCCAGATCATAAAGCGTTCGTTGCTCTAACCGCTGTGCCTCGACCAGCTTCTCTGCCCCACGCAACTGCTCCAATCGTTCACGCAACTCAGCTTTGATTGCGTTGATCGATTTGAGAATGGTCTCGCGCGGCGTGACATAGTGCGAGGAAGGATAAATAGTGAATCGCACCGGGCGATTGTCGACCTCGCCGGTCAGCGGATCGAATTCAGCCAAGGCCTCGATATCATCTCCGAACAACTCGATACGGACTGCCAGTTTTTCCGACTCGGCGGGAAATATATCAATGACGTCCCCGTGGACCCGGAATGTCCCGCGGTGCAGCTCGATATCGTTACGCGTGTACTGCATCTCCGCGAGGCGCTGGAGAATGGCGCGCTGGGACATGGTCGTGCCCTGGCGCAGATGCAGAATCATGCCGTGGTAGGCGTCCACGTCGCCCAGCCCGTAAATGGCTGAAACCGTGGCGACGATGATGGCATCTTCACGTTCCAACAGGGCCTTGGTGGCCGACAGGCGCATTTGCTCGATTTGTTCGTTGATCGAGGCGTCTTTCTCGATATAGGTATCCGTGGACGGAACGTAAGCTTCGGGCTGGTAGTAATCGTAGTAGGACACGAAATACTCCACGGCATTGTGTGGAAAAAAATCGCGGAATTCCGAATAAAGCTGAGCCGCCAGCGTCTTGTTTGGTGCCAGTACCAGTGTCGGCCGCTGGACCTCCCGTATGACATTGGCGATGGTAAAAGTCTTTCCGGAACCCGTAACACCCAGCAGGGTCTGGCAGGCATCGCCTCTCGACAGCCCCGCGACCAATGCCTCGATTGCCTGAGGTTGATCGCCAGCGGGTGAAAAGGAACTGGACAATTTGAATGGGTGGCTCATGTGCTATCGTTTTTCAGCTGACATGAGGGTATATTACCGCGTTTTTCAAATTTTGAATTCACGAGGAAACGTTGACCACTATCCGCCTTTCAAACCGCGTCAACCGCATCAAGCCTTCTCCCACTCTTGCCGTGACCAACCGTGCCCGGGAACTTAGAGCTCAGGGGAAGGATGTCATCGGGCTGGGTGCGGGGGAGCCCGACTTTGACACACCGGAACATGTCAAAGAGGCGGCTATCCGCGCCATTCGCGAGGGTTTCACCAAATACACGGCGGTCGACGGCACCGCTTCGCTTAAGCAGGCGGTCATTTCCAAATTTAAGCGTGACAACGACCTCGACTACGCGCCTGAGGAAATTCTGGTTTCGGTCGGTGGTAAGCAGAGCTTTTTCAATCTGGCGCAGGCGCTGCTCGATAACGGTGATGAAGTCATTATCCCGGCGCCGTACTGGGTGTCCTATCCCGACATGGTGCTTCTGGCCGACGCCAACCCCATTTCCATATCGGCCAGCATCGACCAGGCATTCAAGATCCGCCCGGAACAACTGGTGCGCACGATCACCCGCAAGACACGGATGCTGGTGCTCAACAGCCCTTCCAACCCGACGGGGGCCGCCTACACGCGCGCAGAACTGGAAGCGCTCGGCGAGGTGCTTCTTAAGCACCCGCATGTGCTGATTGCCACGGATGACATGTACGAACATATCCTGTGGGCCGATGAACCCTTCTGCAACATTCTCAATGCCTGTCCAGAGCTCAAGGACCGCACAATCGTCCTGAACGGCGTATCGAAGGTCTATGCCATGACTGGCTGGCGTATTGGCTACGCCGCCGGGCCCAAGGCCCTGATCACAGCCATGCGTAAGATCCAGTCCCAGAGCACTTCAAACCCGACCTCGATCTCCCAAGTGGCTGCGGAAGCCGCACTGAATGGCGATCAGACTTGTATCGAAACCATGGTGCGTGCATTCAAGGAACGGCATGACCAGGTCGTCAGTCGTTTAAACCGGATTCGTGGCGTTCGCTGCCTGCCATCACAGGGAACATTTTATGCGTTTCCGGATTTCAGCAAAGCCATCGCTTCGATGGATGGAGTGAAAAACGATTCAGACTTGGCGGAGTACATACTTAATATGGCTGAAGTGGCGCTGGTGCCGGGTTCGGCCTTCGGCGCCGAAGGTTATTTGCGACTGTCGTACGCCACTTCCATGAAAACGCTCAACAAGGCACTTGATCGTCTGGAAAATCTTTTTGGCACCGTAAGTTAACCCGCACTCCAGTCCCGGCATTGCAATTTATGATTGCCGAGGCATACTTTCACCGGAAAAAGCCGGGGCATACTGGATCACCGCCTCATATGGCTTTCATAAAAAAGAAATAATAAAAGAGATGGAATGATGAATAATCCCTATCCGAGCTGTCAGTGTGTGGCGCATCCCTCCGTTTGGCGCTGTCGTCAAACCGGTTTTTCCCTTTATGACCTCATTATCACCTCCGCTGTTGTAGGTGTACTCGGGGTTGGTGCCGTCAGTATGGCGGAATTGCTCCAGGCAACGCGCACGACAAACATAGTAAATCAACTCATGGGGAATCTAAGCTTGGCCCGCAGCGAAGCCATCAAACGGGCTACGCCCATCACGATTTGCCCGGGCACCACAAGTGGTGAATGCCAAGCAATACGCGACTGGAAAAATGGATGGGTCATGTTTTCCGATACAAACGGCAATGGAGGTCTCGACCCGGATGAACCTATCTTGCGTATTGAGCAAGCAACAAATCTCAATACTATAAAATTCAGCGCCTGGGGGCCGGGGACTGGGCGATGGGTCACTTTTGAGGCCGATGGTTCAACAAAACAGAATGGGACGTTTACCTTCTGCGATGAGCGTGGAGCGACCAAGGCGAAGGCCGTTATTTTGTTGGGAACCGGGCGCGCGCGCGTTTCCTCCGTTAACTCGAGCGGGGGTTCGTTGAGCTGTTCCTGACCACTTACCTTGACCCTGTGCGCCTTCCGCCATAACATACGCGCCCTTCCGACAATTCCCCGGTAGCTCAGTCGGTAGAGCAGGTGACTGTTAATCACCGGGTCGGCGGTTCGAGTCCGTCCCGGGGAGCCAATTTCTTCTTTAAGGGTTGTAGCAGTTCTGCCGATGCGCCCTTTCCCGTTTTGCTACAAAATAATACCAAGATGGTCACCGGGTCAGCTTCGATGAAAAAATTTATTATTTTTCTCGGAGTGGCGTTGCTGGCGCTTATCGCCTTTGGTATCGCTCGCTTAGTAACCGGGCCCGTCAAGGAACACGAACGCGGTAAACAAGGTTTAGAGAGTACTCCATCCGCCAGACTTGTCAGCCCACCTGTGATTTCACCCTGCGGTCCTGGACTGGCGTCACAAGACTTGGCGGGAGTCTGTCGAGCGAAACCGAATCCAACCCCCGGCGCGTTGGAGGCACTCGGTGAGTTAAATCCGACCGAGATGAAGATTCAATCGAAGTCTCGGTCCAAGAAATCAGACAGGACTTTCTAAGAATCCAACAACACTACAATTGTTACCATGGGTAGAGAGACAGAATATGTTGATAAGGTTTAACTTCCCTTAAGGAAGGCTGAATGGCAAGCAGAATCAGTTAATTGTATTCGAGCTGGCAAGCCGCCTCTGTCGTAACAACGCATCACTCAACTGTTCTAGCGACTCGCCTCCAAAGTAAATTCGGGCCCAGATTTCAGAACACAACAGACGGAACACGAAGTACGGCTGGGTCTGAATTAGGCGCAGAATTTCAGGTTGATCTGCTCGACCCCACTTCAATAACTCCGCAACCATGCCATTCTTTAGAAAATCGGCCATGCCTTGCCACATGTATTCGGAAACCATGAAACCAATTTTGGGCAGCCGCACCACATTATGCGGCAAGCGCTTCATGGCAAGTGCCGTGATTAATCGCTTGACATTGCCGCGGTGGTATTTCGCCTTGTACGGCAGATGGATTCCGAAATCGATCAACTCATTTTCAAGAAAGGGCACCCGTGCCTCTACGGAACGCCACATCGCCATACGATCATTGCTGCGCAGGGCTTCTCCGAGATGGACGTAGAAATCCGCAAAGGATCTGGCCAAAAAAGCACGTTCCTCATGCAGCGGCAATGGTTGCAATTTGTGGAACAGCGCCGCACTTCGTAACTGCCGTTTGGCGCCATCCATTGCGCATGTCTGCCGCCCAGTCATGCCCTGATCACCAAGCAGCGCAATAGGTGTAAATGGCGACTCGGCCAAAGCGTCCAGGTCTATTGGCGCCAGTCGCGGGTGGAAACGTCCCAGAAATCGAAAGAACCGATTGTCATGAATCCATTTGGCGTGCAGTCTGCGTCGCCGCCACATTTTGTACGCGATCACATACCATTGATAACCTCCAAATAACTCATCGGCCCCATCGCCAGTGAGCACGACCTTGAATCCATCTTCCTGAATCTTTTCTGCCACTACCAATTCAGCAATATTCTGCGAAAAATTATTGGGCTGGTCATTCGCATACACCGCCTGCGGCCATAACCGATAGTAGTTCTCCAAATTAACTGTTACCGGGCGCAACTCAACATCCAGATGTTTGCAAACGCTCTGCGCGCGCTCAACCTCGGATTCTTGCACGCCCTCAATGTCTGCTATGTAGGCAACGATGTCCGGCTTGTGATCCTTGGCAAAGGCAGTAATTAGGCTGGAGTCGAGTCCACCACTGCACATGGTTGCAAGTGGCGCGTCGCTGAGCAAATGCATGCCCACACTGGCGTCTAAGCGCTCCTCGAAGCGCTGAAGTTGCATCGAAAAGTCTTCGTTGGTGCCATCCAGAATGCGTTGCGGTTGTAGATCGCGCAGCAGGTCAAAATAATTAATTGTCTGGTCGTTGCCATTGATTTTGAGGAGCGTTCCGGGCAATAACGACTCTATCTTTTCAAATGGCGTCCATGTCCCGTCGAGCCGCTCGTAGACGATCTGAGTGACGAGTGCGTGCATATCCGGACGGCCTACCACCTCTGGGTGTCTCAAAACTGCCTTGATTTCCGAGCCGAACACAAGGCTGGTGCCGGTTCGGGCTACATACAACGGCTTGATGCCTAACCGATCCCTTCCCAGCCAGAGCGTTTGATCGCGCTTGTCGTAATAAGCGAAGGCGAACATTCCATTAAACTGCGCGACACATTGCTCTGGCCCCCAATGGTGCAATGCGTAGAGCACTACCTCTGTGTCCGTATGGCTGCGAAAGCGTATTCCCGATTCTTCCAGGCGATGGCGCAGTGCCTGGAAATTGTAGACCTCTCCATTGTAGGCAATGATTCCCTGGCCGTCGGCCGTGACCATCGGCTGATGGCCAAGGTTGCTCAGGTCCAGAATGCTCAGGCGTGCGTGGCCAAGTCCAACCGACCCCTGAGCCCAGGTACCGCGATCATCTGGACCGCGGTGTGCAATCTTATCCAGCATGGAATCCAATACCGAAACTTCAACAGTACTGTTACGACTGAAGTGACCTACAATGCCGCACATAATAATGGATGCAATTAAAAAATGGCCCCCAGCCGCGAACAGCTAGGGGCCATTAGGTTAGAAATATCACATACACCATCGGTAACGATGAATACCGTTACCGATCACACAAGTGGCTAGTCAACTATATCGTGTCAGTCTGTCCGCCACCACCAATGCGCGGATCGGTTTGTCCGCCACCACCAATAAAGATATTTCGCATGGTGCCTACCTCCATTTCAGTTATTGCTTAACCATCCGTTGAGTTGCCGGCTGCTACAGCCCTTTCGACCGGTTGTCCTTAGCTTTCACCCTCCTCCCGGCCGCGGGTCATGGCAACTGACACTATACGGCAGCTATCGAATACCGCCTAAACACTCGTAAAATAAAGACTTATGCAATTTTGCGCTGGTTAGCAAGAAATTCAAATACTTTTATTTACATTCGATACAAACAATTTCACTCCATATCTAACTGTGCGCATACGAGTTATGACTCTATTCATAATCATCTAACCGCCATGCCAAGTATCAACCTTAATGCGCACCTTGTTCGTTCTCAGGAAATCCAGGATAACTTATCACGCCGTCCACCGGGAAGGGATCGTTATTTCAACCAGTTTATCCTGGGTCCGGCGTTTGCCGATCAGCTGGCAGACTGGCAGCGGATCACCGTCGGGAAAGGACTGAAACTCACCGCCCATCCCGACCTCGCCTGTACCCAGGTGAAGGATGGCAACCGTGAGTTGACGCTGATCGGGCACCTCCTGGATCCTCTCACTCCGGATACGACCAACGAAGATATTGTGCGAGCACTTCTTCACCACTTCACGAGCCGTGATGCCCTAATCGAGGCGACAAATCGGTTCGGCGGGCGCTGGCTGCTGGTCGCCACAAGCGCAGAAGAATCATTTCTCTTCCACGATGCCCTGGGACAACGTCAGGCCTTTTATACCGATCCAGTTGTTTTGGGCACCATGTGGGTCATGTCGCAGGCGGGAATTGCCAGCGAGATGTTGTCGCTTACACCAGATGAAACTGCGCTGGATTACCTGGACACACAGACTTTCCGTCGGACATTTGAGGCCCGGTTTCCTGCCGCGGCATCAACGTTCAAAGGCCTCCGGCACTTGCTGCCAAATCACTGGCTCAATCTCAGCACGGGAAAAAGCGCTCGCTTCTGGCCATCAGCTCCCCTGGAGTCCCTGACTCCCGAAATAGCCATCGACCGCGTTTGCACCCTGATGTCCGGCCAGATCCGTGCGGCGGCGGCACGTTTTGACATTGCACTTTCGCTGACTGCCGGTTTCGATAGCCGACTGATGCTCGCGACCGCAAGAGAGGTATCAAATCTTGTTTGCATTATGACTTTACGACAGGGAAGAATGCCCGATCATTTCCCGGATATTGATGTTCCCGCACGGCTGCTCAAGCAACTCGGACTACCGCACGAGGTGGTCCACGCGACATCGACCATGACACCCGAGTTCAGTTTGACGTTCAAACGAAACGTTTATCTGGCGCACGACCACTACGGACACGATGCGGAGGCGATCCTCAATCACTTTGGCCGCACCAAGGCGGTGCTTACGGGCAGCGGCGCCGAGGTGGGACGTTGCGCATTCCGCCGAAAGCTTCCTCATGCCGACCATGTACGGTTCACGCCAGAACTCCTGGCGTGGCTTGAATATGGATCAACGCATCCGTTTCTTGTCGAACATTTCCGGGAATGGCTGGCGGATGCCGGTCAACAGAACCACGTCAAGCTGCTCGACCTGTTAGAGTGGGAGCAGGATTATGGAAACTGGCTGGCGATGACGACACTTGAATTCGATATTGCCTGGCGTGAAAATTTTACGCCTTACAATTGTCGCCAGGTATTCGCGACACTCCTTGGCGTAGACGAGCGTTACCGGAGAGACCCTAACTATCTTCTATTTCAACGCGCCATTCAGAAGGCTTGGCCGGAGTTGTTATCTGAACCCATTAACCCGCACAGGACCATTGGAAGGCTCGCCCTGTGGATTTCCAATTTGAAAGCGCTGGTTCATTACTGGCGCTTTCGCTATGACCAGCATAAGCAGAAAAAGCGCAGCCAATGACAAGTATCCCTTAAAGATCCTTTCTTCATTCGAGGACAGAAGCGCCGGCTCGGGCGACCTGGCCATCTTCGGAGGGCTTGACGCCACTGACGCCGATAGCGCCGACAATCAGGCCTTCCCAGACCAGCGGCACTCCTCCTTCCGATGAAAGGACACCGGGCAAATTCAACACACGTTGTTGACCGTCGGCCAACATCTTTTCCCATTCCTTGGTTGGTCGCTTAAAGGCCACGGCCGCCCTGGCCTTGCGAATCGCCACTTCCACGCTGGCAAACTGGGCATTGTCGAGGCGTTGCAGATTGATCAGATGGCCGCCGTCATCTACGACGGCAATGACCACCGGCCAGCCCTGCTTCAACGCCTCGGTTTCCGCCGCAGCTATAATTTTTCTGGCCACCGCCAGATTTAGCATCGGTTTATTCATAAGGCTAATTTTCTCAGGCATTTTGATTCTCCATTTTATCCAATCCACAAATAGTCCTGGAAGGCCAATCGCGGATATTTGAGGGATGTTTCACACCGGACTTGTGAGAATGCATCAGGTTTACGCATAATCGGTCTTCCCACATCCTTATCAGCCTATGTTCGTCACTCATCTTTTCAGTATCGTACTGCCGGTTTACGTAATCGTGGCGGTCGGCTACCTCTACAGCCGCTGGCGCAGCCCGGACATGACCGCAGCCAACCAGATTAACATGATGATTCTGCTGCCGGCGCTGCTGTTTCATGTCCTCTCCGGCAAGGACTTCCGGCTCGGCGAATACGGCTGGCTCGCATTGGGCGGTGTCGCCATCGTGCTGGGTTCAGGCCTGCTGGCACTGCCAGTAGCGAAGCTGACGCGACTTTCATATAAAACCTTCGTTCCACCGATGATGTTCTCCAATGCCGGCAACATCGGATTGCCGCTCGCGGTGTTTGCGTTTGGCGAACAGGCACTGCCGGCGGCGGTTGTGCTGTTTCTGGTCGAAAATGGCCTGCATTTTACCCTCGGCACCTATCTCATGGATCACCGCGCGCATTTCCTGAAAATTCTGGCGCAACCGATCGTGCTCGCCACGCTCGCCGGGATAGTTTTCAGTCTCATGGAATGGAGAGTCCCTGTCCCGCTGCGCGAGGCGATCGGCCTGCTGGGCCAGGCTTCCATTCCATTGCTCCTTTTTGCGCTTGGGACGCGGCTGACGCGCATCGATTTCTCGGAATGGCGTATCGGCCTATTGGGCGCTTTGGTATGTCCTTTGTCGGGGCTGGCGATATTCTTGTTGCTTCGACCATTCCTGGAATTAAATCCTTTGCAAACAAGCCTACTGCTCGTCTTCAGCATGTTACCGCCGGCCGTGCTCAATTATCTTGTAGCCGAACAGTATCATCAGGAGCCGGGCAAGGTCGCTTCCATCGTGCTGCTGGGAACTCTAGCCGGTTTCATCACACTGCCGCTGGCACTCGCCTTTGCCTTGTAATAATTTTCTCCGGGGGCGCGGTATCATTCTCCGGTATAATCACGGCCGCACATCAGGGAATCAGAACGCCGGCCGTTGCCCCGCCTTAAGCCGTTAAATGGATCGTTCATACTTCACAAATCTGAGAAATATGTTTACGCGCAAGCGCGTGCGTTTGTTGTTGCTTACGCTGGCGCTGATGCTGTCCGGCTTCGCGCTGTATCTTGACATCACCGTGCGCATGAAATTCGAGGGGAAACGCTGGGCCATGCCAGCGCGGGTCTACGCGCGTCCGCTTGAGCTTTATCCGGGCATGAAATTGCGTGCTGACCAGCTGGCGTTGGAACTGGCCATGCTGGATTATCGAGTGTCGGCCGAACCAAAAATTCCCGGAAGTTATCGACGCCGAGGGGATGAATTCATGCTCCTCACGCGACCATTCGACTTCTGGGACGGAGCCCAATCCTCCCTGTCGTTACAAATCGACTTCGACGGTGCACGCTTGGGGAAATTGACGAGTCGTGATACGGGCCAAAAGGTAACGCTGGCACGGCTGGACCCTGTGCTGATTGGTGGAATCTACCCGGCGCACAACGAAGATCGCGTCTTGGTACGGTTTGATGAAATCCCACCGCACTTGGTCAAGGCACTCATCGCCATCGAAGACCGGAAATTCTTCACGCATCATGGTTTCTCCCTCCGCGGTACCGCCCGCGCGTTGCTGTCCATCATGAGCGGTGGCGGGATTCAGGGAGGAAGCACCCTGACGCAGCAGCTCGTCAAAAATTTCTTCCTGACGTCCGAACGAACCCTACGACGGAAATTCACGGAAGTCATCATGTCGCTGCTTCTGGAATTGCATTATTCCAAAGAGGAAATCCTGGAAGCCTATGCGAATGAAATCTATCTTGGCCAGGACGGCAATCGCGCCATCCACGGGTTCGGGCTCGCCAGTCATTTTTATTTCGACAAGCCGCTTTCCAAGCTTGATACGGTCCAGGCCGCCTTGCTGGTCGGCCTGGTCAAAGGCCCCTCGCATTATGACCCACGCCGCCAACCGGCCCGCGCGCTGGCGCGCCGCAATCTGGTGTTGCAAGAGATGCGCAAGCTGGATTATTTGACCCAGGCCCAGTTTGTCGCGGCACGCTCCTCCCCTCTGGGTGTGGTGGAAAAAGCCCCAGAAGGGACATCTCGCTACCCGGCTTTCGTCGGGCTGGTGCATCGCCAGCTGCGCCGTGATTATCGTGAAGAAGATATGCGTTCCGAAGGGCTGCAGATATTCACCACGCTGGATCCTGTGGCACAGGTCTCAGCAGAACGTGCTCTCGCCAGCCGGCTGACGCAATTGGAAAAAGACCGGCGCCTCCCACCCAAAAGCCTGGAAGGTGCCATAGTTGTCAGCAGCTCACAAAACGGCGAAGTCCAGGCGCTCGTGGGTGGTCGGGACACGCGCTTTGAAGGATTTAACCGGGCACTGGACGCCGCGCGTCCTGTCGGCTCGTTGATCAAACCCGTGGTCTACCTGACGGCGTTGCAACGTCCGGACACCTACACACTGGCAACCCTGCTCGATGACAGTCCGCTCATCTTGCGTGAGCGCGGTACCCCCGTCTGGGAGCCCCAGAACTATGACAAGGAATTCCACGGGCAAGTACCGCTGCGTGTCGCACTCGCGAATTCCTATAATGTCTCCACAACACGCTTAGGTCTGGCGTTGGGCGTGAACCGTATCATGAACAATGCGCAACAACTCGGCATCGAACGCGAACTGCGCCATTACGCTTCGAGTCTACTGGGAGCGGACAGTCTGAGCCCCCTGGAGGTCACTCAGATGTACCAGGCATTTGCCAGCGGCGGTTTTCGTATCCCATTGCGTGCCATACGTGAGGTGTTAGCGGCGGACGGCCAGCCGTTACAGCGCTATTCGCTATCGGTAGAACAGGTCATCGAGCCGGGGGCCGCGTTTCTCGTGACTCACGCGCTCCAATACGTGGTACGCGAAGGCACGGCTGGCGCCGTCAAGAAATATTTTTCCTCAGATTTGGATCTCGCTGGCAAAACAGGGACTACCAACGATTTGCGTGATAGTTGGTTCGCCGGTTATACCGGTGATCGGCTGGCGGTGGTGTGGATCGGCCGGGATGACAATCAGCCAATCAACATGACCGGTGCGGGGGGCGCGATGACGGTCTGGGGCGAAATGATGTCGCGGCTCGACCCTGATCCTCTAGCGCCTCCGATTCCTGACAACATTGAATGGGCCGGGATTGACTCGACTACAGGTTTGCGGGCCGATGAGAATTGCCCGGGAATAGTCAAATTACCTTTCATTCGTGGATCGGCGCCGACAGAAACGGCCCCCTGCGCGAATCCGGCGCCAGCACGTTCACTGAAGAATTGGTTTCGAAGGCTATTTGAATGAATACTCGCTTTTTCTATCTGGTTATTGTGGTAATAACGACACTCCTCTCGGCGTGTGCCAGCCTGTACGCGCCGACGCCGGAGGCCCGGCCGGTTTCAGTCAACAACGCCGTTTTGGCCCTGGTGGATGCAGCCAGAAAAGATAATGCCAACGGCAAACCAGATGCCGCCGTGGCCACGTTGGAACGAGCATTGCGCATTGAGCCGCGCAATCCGGTCTTGTGGCAGGAGCTGGCCCGATTGCGTCTGCAACAAGGTCAACATCAACAAGCTGAGGGGCTAGCCGCTCGTTCGAACGGATGGGCGGGAGAAGACAAGGCTCTGCGCGCCGAGAATTGGCGCCTGATAGGGGAAGCGCGCCTGAAACGTGGGGATCACGCGGGTGCGCAGGCTGCTTTTGACACGGCCGCCCGTTTGGTAACCGAGTAGGCGTTATTCAGGCTAGAAAACTTCTAGGCCGCGCAAATGTCTTCTTGAAAATCTGTTTCCTAAATTACCCTGAGGCCTTAACATTCAGAAATGTTTCGGTTGAGTTTGCTGTTGCTAATGCTTCTTTTTCTGACGGGATGTGCAACGCCGGAAGCGGAGGTATTGACCAAAATTGCATCGTATCCGCCTACCCTGACTGTTGAAGTTCTGCTCGACCGCCCTACCCGCCCGCACAAGACCATTGCCATACTGGGTGACATCTACGGAGGCACATCAGAGGAAATCAATGAACGTCTCTCGCGCAAAGCACGTGAGATTGGCGCGGATGCCATTATCATCGTCAGCGTCCACGATAAAACCACGACTGACTGGCTGCTGGATGATTTTCATTACTATCCTTACGGCACATACTGGCCACGTTACCGCCCCGTCAGGCATTCCTATCGCACCGTACGCGCTCGCGCCATAAAATATCTCGAATGACTATCGATTGCTGAACGTTTCTCCAGACATGGCGGGCATGATTATCGCCGTGCTGTCCGTGACGAATGCTCCTCGTGTTCGGCTCGATGCCGGGTGGGCCACCAAGGCTTCTACCGTGCGCACCCTCCGCGGCAGAAGCCACACGGACGTTCAAACCCCCAAAGCCTTGCCGGGGGTATTTAACGGGAATGGCTGCAACTCTGTCCGTAGGGTGCAACATTGGAAAAAGTTTAAGCGGGGTTTGCGCCCTCGCAAATGGATCAATCACCGCCACCATGGCCATTTTTTTCAGGTATTGTCCTGGGCGTGAAATGACTTAAACTCAGGCCATAGCCACTTAGCCAACGTCTCGATATACTCCTAACCGTCCATCCGAGTGGGGATGCCGCTGGTACAGAAAAATAGATTAAACGATTGTTTTTACCCGCGGAATAGGGAATTCTGAACACGTAATTCCATGGAGGGTAATTAATGGACATCTATACACTTCTCGTGGTCTTGCTGGTCTGGTCAGCCGCCGGAATGTTGGCAGCCATCGCATTCGGCAAGGCAATCCATTTATCTGCGCCCGAAGACGAGGAAAGCCTTGTTTCCTCCGCTGGCACAATCAAATACTTGCATCAGCGCATAGACAACTCTGGTAACACTGAGCCCACCGAATCATCGTCGCGTCAAGTCAAGTCGAAACGCGCTTAGGGTCGGTATTTAGCATTCCCTGACATTTCGTTGCCCACGTTCGTTGGTATAGACGAGCCAGGCAGCACATTCTTGTTGATATTCCACGAAAGGGTGATGCGCGGTCGCTTACCGGTATAGAGATTGACGGTATGTACCAGCTGGCTGGGAAATATCAGCATCGTGCCAGCCACCATGCCGGGATAGAACGGCGTCGTCATGCAACCTTCCTGATGTTGACAGCAATCGCGTAATCGCGGGTCGACAAAACACAACCTCCCACTCTGAACATCGTCCGGATCTTCATCGCCGGGTTCGAGACAATACACCACGCTCGCCGTCGAGCGCAGATGGCTGTGTGGCAGGCAGTAGTCGCCTTGGCGGTAGACATTCGCCCAGCACAAGTCGACAATCGACTGGTCACAATCAAGCAACTTGCGGAATAGCGCTTTAGCGCGCGCCGTCAACAACTCGGCCTCGGTGCTGGCCCACTTCTCCAGATGATGCAGCTTTGTGCCGCACGCGCCACGGAAATATCGCTTGCGTAGGCGATGGTTTTCCTCAAGTTCAAGAATTTTGGCGATCAGACGAGGATGGTATTCCTGAGTATCCTTAAACGTGATCTTGTGGATGGTGGGATCGCCACATATCTCCGATTCGCAATTCTTCGGCCAGACTTCAATGGCTTTCATACCCAGATGAATGATGTCGCTACTCATATTCGCCGATAGCACCTCCTGACAGTATATTTTGTCATGTATCGAAACAGGATGAAATCCGTTAAACGTTACGGATAGCGTCCAGGCCTAATACCGTTTCATCCCCCCTCCACCACCGCTTCATGGACGACATGACAAGGGATGGCAAGCATATCTCCCGCTACAGGAACGAAAATATTGTCCAACAAGATTATCCAAAGACCAGCCGGAGATTACAGAATCTATCTTTTCTACGTCATGTCTGTACGGAGGGAAATATGTGTCGGACAGGTAATCATGGCGTGAACGCGGTAATCGCACATTTTGAGTATGCGCCGCTGGCCGATTCCGAGAAAGGGCCATCGTGCCGACTAATCCAATGCTTGATAGACACAAGAACCGATTAAACGGTTTCGAGTGTGACAAATGCCACGGCGTGATCTTGTTCGTCCGCCAAGCTAATGTGGGAAACAACGATACCTTTCTCCTGCATGAATTGCTTCGCCCGTCCGCTGAACGACAAAATGGGTTTCCCTTGCGGATCGTGCGTCACTTCGATGTCTCGTATGAGCACACCCTGGCTGAAGCCCGTGCCCAGCGCCTTGGCCGCCGCCTCTTTGGCAGCGAAGCGGCGTGCCAGAAAACCGGGCTTGTTGGCATTCTGCCGGTAATCCTGTAATTCTCCGGCGGACAGGATGCGTTCGGCAAACCGATCGCCAAATCGGTCAATATCCTGTTGCATGCGCGCCACGCGCACAATGTCGGTGCCAATCCCGAATATCATCGTTTCGCCGACTCCAGCATAAGTCGTTTCATCTCACGAACCGCCTCGGCAAGCCCTGTGAACAGCGCACGTGCGA
Organism: Gammaproteobacteria bacterium; assembly: GCA_029863005.1. GTDB lineage: Bacteria > Pseudomonadota > Gammaproteobacteria > Acidiferrobacterales > Sulfurifustaceae > Sulfuricaulis. Next base: position 19,673 of record JAOTWF010000008.1, on the reverse strand, counting down.
TAATGGCATGGCCAATGTTCAGTTCTGATATTCCCGGAATGGCAGCAATGGCCTGAACGTTGTCGTAATGGAGGCCGTGACCGGCATTGATTTGTAACTTCAGGGACCGTCCCTGTTGCACCGCCTGTTCAATACGCGCCAGTTCTCGCCGGACCGCGTCTCCGGGTTCCGCGTCCGCATAGTGTCCGGTATGAATCTCGATGACCGGCGCGCCGGTCCGGGCTGCTGCCTCGATCTGTCCGGGATCGGCATCCACAAATAGAGAAACCCGGACACCGGCCGTGGCCAGTTTGGCGCAAACTTGACTGATTTTTTTAAAACCGCCGATGACGTCCAGCCCGCCCTCGGTGGTCAGTTCCTGCCGCCGTTCGGGCACAAGGCAGCATTCGTGCGGACGAAGACGGCAGGCAAATGCCACGATTTCATCAGCCACCGCCATTTCCAGGTTCATGCGCGTTTGGATGAGTTGGCGCAGCATTTCGACATCCGCTTCCTGAATATGCCGGCGATCTTCACGCAGATGCAGCGTGATGGCGTCGGCGCCGGCTTTTTCTGCTTCCACCGCGGCCTGGATGGGATCCGGATAACGTGTACCGCGGGTCTGACGCAACGTCGCGACGTGATCGATGTTAACGCCCAGCTTAATCAACTTTCGGCTCCACGACATTAAGGGGTACAACATGTCGGAACAGCTTGCGGGTGTTCAGTGGTCTGTCACCCAAATGCCGTGCCAGGGCGGCACGCATGAGTGCCTTGGCATCGCGTAACGCCGCTGGATCGTTGAATGATTCCTGTGCCAGCGCCAGCAGGCTGGCACCGCGCACGCGTATTCCCACTGTGGGGATATTTAATTCCGGATGCAGCAAACGGACGGGGCCACGGTCAAGGACGTAGTCATACATGGATTCGGGGTCAACCGGCGTCCTGTCTTCAATGTCCTGATCCAGAACGAGCCCGTATCCCAGTTCTCTCAGCAGGCGTTTCTCAAATATCCGAAGCATCGGTTCGTTGGAGGCATCTTGCCGCAGATTCCTGAGCGCCGACGCATAGGCCTCAAAAAGTGCACCGTGTGCATCGTGGCGATGCAACAGTCGCAACAAGATTTCATTCATGTAGAACCCGCAAAAGAGCGCTGGGCCTTCCAAAGCAGAATCCGGACCATCCGTCTCCGCTCCCGTCAGCACGCCAAGCTCGCTTTTACCGCTCCAGCTGATTAACAATCGCTGGAACGGCTTGAGGACACCACGCAGACGACTGCTGGGACGGCGCGCGCCCTTGGCGATTAGGCCAATTCGCCCGTGGGCGGACGTAAAGACTTCGAGGAGCAGGCTCGTCTCGCTGTAGTTATGCTGGTGCAAAATAAAGGCAGGCTGCTGGTGATAACGCATCGATCATTCCCCGTCGGCATAACCCAGGCTGCGCAACGCCGAATCGCTGTCTGACCATCCTTTACGCACTTTCACCCACAAATGAAGATGTACCTTGGCTCCAAACTGTTTTTGCATCGCTAGTCGGGCACGGCTGCCGATGTTCTTCAGATTCTGGCCATCTTTGCCGATCAGAATCGGTTTCTGTCCTTCTTTTTCCACCCAGATCGTCGCCTCAATATTGAGCGCGCCTTTGGTGCGCCTGAATTGCTCGATTTTCACGGCCGAGACATAAGGGATTTCTTGCCGGAATCCGCGAAAGATTTGTTCGCGTATCAATTCCGCGGCATGAAAACGCTCGCCACGGTCGGATAACTGATCTGCGGGATAAAGGAATGGCTGCTCCGGCAAGTGTTTGAGTATGGCTTTCTCCAGATCATCGGCATTGGCGCCAGTGCGCGCGGAGACTGGCACGATCTCAGCGAAGCCGGCTTTGCGGCTGGAGGTTTCCATGAGCGGCAGCAACCTGGCGCGGTCCTTCAGCTGGTCAATTTTGTTGATGGCAAGAATCACGGGGATACCTGGCGAGATCGCCAGTTTCAAAGGAAATTCATCCGCCCGACTCCAGCCACTCGCAGCAATCATCAATACGACGCAGTCTACGTCTTGCAGGCTGGCGGTGGCCACGCGATTCATATAGCGGTTCATGACACCCTTATTATCCGTGTGCAAACCGGGCGTATCCACATAAACAATTTGGGCGTGCTCGGTGGTTTTGATGCCCAGCAGACGATGACGTGTGGTCTGAGCACGTGAGGAGGTAATGCTGATCTTCTGGCCGACAAGACGGTTTAGTAGCGTGGATTTACCAACGTTCGGACGTCCTGCCAGGGTCACCGTACCGCTGCGTGTGGTCAAATCAGTATCAACCTTTGCCGAGCAGATCCAAAGCGTGGGCGGCCGCCTGTTGCTCGGCATGGCGTCGACTGTTGCCCTCCCCCTGCACCGGCTGATCCAGCATCGTCACACGGCATTCAACAATGAAATTCTGGTTGTGTGGCTCGCCCGTGACCTCCCGGACCAGATAAGTGGGCGTGGGCAAGGAATGCTTTTGCAGATACTCCTGAAGCTGTGTTTTCGGGTCTTTGGGGATGGACTTAGGATTCAGGACCGAAAGCTTTTTGCGGTACAGATGCAATATGACGCGCACGGCCTCAGACACCGATGAATCATTGCAGATGGCGCCGAAAATCGCTTCCAGGGAGTCCGCCAGGATGGAGTCACGATCGTATCCCCCGCTTTTGAGTTCGCCTTCACCCAGCTTGAGGGAGCTGCCTAAGTCAAGATCGCGGGCCAGATCAGCCAACGTTTCCTTTTTGACGAGACTGGCGCGCAGGCGCGTGAGCTCGCCTTCGGTGAGATCCGGGTATCGATTGAAAAGTTCGGACGACATGGCGAATCCCAGAACACTGTCACCGAGAAATTCGAGCCTTTCATAATTCTCGGCGCTTTTACTGCGGTGGGTCAACGCGCGATCGAGCAACTCAGTTTGGTGGAAGGTGTACGCCAACCTTCGCTCGATCTCGGCGTGCGGATTATTCAGCGCCACGGACCTCAATGCTGTGATCGAAAGTCAGGAGGATCGAGGCATTGAACAGCAACGGTGTAACCGACTCATAATTGATACGAACGACCTTTGTTTTTCCGCGTGCCGTGACTGTGAGAGAATTTGCGAGATTGAAGTTGTCAATGTTGTCAATCTCTAAACGTTTGCGCAGAGCTTCAGTAATTTCACCGATTGGCATCGTGCCGACATCCGGCTGACGTCCGAGGCTTTCCAGCGCGCCATTGATTTTAACATCGTCCAGAAAGGGAGGGATCAGCTTGAATAGAATAAAAAGAAATAAGGCCAAGGTACCGAGCACGTACAACATTCCCCACATGGTCATGCCTGACTGGTGCTTGGGAATTCGCATCTTGATCTCCTTAAAAAATCCTGTCGTATACATCCATTAATTGATCACGTTGCCGATACGGTTCCAGACGATCCGTTTCCAGAACCACTCTTCCTCGCCCGCCACGTCCCAACTAAACCAGATCAGAAAAGCCTTGCCGACAAGATTCTGATCAGGCACAAAGCCCCAGTAGCGGCTGTCGTTGCTTTGATCACGATTATCACCCATGACGAAATACTGACCCTGTGGCACCACGATTTCCGGCAAAGGCGGATCCGGACGGTTCGTCGTCAGGATGTCATGCTTAACACCGTCAAGGCTCTCTGTAAACCGCAGCGCCTGGCCCAGAGCATCTCCGCCCGAGCTAAAGGAATATGATCTTCCGTCAGTCTGGTCCATCAACCTTCCGTTGATATACAGTTTCTTATCTTTATATAGGATACGGTCGCCGGGAACGCCAACCACGCGCTTGATGTAATTGATGGAAGTATTTCCCGGAAAGCGGAAAACCGCGACTTCTCCCCGTTTCGGTTGGCCCATATCCATGATTTTGTTGTTGGCCACGGGCAATCGCACACCGTAGGCAAATTTGTTCACCAGAATGAAATCCCCGATATAGAGACTCGGTAACATCGAACCGGAAGGGATACGAAACGGTTCAACCAGAAAAGAGCGGATAATGAACACGATCAGGATGACGGGGAAAAAGGCACGCGCGTACTCTACATAGATGGGCTCTTTGCGCGCCAACACCGCCTCATCGGCTTTCCCGGCCGCTGCCAGCCCTTTGGCGCGACGCTCGCGTCCGTCGGCCCATATCCATCGGTCGAAGCCCCAGAGAGCACCGGTGCCAATCAGAATCAGCAGCATGATCAAGGCAAAGTCCATGACGTTATTTCTGATCCACGCGCAACACGGCGAGAAAGGCTTCCTGGGGTATTTCCACGGTACCCAATTGTTTCATTCGCTTCTTTCCTTCTTTCTGTTTTTCCAGCAATTTACGTTTGCGCGTGGCATCCCCGCCATAGCACTTGGCCGTCACATTCTTGCGCAGTGCCTTGACCGTCTCACGCGCGATGATCTTCGAACCAATCGCCGCCTGAATGGCGACATCGAACATCTGTCGTGGAATCAGTTGACGCAGTTTGTTCGCCAGCTCGCGCCCCCGATACTGACTTTGTTCGCGATGCACGATCACCGACAGGGCGTCCACTTTATCGCCATTGATCAGCACGTCAAGCTTGCACAGGTCAGAAGCACGAAACTCCACAAAATCGTAGTCGAGTGAGGCATATCCGCGACTGACGGACTTGAGCCGGTCGAAGAAATCGAGCACTACTTCATTTAAGGGGAGTTCGTACAACAGCATCGCCTGACGGCCATGGTAGGTCATGTCCTTCTGGATCCCGCGTTTTTCAACACACAGCCCAATGACGTTGCCAACGTACTCCTGTGGCACGAGGATGGTCGCGCGGATGATGGGTTCACGGATTTCAATAATCCGGGATGGATCCGGCATCCTGGCCGGATTTTCCACGAGCAGTACTTCATTCGCCGTTACGACTTCGTAAACCACCGTTGGCGCGGTGGTGATGAGATTGTGCCCGTATTCACGCTCAAGACGTTCCTGAATGATTTCCATGTGCAGCATACCGAGAAAACCGCAACGAAAACCGAATCCCAGCGCTTGCGACGTCTCCGGCTCATAGTGCAATGAGGCATCGTTCAGCTGCAGTTTCGCCAGCGAGTCGCGAAAGGCCTCGTATTCTGAGGATTCCACCGGATACAGTCCGGCGAACACGCGCGGCTTGATCTCCTTGAATCCCGGCAGCGGTTTTTCTGCTGGGCGATCCACGTGCGTGATGGTATCGCCAACACGCGCGCTGCGGACATCTTTGATGCCGGCAATGACATAGCCCACTTCACCCGGTCCCAATTCCTCGACCAGTTTGCGCTTGGGTGTGAAAATCCCGATTTGCTCAACGAGATGATCGCGCTGCATGGCCATGAGGCGAATTTTTTCCTTAGGCTTGAGGCAGCCGTCCATCACGCGCACCAGCGATACGGTACCAAGATAATTGTCGAACCAGGAATCAATGATCAACGCCTTGAGCGGGGCATCGTTTCGGCCTTTTGGCGGTGGTATACGTTGGACGATGGCTTCCAGGATATCTGCGACACCTTCACCGGTCTTGGCACTGGCGCGGATGGCGTCCCGCGCGTCGATGCCAATGATGTCTTCGATCTCCTCGATCGCCCGTTCGGGGTCGGCCGAGGGCAAATCGATCTTGTTCAACACCGGCAGGATTTCAAGATTGAGCTCAGAAGCGGTATAGCAATTCGCCACCGTCTGCGCTTGCACACCCTGCGAAACGTCCACGACCAGTAGCGCGCCTTCACAGGCGGTTAGCGAACGCGAAACTTCATAAGAGAAATCCACGTGGCCCGGCGTGTCGATCATGTTAAGGCGATAGGTATGGCCGTCGCGTGCCTTGTAGTCGAGCGCCACACTTTGTGCCTTGATGGTGATACCGCGCTCGCGTTCGAGCTCCATGGAATCCAGCACTTGCGCCTGCATCTCGCGCGCTTCCAGTCCACCGCACATCTGGATGAACCGGTCCGCCAGCGTTGACTTGCCGTGATCAATATGCGCAATGATCGAGAAATTGCGTATGCGTTCCTGTTTCCAACTCATGAAAGATTTCTTGCTTCCGGGATAAGCCCGAAGATAATGTCCCTTATCGGGGGTATGAAAAAGGCGCCAATGGCGCCCGGGATCATGGTCAGTGTCAAAGGTTTCAGGGCCGTGATCGGTTATTCACGCAGACCCTACGCGGCAAGCATACCTTATTTAGCTGTCTGCATAAATATTCAACGCTAACGCCGGTCACCATTTTCCAGTGCCAGGAACAACGTCGCCATGCCACGCCGCACCCGCAATACCGCCGGCCGGCCAGGACGCATGTGTGCCAGGAGTCGGTGTAAACCAACCGCGTCAGTGACACGTTTCCCGTCCACCTCCAGAATCACGTCTCCCGGGCGCAGCCCCGCGCCCCGAGCAAAACCTTCGTCCACGTCGATAACACTGGCACCGTGATCGATATCGAGGTCCCGTCGCTGCTGATTCGTTAATTCACCCAGGGACAGGCCGAACCGGAAACGATTCTCCGGACGGGATTTCCGGGGAGAGACTTTTTTTGAGGGTTCTTCACTGAGCTCTCCCAGCGTCACGACCACGGTCTGCAGGCCCTGGTCACGCCGAAATACACGAAAGCGCGCATGCGTGCCGGGCATGGAGAGCCCAACCAGCGCCGGCAAATTGGAAGAACGATCAATGACCTTACCCTCGTACTCTAAAACGATGTCGCCAGGACGCAGATCGGATTTCGCGGCCGGGCTTTTCGGCAGGACATCCGCCACCAGAGCCCCGCGTGGCACATTCAGTCCGTAGGCGCTCGCGAGCGCTCGTGAGACGTCCTGCAAACTGACACCGAGCCAGCCGCGACGCACCTTTCCCTCGCGCTTTAGCTGCGCACCGATGTTCATGGCGGCATCGATGGGGATGGCAAACGACACGCCCATGAAGCCGCCGGTGCCGCTGTAGATCTGCGAATTCACCCCAACGACTTCGCCACGCAGGTTAAACAAGGGTCCCCCGGAATTACCGGGATTGATGGGCACGTCTGTCTGGATAAAGGATACGTAATTTTCGTTCGGCAGTGTGCGGCCCTTGGCCGAGACGATGCCCGCCGTGGCAGAACTGTCGAAGCCGAAAGGAGACCCGATGGCCAGAACCCATTCGCCCACCTGGAGCTTGTCGGGATCGCCGATGACAATGGTAGGAAGCCCGGTGGATTCGATTTTCAACAGGGCGATATCGCTGCGACGGTCGGAACCCACCAGCCGTGCGCTGTATTCTCGCCGGTCGGTCAGGCGCACCAAAATCTCATTCGCGTTATCGACGACATGCGCGCAGGTAATGATGTAACCATCGGGCGAAATGATAAAACCGGAGCCGAGCGAATTCTCATCCGCCGGTTCTGCGTCTTCATCAAAATTACGACGCATGAAATCACGCGGCGAGTTGTCATTGGAGGGAGCTTTTTCCGACGAGAAAGCCGTGCGCGGGAGATCACGGGTAACGCTGATGTTGACGACCGCGGTGGCGTGTGTGGTGACTAGGCGGCTGAAATCAGGCAACGCGCGCTGTGCCGCCGAAGCAGGTAATACCAACAACAGGATGAAAAAACCTAAGCCGCGCGAAAGCGACACGCTGCAACTATTCACTGCGCGGGCACCACCGAACCGCCGATCAGCGCAATGGTTTCAGCCGGCACCTCACCGACCGTCATGATCTGATACTCGTTCACGCGTGAACCCAGTGCGTTCACCGCCCCCATGCGGCTCGGTCCCAACATGAAGGGCTTATTGCCTTTGGCATGCTTTTCCACGAAGACAGAAACCGCGGCCAGGCCGTCAGTATAAACCAGATGCTCCACGGGACGTTTGCGCATGAGCCCTTGGCGCGAAATATAGGCGGAAAGCCGGAAGCCCTTGGGCAGACGCGTCGCCGTCCAACCGCGCTTATTCGTCGTGGTTGCCTTATTGTCTTCTTCACGATGCCAGACCATGCCCTTGCTGACCACACCAGGTTCCAAGGCCGAGGCCGGAATGGTTGAGCCGATACTGATTTGCGTGAACATGAATTGCTCGAGAATATTCCCATTGGTATCGAGGAGGTCGGCCTTTAGCAACAGGCCGGTTTCTTTGTCCGCCCACAGATGATAACCGTAACGATATTGATCGATCGGTTTGACAATCACCAATTGCGCCAGGCGGCCAGTGATGCGCTCAGTATTGCCCAGCTTGATTGAATAATATTCATCGAGATCCTGCACGCGCTCCGGCAAGATGGCAGGAAAAGTCTGGCTGTTCGCCTTGCGGAATTCCACCATCACCGAGTTCTTGTCCGGCCAGTAGCAGATGACCTCGCGCGGGTTCCGGATGACTTCGCGCGGGGCGCCGTTCAGCGACACAAGCCTTTCGCGGTGCGATCCATTTTCAACCTTGTGGATGATGCGCATGGCCTCGAGCTGTGACTCATGCTGATAAACGAAAATGCCATCGTAGTCCAGCGTGCGCGCTGCCTGGTTGATTTTCATGAGCCAGTCATGCGCCGGGTCCGCGGCCACCGCCGCGGAACTGAAAACAACGCTCGTGATGAAAAGAATAAGACGGATGGGCAAACGATGATTCATTTATTATTGTCGTAACCGACAACACGCACATAAGGCATCATCCCCCCGATTCCGGATGACGAGGCAAACTCGTTATGCTCGACGAGAAAGTGGTTTAATTCACTTTCCGTCTCCGGTTCCTTCCTGTCCCAGCGCGTGGTACCGGCGCGAATGATATTTTCCGGCGCGGGCTGGTTCACCGCCAGAGACGCTACGGGCCCTGAAAAGGGACGATTCAGGAATTGCACGCCGACAATGGCGATGGCCGCTACGGAAGCAGCGATCGCGAATGTTCCGATGAGCCGGGTAACTTTCTGACGTGGAAAGAAGGTTGCGCTCACAGGCACATTCTCAATACTTGCCGACACGCGTTTTGCAATTTCCGGAGAGAGTACCGTGTCCATGTCCTGGCGCAGCACCGAGCGTACCAGATGGTAGCGTTCCCAAGTGTTTCGCAACTCGGCATCCTGCTCGAGCGCCGTCAAAACACGGCGTTCATCGAGATCGTTGAGCTCATTGTCCACCAGGGCGGACAGCTTTTCCCGATTGTCTTCTGTATTGCTCATATTCATTTCTCCAGCAAAGGCCGCAATTCCTGATCGACCGCTTCGCGCGCGCGGAAGATGCGCGAACGAACCGTACCGATCGGACAATCCATGACCTCCGCGATTTCCTCGTAACTTAATCCTTCGATTTCGCGCAGCGTAATCGCCGCACGCAGATCATCCGGTAACCGTTCGATCACCCGGTGCACGGTAGCGGCGATTTCGTTCGTCAGCATATGTCGCTCCGGTGTTGCCTGTTCGCGCAGAATGGCGCCGCCGTCGGCGAGTTCAGCGATTTCAATCTCCACGTCCGATCCGGGTGGACGGCGTCCCTGCGACTCCAGATAATTCTTGGCCGTGTTCACGGCAATCCGGTACAACCAAGTATAGAATGCACTCTCGCCCCGAAATCCGCCGATGGCGCGGTAGGCCTTGATCAGGGCCTCTTGCGTCACGTCTTCCACTTCTCCCCGGTCGCGCACGTATCGCGAGACCAGCTTCGCAATCCGGTGCTGATACTTCCGTACCAGCAGGTCAAAGGCGGTCTTGTCGCCTTTCTGCACCCGGACAACCAGCTTCTGATCAATGCTGCGCTCACTCACGAGGATCTATCCCCAGACACGCGAAGCAGGGTTGTCCGAAACTAAGAGACCGGAGTGTTAGGCTAAAGTTCGCTGCCAAGGCTGAAAAAAGGCCATTTTTGTTCATTTTCCGTCCCTAGAAGATACCCAAGCGCTGTCAAGATGGCTTGGCGTGTGGTGATAGGATATCGTAATCGCCCTCAACGTGCCCTCTCTTCGCTCATGACTCTCATGCCCATTGCCCCGCCCTCGGATGTCCTGATTATCGGCGGCGGAATCGCGGGCTTAAGCCTGGCCCTGCGCATTGCGGACAAGGCCCGGGTCACCATCCTCGCCAAAGCGGCGCTAACGGAAGGCGCCAGTCTCTATGCGCAAGGCGGCGTTGCCGCCGTGCTGAATGCAGAAGAAGACAGTTTTGAGTCGCATATTCAGGACACTATCAGCGCTGGTGCTGGCTTGTGCCACCAAGACACGGTGGAATTTGCCGTACGCGAAGGTCCGGGGGCGATCCGCTGGCTCATCGAGCACGGTGTGCCTTTCAGCCAGGAAAAAAATAATGGACTGATCGAGTATCATCTGACGCGCGAAGGCGGCCACAGCCACCGGCGGGTGATCCACGCCGCCGATGCTACCGGCCGCGCCATGGAAACAACGCTGGAAGCCCAGGTGCGCCGTCACCCGAATATCACGCTGCACGAGAACCACATCGCCATCGATCTGATCACGAGCCAGAAGCTTGATCGCCCGGGTCCCAACCGCAGTTTGGGCGTCTACGCCCTCGATAAGGAAGATGGTCATATTCGCGCCTATGGCGCGAGATTTCTGGTGCTCGCCACAGGCGGGGCCTGCAAAGCCTATCTCTTTACCAGCAATCCTGACACCTCAACCGGCGACGGTATAGCCATGGCTTGGCGCGCCGGATGCCGCGTGGCCAACATGGAGTTCGTGCAGTTTCACCCCACCTGCCTGTATCACCCGCGCGCCAAATCTTTCCTGATTTCTGAAGCGGTGCGCGGCGAAGGCGGGAAGCTGACGCTACCGGACGGCCAACCCTTCATGCAGAATCACGACCCGCGCGGCGAGTTGGCCTCGCGCGACATCGTGGCACGCGCCATCGACTACGAAATGAAGCGCGGTGGCCTCGATTACGTGCATCTCGACATCAGCCACAAGCCGGCGGATTTCATCAAGGACCATTTTCCGACGATTTACCAGCGCTGCCTGGAATACGGTTACGACATCACGAGTGAGCCGATCCCGGTAGTGCCGGCAGCGCATTACACCTGCGGTGGGGTCATGACCGACCTTTGTGCCCGAACTGATCTTGATAGACTCTACGCCGTGGGTGAATGTTCTTTCACTGGCCTGCATGGCGCAAATCGTCTCGCCAGCAATTCGCTATTGGAGTGCCTAGTATTCGCCAAGGCCGCGGCTGAGGATATTCTGAAATCTCTCCCTTCCGCTGGACCGGTCCCGGAAAGTCTGCCGGCCTGGGACGAAAGCCGTGTCACCGACCCCGATGAGCAGGTGGTGGTCTCGCATAACTGGGATGAACTGCGCCGCGGCATGTGGAGCTACGTCGGCATTGTGCGCACCAACAAACGACTGCAACGGGCGCAACACCGGGTCAGCATGCTGCAAGAGGAGGTTCGGGAGTTCTACAGTAACTTTAAGGTAACGAACGATCTCATTGAATTGCGTAATTTATTGTTGGTTTCTGAAATGATCATCCGCTCCGCTTTGTCGCGCCGCGAATCGCGTGGGTTGCACTACACCCGCGACTACCCGCAGCCCCAAGCGGGAACTCCCGAGGACACCGTTCTCACACCTCTACCGCTTGAAGTTTCAGGGCGACGCGCCAACGCCTGAACGGCTCCGGCTCGACCGCATCCGCGGCGATCACCAAGTTCATCGGCCAGCGGCGGCTTTCCAACCGTAACGACATCAACGTCAGCCAGGGATGCACAAAATGGCTGGTGATACGGGCCTGCTGCCATGTATCGCTGCCTGTCAACCGCACCGAAACCACGCCTTCGTTATCAAGCTCAATGGCCTGTATGGCCATGGGGCCGGAGCGCCAGGCATGAGTGATCAGGGAGTAATACAGATTCCATCCAAGGAGACCCCAGAGGACCACACGCAAAGGCCAACCGATGGGGATGACGGCTCCCAGAGCCATGGCGCCAAGATGAACGAAAAAAAATATCCCGGCCAAAAGATGAGATACTTTTATGTTTAAAATCAGATTAATTTCTGATTTTTGAGACAATTTGCATTAACTCTTTTTCGGGTGGATTTTGACTTCCCTGCACGTACGCCATTAGCGTTTCGTCCGGGGTAGCCAACAATTGCTCAAAAGCCTCCTGCTCGGCCGGGGTCAGGTCGGCATAGCAGTGATCGAGGAAATTTTTAAGGACAACGTCCAGTTCCAATAGTCCCCGGCGGGAACGCCAGCGCAGCCGCGCCATCCGGCGGTCTTCCATCAAAGGATGCGCTTAGCCAGCATCATCTTGATATGTCCGATGGCCTTGGCCGGATTCAGCCCCTTAGGGCAAACCTCGGTGCAGTTCATGATGGTGTGGCAACGAAACAACTTATAAGGGTCTTCCAGGTCACTGAGGCGTTCGCCGGTGGCATGATCGCGGCTGTCATCCAGGAAACGCAGGGACTGGAGCAAGGCCGCGGGTCCCAAAAACTTGTCGGGGTTCCACCAGAAAGACGGGCATGCTGTGGTGCAGCAAGCACAAAGGATGCACTCATACAGGCCGTCCAGTTTGTCCCGATCTTCCGGAGTCTGGAGCCGCTCGATCTCGGGTTCTGGGTCGTTATTGATCAGCCAGGGTTTCACCGCCCGGTAAGCGCTGTAAAACTGGCTTAAATCCACGATCAGGTCACGCACCACCGGCACGCCCGGGAGCGGTTTGAGCTCAATCGGCTCCCGCAGGCTGTGAAGTGGCGTGATACAGGCAAGACCGTTGCGGCCGTTGATATTCATCCCGTCGGACCCGCACACACCCTCGCGGCAAGAACGCCGGAAACTCAAGCTGTCATCTAGCTGTTTCAGCAAGATCAGCGCATCCAGCAACATGACCGCCTCGCTGTCATCCGCCAGCTCATAGGCCTGCATACGCGGCTTGTTGTCGGTTTCGGGGTTGTAGCGATAGATCGAAAATCGCATGCGCTGAGTGTAGCCTTTTGTCTTTACCCGCGAAATACCAGTATTTCTCGAATAAACCTCACATAAGCCTTACCGGTAATCCCCGTGGTTGCCGCCTTTGGTCGGGCCACAACAGACTGTCTGCACTCCAGCGCTAATAATTAACTCATCAAGCACGGAAACGGCTACGGAGCGGGCGTTTCCGTGTTTCACATTGGAGAGAACCATGGAAATCCTGCATGCCTTGATCATCTGGCCGGATAAGCTGCTGCTGTCCTTACTGGCCCTGTTATTCATTGCCGTCCCCATTCTGTACGGCGCGCGCCAGGCAATGCACAGCCTGTTGCAGGCCATGTTCCGCGCAGTCAGTAACCCGTTACGTCTTCTGTCGCGCTGGCTGTTCAAGACCGCCGAAGTTCTGCACGAGCGCAACAGGCAAGTGTTGCTGGCGCGCGGTCGTGAAGAAGTCTCGCACAGCATCGTAAAAGAATTCGAGCGCGTGACCAATCTGGTGGATCGCGACCTGCACGGTTACCCGGCGTTGCAACGCAAACTCATGGATGAGATCACACGCATTGAAGAGGAATTTCAGAAATGCGGCGAGGTGCCACCGCCCCCGCCGGAATGGACCAAGGCCGTGGCCGCCATCGCCAAGATCAAACCCTCCGACGACGGTCTGGTGGAAAGGATACTGGAAGACATCAGCAACTCCATCGAGGAAATCTACGAGCGCGTTATCGCCGAATACCGCGACTCCTCAAAACGACGTCACAATATTCTAAAAAATTTCATGCCGTTCTGGCGCTCCGTTGACCGCACTTTGAAAAAGGTCGACAAAGATCTCACCGGCATGCAGCAGAGTGCCGCGAAAATCGACGAGCAGGTGGAAAAGTACAAGCAGATCCACGCCAAGAGCGAAAAGGCCGAACATTCGCTGACCTCCTCGTCCACGATCTTGTTCGTGATCTCGCTGCTGGCAATCCTGATCGCCGCCGGGGGTGCGTTTGTGAACTTCTGGCTCATCGAGCGCCCGATGGCCGCCATGGTCGGCGGCTCGGAATACATCGTCGGTGATATCCAGGCATCGTACCTCGCCGCGATGGTGATCATCTTTTTTGAGACGTTGATGGGCTTGTTCCTGATGGAGTCACTCGGCTACACGCATCTGTTCCCGCTGAACAACATAAATAATCGCATGCGTCGCTGGCTGGTGTGGATTTCCTTCAGCATCCTGCTGATCCTCGCTGGCGTGGAAGTCGCTCTGGCCGTCATGCGCGACATGATTATTTCTGCGGATGTGGCCCTGAAGCAGGAATTGGCCGGCGGCGCGGTCATGACGGGCGCGGTGGCCAACGCCTGGGCGCTTAATATTCCTAAGGCGGCACAAATGATCTTGGGCTTTACCCTGCCCTTCGCGCTCGCGTTCGTGGCCATTCCGCTGGAATACCTGATTCATTCCGGGCGTACGGTGTTCGGTGCGCTGCTGGTCTTGGGCATCCGTGGACTTGGCTTTGTCATGCGTTTTTTCTCCAGCATGGTACGCCAGATCGGGAAGGGCACGGAGTATCTTTACGATGCGATTATCTTCCTGCCGTTGATCATCGAGCGCGCGGTGCTGAATCGTGGGCCGCGCCAAGCGGCCTTGCCACCGGGCCGATCGGGCGGCATGGCCGCCTTATCCAAACAAGGGGAGCATGTCCTATGAGCCGGCACTATTGGATGATTCCGCTACTCGCTGTCGGCCTGCTCGTTTCCTGCGCCGACCAGCGTTCCCACGCGCAGGCGATATACATGCTGGTGGATACCTCGGGGACATACTCGCAGGAACTTGATAAGGCCCAACGTGTGGTGAGTTACCTGCTGGGTAACATGAAATCAGGCGATTCGCTCGCGGTGGCGCGGGTCAAGAGCCGCAGCTTTTCCGAGAAAGACATCATCGCCAAGGTGACCCTGTCCAAGGATCCAATGCAGATCAACAACCAGAAGCGCGCCTTCGCCGACAAGGTCGGCACCTTTAAGGCCGATCTCAAGAAAGGCAGCGCCTACACCGACATCACCGGCGGCATCATCCAGGCCTCGGAATTCCTGAACGAGACTGGCGCGGGACAAAAGACCATCCTGATCTTCTCCGACATGCAGGAAGAGCTGGACTACAAGACCGTGCGGGATTTTCCCATCAATCTTCAGGGCATTCGTATCATCGCGCTCAACGTCACCAAGCTCACCACCGACAACGTCGACCCGCGCCGTTATCTCGGTCGCCTCGAATGGTGGGAAAAGCGCGCCCGCAATGCAGGAGCCACCGACTGGCGTGTAGTGAACGACCTGGAACACCTGGAGCGCATCTTCAAAGGGCGGGGGTAATTACGTTGAATTAAATTACTCCGACAGTAATAAACATGCTTTGCACCATTAATAAACCCGCTCCTTCGGCGGAAACGTCTCAACACTAATTGGTTTCAAGCGCACCGGCTTGTAATCAAGCTTGTTCCCCGCTTTGCTGTAGAGTGTGTGCTTGAGCCAGTTCTTGTCATCACGCTTGGGGTAATCGGTGCGCGAATGCGCGCCGCGGGATTCCAGGCGCGCGGCGGCAGAATGGACCGTGGCGAGCGCGATGTCCATTAGGTTTTCCAGTTCCAAGGCTTCTATCCGCGCGGTATTGAATATCTTGCTGTGGTCGCGCAGCGTGGTGAGTTTCAGGCGCTCTTGTAGCTCCGTGACCTTTTTGATTCCAGCATCGAGGATTTTCTGCTCGCGGAACACGCCGCAGTGCTCCTCCATGATCAGGCGCAGTTCGTCACAAATTATATCCACCGATTCGCCTTTGCCCTGCTTGTCCCAGCGCGTCAGGCGCGCCACAGCGCGGTCAATGGATTCTTCCGGCAGAACGCGGTGGCGAGGGTTTTCCTTCAGGAATTCGAGAATATGATTGCCGGCGGCGCGGCCGAAGACGATGATGTCGAGCAGCGAATTGCCGCCGAGGCGGTTGGCGCCGTGCACCGATACGCAGGCACATTCACCCACGGAATACAGGCCCGGTACCTCCTCTTCCGGTCCGGTGTGCACCGGCACCACGACTTGGCCAAAGCGGTTGGTAGGGATACCGCCCATGGTGTAGTGCGCCGTGGGATAGACCGGTATCGGTTTTTCCACCGGGTCCGCGTGCGCGAAGCGGATGGCGGATTCGCGGATACCCGGCAGGCGTTTGGAGATGATCTCCTCGCCGAGGTGATCCACTTTCAGCAGCACATGATCTTTTTTCTTGCCGCAGCCACGGCCGGCATGGACTTCCTCGTAGATGGCACGGCTGACCACGTCACGACTGGCGAGGTCCTTAGCGTGCGGTGCATATCTCTCCATGAAGCGCTCGCCTTCGGAGTTAATCAGGTATCCGCCCTCACCGCGCACGCCCTCGGAAATGAGAATGCCGATGCCGGCAATGCCGGTGGGATGGAACTGCACGAATTCCATGTCCTGTAGCGGGATCCCGGCCCGCAGTGCCATGGCCATGCCATCACCTGTGTTGATGAGCGCGTTGGTGGTGGTGCGGTACACGCGCGCCACGCCGCCAGTGGCGATGAGTGTGGTCTTGGCCTCGATGATCAAAGGCTCGCCGGTTTCAATTTCAATGACCAGCGCGCCGAGCGCATAACCCTGCGCGTCCATCAACAGGTCAATGGCGAAGAATTCATCGAAGAAATGCGTGCGGGCTTTGAGGTTTTGCTGGTACAACGCATGCAGCATGGCATGGCCGGTGCGATCGGCCGCGGGACAGGTACGTTGCGCCTGCGCCCCGCCGAAGTTCTGGCTCTGGCCGCCGAAGGCGCGCTGGTAGATGCGCCCGTTCTCCAAGCGCGAAAACGGTACACCGTAATGTTCCAGCTCGATGACGAGATGCGCCGCCGCGCGGCACATGTATTCGATCGCGTCCTGATCGCCGAGATAGTCACTGCCCTTTACCGTGTCGTACATGTGCCAGTGCCAATTGTCCGGCTGCACATTGCCCAGCGCGGCATTGATGCCGCCCTGGGCCGCGACCGTGTGCGAGCGCGTGGGGAAAACCTTGGACACCACGGCCACGTGCGCCTCGCCCTGCGCCAGTTGCAGCGCCGCGCGCAGGCCCCCGCCCCCGGCACCGATGACGAGGCAATCGAATCGCCGGCGCGCGATGTTTGTCATGCGAGCAGGATCCGCGCCGCCCACAAGCCGAGTGCCGTGAGGCCCAATGCCGTGAGCAGCGAGACGATGGAGCGCAGCCACAGCGGGGGGACGTAATCAAAATAAATGCTGCGCATCCCGATCCAGGCGTGCACCAGGATACTCAGGATAAAGATCGCCCAAGCCAAGCGCACGTAACCGAGGGCCATCCAAGCCATCCACGTGGCGTAGTCGCGCACCGGCGACAGGCTCAAGTGCACAACGATATAAACCACGAAGCCGGCCATGTAGATCGAGGTCAGCCGCTGCCACAGCCATAGCATCATGCCGGCGTGGGCGCTGCCTAAAGGGCTCCTCAGGTGTTCCACAGGCAGACCCCCGTGAAAATCACGACAGCTCCCGATGCGGCAAAGGCCAACCAGGCGTTACGTCGCGCGCTGGATTTGGAATCGCCAATACCGACATCCAGCAACAGATGCCGGATGCCGGACATGAAGTGCTGGGCGAAGGCCCATACCATAATCAGAATGACCATCCGGCCCTCAAGACTAGAGAAGCGGCTGGCTATTTCGGCAAAGGCCGAGGGGTCTTGCAGCGAGCGGTCAAATATATATAGAGCAAACGGCAGCAGCAGGACCAGAATCGCGCCGGTAATGCGGTGCAGGATGGAAAGCACACCGCCCACGGGCAGCCGGATTTTGACAAGATTCAGGTAGACGGGACGTTTCTTTTTGTTTGCCATGTCAACGGAGGAAATCGTTCTTGCGTGTCCCGATATAAACCCTTTGAGATAGAGGGAATCCTGAAGCCTCTATAGTTTAAACGGCTCTATCGCGGCGTCTAGTTTTTTCCAAGCCTGCGGGGATTCCGCTATGATTTAGCTCCTTGAAACAACGGGCATCGGCCTACCATGAACGAGACGTGGAGAACTTTCCTGCAACAGCAGGGAGCGGTGCTGGATAACGATCGCGTGCAGCATTTTGGTGACGCTGCGGGGGAACGGCGTGCCGCCGCGAAGGAGAATGTGCTCGCGGATCTCTCCGATTTGTCGCTGATTCGGGCGCATGGTCCGGACACGCAGAATTTCTTGAACGGCCAACTTAGCAACGACCTGCGCGCGCTTGACGCCACGCACAGCCAACTCGCCGCCTGGTGCAGTCCCAAGGGACGCATGCTTGCCATCTTCCGGCTGTTCCGCCGGAATGACGACACCTTGCTGCAATTGCCCGCCTCGCTTCTCGAGCCCACACTGAAGCGCCTTAAAATGTTCGTGCTGCGCGCGAAAGTCACCCTCGATCAGGCAGATAATGAACTGGTCAGTCTTGGGATATCCGGGCCGGTGGCCGAAAAACTTTTGCGTGATGCCACCGGTTTTGCGCCGACCATTGTTGACGGCTGTGATACGCGTAACGACATTACGGTTATTAAATTAACCGGCCCGCTACCGCGATTTGAAATCATTGCAACCACAGAGGCGGCCAAGAAATTATGGATTGCGTTAAAAAACAATACAGCCCCGGTCGGCCCCCCGGTGTGGCAGTGGCTGGAAATCATGGCGGGGATCCCAAGCGTGGCGCCTGAGACCAGCGAGGCTTTCGTGCCGCAGATGGCTAATCTTGAAATCGTCGGCGGCGTGAATTTCAAGAAAGGTTGCTACCCCGGCCAGGAAATCGTGGCGCGCATGCAATATCTCGGCCGGCTCAAACAACGTATGTACCGCGCGCACTTCGAGGGTGATGCCACACCCTGCCCGGGCGATGCCATTTTCGCGCCGAACTTTCCCGGTCAATCGGCCGGGACGGTGGTCGCCGTACAACCTGCGCCGGAAAATGGTTTTGATTTTCTGGCGGTTATCCAAATCTCTAGTGCCGAAGTAGGAGATTTGTACCTCGGTAGTGAAAATGGGCCTGCTTTTTCGTTGGAATCCCTGCCCTATTCGGTTTCGCCTGCCGCCAAGACGGAAAAATTATAACCACCGACCATCCGCTAACGTCATTACAAAGCTTGTGCCTTGTCAGACCTTGTGTTTGAATGCTCGCGTCTATTGAAGCTATATAAGTGAATTCTAATAAATCGCGCGAAATTCTGTTTTGACGTGGTTGTCTCTACAACAAGCTAGGAGATAGGCAAATATGATCTACACCAAGAAAACCCCGTGGACATTAATCCTCGGCATCATCATGGTCGGCTATGCCTACCTGGTAAAGTCCGGCGCTCTCGAACCCATGATCAAGATACTCAAGACCGCCAAGCTAACCGGCGAGATGGTCAACATGGGTTATGCCTTCGGCGCTGTCGCCATCGTCGTTGGTCTGTGGCAATTGCTCGCCAAACCCAAAGAAGGTCAGGGTGATTATTATCTTTCCACTGTCGCGGGCGTCATGTTCATCATGGTCATCGCCTTCGTGGTCAAGTGGGGGCTGGACCCCCTGATGTCTCTCTGGGGCAAAGGAGCCGCGCCCACGCTGGGCTTCGACTTCTCCAAGGTCATGAACCTCAACTACGTGGTCATGGGTATCTTGGCCGGCATCATCACCGTCAATGTATTCAAGATACCGGACTGGGCCGAGAACGGCGTGCGACTCTCGCGTCTTGGACTTAAATCCGGCGTTATCCTGTTGGGCACTCTGTACAGTCTGGCAGAACTGGCGCATCTCGGCCGCTTGTCGGTGG
>JAOTWF010000048.1 GCA_029863005.1 Gammaproteobacteria bacterium | reverse complement strand
GAGCGTTACGACTACGTCATGAAGCACAAGGGCCTGCTGCTGGCATTCCTGATGTTCCTCATCCCCGGTTTTCCCAAGGACATCCTTTGCTACATTCTCGGCCTGGGGCACATGAATCAGCGCGATTTTCTGTTGGTCTCGGCCAGCGGTCGGTTGCTTGGCACCGTGCTGCTTACCATGGGCGGCACCTTTTTCCGCGACGATCAGTATGGCGCTTTGTTCACCGTCATAGGCGTGAGTCTGCTGATCATTTTGCTCGCCATGATGTACCACGACCGGCTGGAACGCCTGCTGCGGCGGATATCCGGCGCTTTGCGTAAAGAGCACGATCCGGACTGACCCGGAATTTTCTTCGACTTTATTGCGGTGCGGTTTTGGTGAAGCTCGGTCGGGCCTTCATGTCGCCATACCATTTCGTGATGGCGGGATAGGGCCTCAGATCGTATTTACACATTTCGAGATAGGCGATGTTGGTCGTCGCCGCGAGATCGGCCAGCGTCGGCTGATCGCCGCAAAGATATTTGCGCTTTGCCAGCTCACCGTCCATGACCGGCAGGATCTTGGTCAGCCATTTCTTGGCATCTGCAATAACTTCGGGCTTGCTTTTGTCGCCGGCAAAATGAGTGTGAAACATGATCTTGCCGCATTCGACGCCGAGCCGTGTCTGGTTCCAATCGAGCCATTGCTCCACCTGGGTACGCGCCCGGAGTTCGGAAGGATACCAGGCATGGGCTTTGTGCTTGTCGGCGAGGTAACGCATGATCGCCTGCGACTCCCACACCGCGAATCCATCATCGTCAATCACGGGCACCTTGCCGTTCGGATTTAGCGCGAGGTATTCCGGGGTGTACTGCTCGCCCTTCGTCAGATCGACTGTTTGATAAGTGTAAGGAATGCGGCATTCCTCGCAAAACATCTGCACGCGGCGGGCGGCATTGGAATAGGGGTTACCGTATAGTTTCATGATGTGCTCCGTATAATCCCACGATAGATAAAGTGCCGGCGCTAGAAATAACGCGCCAGCTCCAGTTGCAGATAATCGTCGCGGCGCCAGAAATACGTGGGGTCCGTGACGGGCGCACCGGCGAACGCGCGCACCTCGAGGCTCAACTTGTAATGCGCGCCGAGGCGCCGTCTGGCCTCGAGATTGAAAAATTTTGCGGCGTGGCGGCGATCATTGACGACGCCGATCAGCACTTCGCTGCTCTGGACATCATTGAGCGCGAGCCGCAGACCCGTCATCACATCGTCCTGAAACGGCGTGGGGGCGCCGGCACCGCGATCGTCGTACAGGTATTCCGCGATCAAGCCCAGGTCCATGGCCGTTCCGAAGACTCCCGTGAAAGTGTATTCGAATCCACCAGTCGCCGCGGCATATGTCGGGCCCTGCCCGCGGCGGCGGATCGCCTCCAGCTTCCACAACCAGCTGCCCTCGGTGAACTGGACATCCAGCCCGGTTTGATAAATCAGATCGTAACGGGGAATCAGCACCGGCAGCCCGTTGCCGTCCACACCCGGCAGCAGGCGCGGATCACGGCTGGTGCCGTAAAACTGCGACAGCCCGATATCCCAGCCGGAGATCGATTTCGACCAGCGCAGGGCGTAATCGACATGGCGGCGCCCGCGGGCGGATTCGTAGTTGGCCTGATCCACGTCCACGCGCGGGCTCGTGCGCAGTCGTCCCTCGACACCCGGGAATGTACGCTCGCGAAATCCAGGGAGGACAAACACATTCAACGTGCCCCAGTCGCGTAACAGCGCGAAATTGACCATCGGTTGTCCGAGCTTGTCTTCGGTGTCGATGTTTTCCACCAGGTCGGTCTGGTTGATGATATCCACCAGGTGCTGCGATTCCGTAACGCCCCAAAACACCTTACGGACGCCAAGGCGCCATTCATAACCCTCGCCGACCTTGAGCCAAGTAAGTTCGCGAATATCGGCGTGGCTGCGTTCCGGGTCGTATTGATCAACGCGACCAAACGGCACGAAGGTAAAACTGTCTTTGGTTCCCTCGAAGCGGTGGTAATACTCGGGCTGCGCCACCAAGGAAAAATACGAACGCTGCTGCGGCGGGTCCAGCGGAGGATGGAAGAATCCCTGGTGCTCCAGGCTCACGAAGCCGAACCACTCGCCGGCATGGGCGAAAGACAGGGAAACGGCCGCGCAGACCGCCATAACACGCGTGAGGACGATCAGACACTGGCGCAGGACGGACATCAGCGGGCGCGCTTCAGGCTGGCCTCGTTGAAATCGGCGTCCTTCAGGCCGATACGGAACTTGTAGTCATGCCATTTGAGCAACGTGCTCTTGCCGCTTTGGTGGTTCTGCATGAACATTTCATCGGCGCGCCAGTATTTACCCAGGTACTGGTGGTAACCGCGCCATACCAGGGTTTTCAGCAGGCTGTCCTTGCGATCGAAAAAGTCTATCTTCCACGGGCGGTACTCGGCCTGGTCGATCCACACCTGCTGCCGGGTGTAGCCGGAATGCTTGTCCACCGGATAGCGCTCGATGACAAAACAGGGTTTGCCTTCATAGGTTTCATCGCGCAGAAATTTATAGTTATATTTTTCGATTTCCTGCGACGCCACGTCTTCGTAGGCGAACTCGCTGCCCATGAAGGGTCCGGATTTGTTGCTCGAGGCGATGCGCTTGACGCGCTTCAGCGCCGGCAGGTACAGCCACTGGTCGTCCTCGCCCACCTTGTGGGTGAAGGTCAGCAGCGCCGTCCCCCTGACGTCCGCCGGTTCGTCGAAAATGCTCAGCCCCTTGTCGCCATCGCCTTTCACCTCCAGGGTCGAGATGCGCAGGCGGCGCGTGCTCTCCTCGCCTTGGCGGTTGCGCAAGATCATCTCCATGTGGGCGGTGAAATCGCCGAAGCCCTTGTCGCGCCGGTCGGCCTCGACCGCGATCGCGAGCCCCTTCTCCTGCGCCGTTTCCGCCTGCGCCACGGGCGCGCCAAGCAGCGTCAAGGCAATCCAAATCCAGTATTTCATTTCGCGGTCTCCTCCAATTTCATCAGCAACGGCGGCAACAACAGGTAATCCGCGATCAGGGCCAGCGCGATGGTCAGCGCGCACATCATGCCCATGCTGGCGTTGAGCCAGAACGCCGAGAACGTCAGGGTGTAGAAGCCGGCCACCAGCACCAGCGAGGTCACGAACAGCGCCATGCCGACGGTGGAGAAGGCATAACGCACGGCCGCGTGCGGATCGAGGCCCTTGTCGCGGCGGGCGTGCAGATATTTGGTCATGAAATGGATGGTGTCGTCCACCACGATACCGAATGTCAGCGCCGTCACCACCGACAGCGACATGCCCACCTCGCCGACCAGCAGGCCCCAGATGCCGAAGGCCAGACCCGCGGGAATCATGTTCGGGATCAGGCTGATGAACCCAAACCGCAGGCTGCGGACGGCGAGCATGATCAGGCCCGAGACCAGAACCAGCGCCATAATGTTTCCGCCGAGCATGCTGCGGATGTTGCGCGCACTGATGTTCGAGAACATCACCGCCGGGCCGGTGCCGGTGGTAAACATGGCCGGCGGGGCGTTGTCCCGCAGCCACTGCTGGGCGCTGTCCTCCAGCGCCAGCAGGCGTTTCGTGGTGATATTGTTCATCGTGACCACCACGCGCGTCGCGGACTTGTCCACGTTGATCTGGTCGTTGAGATCCAGCCCGAACGGCAGGGACAATTCATAGAGCAGCAGGTACTGGGCCGACAACTCACGTGAAGCGGGCAAGCGGTACCATTCCGGCTTATCGTCGTGCAGGTTCTTATTGAGCCGCTTCATGGTGTCGGTCAGCGCGTGGACATGCGTTACCTCCTGCTGCGACCGGAACCACACGGCGAATTCTTCGACCTTCCGGAGATAGGCCGGGTCGCTGATTCCCCCACTCTCGCCCGCCCCCAGCGAATAATGCACCTGGTACATGCCGGACAGGTTGTCCTGCACGAAATCGGTGGCGCGCCGGAATTCCACCGATTCATCAAAATATTTCACAAACTGGTCGTTGAAAACATTGCGCGGGATGAACGCCAGGAGACCCAGCGCCACCGCGAGCGAGCCCCACAGCAGCGGTCGCCGGCGGCGGATGACGAAGCCGGCGAATCCCTCCATGGCGCGCCAGGCGCGTTCGCGCGCAGGCCCGAGCCGCACCGGCACTGCCGCCATGAAGGCTGGCAGGAACAGCACCGAATACACCCAGGCGGCGGTAATGCCGATGGCCACGATATTGCCTAGGTCCCGAAACGGCGGCACTTCGCTGAAGTTCATGGACAGGAACCCGATGACCGTGGTGAAGCTTGTCAGGAATACCGGCGGACCATTGATGCGCATGCTCTCAATGATGGCGGAGTCCTTGTCCTGCCCCTGGCGCACGAGGTGGAACAGGGTCAGCAGGATGTGGATGCTGTCGGCCACGGCCAGCGTCAGGATCACCGTCGGCGAGGAGGCCGTGGGCGGCGTGAGCTTGATGTCGAGCCACCCGACCAGACCCAAGGTCGTGACGATGGAAAACACGATCACCAGCAGCGCACCGATCGTCCCACTCAGCGAACGCACCGTCAGGAAGATGATGATGACGATCACTCCGAACATGATCGGTACCAGCGTCATCATGTCTTTCTGCGACTGTTCGGCGAAGCTGTTGTTCATCAGCACTACGCCGGTCAGATACACCTCGATGTTCGGGTCACGGGCGCGGGCGGTCGCGGCCAGCGCGCGCGCCTGCGCCGTCAACTCGGGGACCTCGCTCAGGCTTTTCTCCGGCATGACCACCGTAACGTTGACGCCGGTAACATGGGCCCGGGGAGGGATCAGGCGGTTCCGCAGCAGCGGTTCATTCAGCGCGACCTCCCGGACTCGGGCCAATTCAGCATTGCTTAGCGCTGCCGGATTCTCCACCAGGTCGCGCACCACCAGGTCGTCCCCGTGCGCCGTGGTGTGCTGGAAATTGGTGATCGAATCCACCCGGCTGGAGTACGGCAGTTTCCATGCCTCCTGCGTGATCCACTTCACCGTCGCCAGGGTGTCGCGCGTGAATATCCGGCCATCCTTCGGGGCCACCACGATCAGGATGTTGTCGCTTTTGGTATAGACGTTCTGCAACTTCTCGAAGGCCTGGAGTTGGGGATTTTCCGGGCTGAAGAAGACGCGATAGTTATTGCTGAACTCGATGAAGCGCATGCCGCTGCCGGCGGCCAACACGCTCGCAATGGACGCGACGATAATCCACCAGCGCCATGGGATGATCCCGTGATAAATCTTCAGAGTTGTTTCCCGTGTCCGGGGGTTTTTCACTTGAGACCCATGTTTGCACTGTCCTTACGGGGGAGTTCTCTGACCGGGGCCGCGGCGCGTGATTGCGCAGCATGCATGTTAATGCCTGTCGACCCAGATGTGGAAGGTAGGCGCTCTCCCGACAAGAATGCGGGTTTCACTTGACTGAAAGGGCCGCCCCGGCGGGAAAACCGGCCGGTGAAGGACCGCTGAAAGCCTTGCGGAAGCGGGTATACTCGCGACTCTATCCATTTCCAGATAACCACGATCTATCATGTCAGCGCTCATCTGCGGTTCCTTCGCTTTCGACACCATCATGGTGTTCCAGGACCAGTTCAAGAATCACATCCTGCCAGACAAGGTGCACATCCTGAATGTGTCGTTCCAGGTGCCGAACATGCGCCGCGAGTTCGGCGGTTGCGCCGGCAACATCGCCTACAGCTTGAAGCTCCTCGGCGGTGACCCCCTGCCCATGGGGACGGTCGGCAAGGACTTTGGACCGTACGCCGAATGGATGGACAAGCACGGCATCAGCCGCCGCCATGTCAAGATCTGCGATGACACTTACACTGCCCAGGCCTTCATCACCACCGACATGGATGACAACCAGATCACCGCGTTTCATCCGGGTGCCATGAATCGCTCGCACGAAACCCGCGTGGCCGATGCCAAGGAAGTCAAGCTCGGGATCGTCTCGCCTGACGGACGCGAGGGCATGTTGAGTCACGCGCGGCAATTCGCCGAGGCCGGCATTCCCTTCATTTTCGATCCCGGTCAGGGTATGCCGTTGTTCAACGGCAAGGACCTGCTGATGTTTCTGGAACAGGCCACGTGGGTGACACTCAACGACTATGAAGCCGAACTGATGCAGGAGCGCACGGAAAAATCCCTGAGCCAGCTCGCCGCTTACGTTAAGGGCATCATCGTCACGCTTGGCGCGCGCGGCTCCTGCGTCTACACCGACGGAAAAGTGATCGAGATTCCGGTTGCTAACACCACCGCGGTGAAAGACCCGACGGGTTGCGGAGATGCCTACCGTGCCGGATTGCTTTACGGATTACTGAATAACATGGACTGGGACACCACCGGGCGCGTTGCGGCCCTGCTGGGGTCGATCAAGATCGAACGTCACGGCACCCAGAACCATTTTTTCACTCGCGACCAGTTTGCCTCGCGCTTCCGGGAAAGCTTCGGATATAGTTTGTAACCGTCTTCCGGCACCTTCGTGTCGGTCTGTCCGTGGAAGGAGGGAGTATCTTGGTGGACAGTGGACTGCCGCCCCTGATCCAGGCCTTGCGCCGCCCTGCCAGCTACGACCATCTGGTGCGGAACATCGAGCTGGTCGAAACCCATATTTCCTGGGTACTGCTGACCGGACCCTACGCCTACAAGATCAAAAAACCGCTCAACCTCGGTTTTCTCGATTTCAGCACCCTGGAAAAACGCCTGTTTTTCTGTGAAGAAGAATTGCGTTTGAACAAGCGGTTGGCGCCTTCGCTCTACCTTGAGGTCATTCCCATCACCGGCTCGCCCACCACGCCCGTGCTCGGTGGCACGGGCAAGCCCATTGAATACGCAGTCAAGATGATTCAGTTTTCCGAAGCGGCGCGGCTCGACCGGATGCTAGCACGCGGCGAATTACACCCGGATCATGTCGACCTCCTGGCGCAGGAGCTCGCCGAGTTTCACGGCCGCATCGCCATCGCCGGTGCCGACAAATCCTTCGGCGATCCGGAACATGTGCATATCCCGGTCACGCAGAATTTCACCCAGATCCGCACACGCCTCGAGGCACTGGACCAGGCCCAGCTCCAACGCCTGGAAATCTGGAGCGAGTCGAGATTTGCTGATTTGCGCAAGTCTTTCGAAAACCGCAAACGGGACGGCTTCATCCGTGAGTGCCACGGCGATGCGCATCTCGCCAACATGGTCTGGCATGAGCAGTCTGTGTTGCTGTTCGATTGTCTCGAATTCAATGACAACTTGCGCTGGATTGATGTCATGAGCGAGGCCGCCTTTCTGGTCATGGATCTCGACGACCGCGGTCACCCCGACTTGGCCCGGCGTGTGCTCAATGCTTACCTTGAACACACGGGAGATTACGCGGGGCTTGCCGTGTTCCGCTTTTATCAGGTTTACCGCGCGCTGGTGCGCGCCAAGGTGGCGTGCATACGTCTCGGCCAAAGCGGTCTGAGCCATGACGAAATAAAACAGGGGCGAGAGGAATTTCGCGGCTACGCCAATCTGGCCGAGCGCTACACCCAACCCGCGCCGCCCGCGCTCATCATCACCCACGGACTTTCCGGCAGCGGTAAGACCTGGCTTTCACAACAACTGCTGGAGTCCATTGATGTCATCCGTGTGCGCAGCGACATCGAACGCAAGCGCCTGCATGGCCTCGCGCCGGGTGAGCGCAGCGGCTCCGGCATTGACAGGGGCATTTATTCTTCCGACGCCAGTCAGCGCACGTACGCCCGGCTCACGGAACTGGCGGACATGATTTTGCGCGCAGGATACAGCGTCATCGTGGATGCGGCCTTTCTTAAACGTGGCCAGCGCGAGCAATTGCATGACGTGGCGCAGGAGGTATGCGTTCCGTTCGTGATATTGGATATCCAGACACCAGAACACATCCTGCGCCAACGTTTGCGGCAACGCCCCCAACAACAACTTGAGGCGTCCGAAGCCGGCTTGGCGGTGCTCGAGCGCCAGTTGAGCCGTCAAGAACCACTGACGGACAGTGAAAGGCGCCTTGCCATCCATGTGGCGGGGGGGGAGCCTGTCCAACCCGCCGCGTTGGAACAACAATTGCGCGCGCGTCTCGTCCCGGTGCATTCGTAATTTTCATATCGCCCCGCTTGCGGTTAACCGGCGGGGGGATTTCAGGTTTACACTTCGACTTTCCCTTCTCGTGCCTCGGCCTCGCGCGTACATATATATAGGTAACGTCTCGCATTTCCTTAACGCGCCTCATAATAAATTTACAAGCTTGACATCGGCCACCTTATGAGACTAAAACTACAACATGTAGTGGTTGGCCAAGGTTTAAGGCCCGACCCCTAGTATTCCACTAAAAAAGGCACAACGAGTGCTTACCCAGGCACCGGAGGACAAGAATCAATGAAAGTCGTCCAATTACAACCACAAGAGCCGGTTGTCAGCGAAATCCCCATCCAGTCTGCTTCCCTCGATATCTGGGACAAAAAATACCGCCTTAAAAGCAAGACCGGGGCGGTAATCGATGCCGATATTGCCGGGACTTATGCCCGGGTGGCCCGAGCACTGGCCGAAGTGGAAGAAACCCCGGAAAAACGCGAGGAATGGTTTGAGCGGTTCTTTTGGGCCCTGCAAAACGGGGCGATTCCGGCCGGGCGCATCATCTCCAACGCCGGCGCCTTGGAGCACAAACCCGCCACCAGCACCATCAATTGCACGGTTTCCCGTGCCGTCCCGGACTCCATGGATGGAATCCTGACTTCGGTGCACGAGGCCGGCCTGACGCTGAAGGCCGGATGCGGCATCGGCTACGAGTTCTCTACCCTCCGCCCCAAAGGGGCGTTTGTGAGTGGGGCCGGGGCTTATACCTCCGGCCCCCTCTCTTTTATGGATATTTTCGATGCCATGTGCTTCACCGTGTCGTCGGCAGGAGGGAGGCGCGGGGCGCAGATGGGCACTTTTGAGATCACGCATCCGGACATCATGGATTTCATCCGCGCCAAGCGTGAGGACGGGCGGTTGCGCCAGTTCAACCTTTCCTGCCTCATCACCGACGAGTTCATGCAGGCAGTAAAAACGAACGGCACCTGGGATCTGGTGTTCCCGACCAACCAGAACGAGTACGAGGACCCGGACACGCAGATCACCTGGCGTTATTGGCCAGTGACCGAGAACTACATCACCAACAACCTCGGCCAAGTGGCCTGCAAGATCTATAAGACCCTGCCGGCACGAAGGCTCTGGGACCTGATCATGGCTTCGACCTACGACTATGCCGAACCGGGGTTCATCCTGATCGACAAGATCAATGAGATGAACAACAACTGGTTCTGCGAGAACATCCGCGCCACCAATCCCTGCGGCGAACAACCCCTGCCGCCCTACGGTTCCTGCCTGCTGGGCTCGGTCAACCTGACCAAGTTCGTGGAAGAGCCCTTCACCGATGCGGCCCGCTTCAACTGGGAACGCTACCGCGAGGTGGTGGCGGTGTTCACCCGCTTGCTGGATAACGTGGTCGAGATCAATGGCCTGCCGCTTCCTCAACAGCGCCACGAGATTCACTACAAACGCCGCCATGGCATGGGCTTCCTGGGACTGGGCTCCACGTTCACCATGCTGCGGATGAAGTATGGCGCGCCCGAGTCGCTCGAGTTCACTGAGCGTGTGGCGCGTGAGATGGCCGAGGTGGGCTGGGAGGTCGGCCTTCAACTCGCGGAGGAAAAGAGTCCGGCCCCGATCATGGAGGATGAATTCAATGTCACCGAAGAAATGCTGGTGCGGCGCCCGGAGATGTGCCGTGATGGCTACAAGGCGGGTGACCGGATCAAGGGCAAAGTGCTGCTGGCACGTTATAGCCGCTACATGCAGCAGTTCGGGTCAGAGCTGACGGAACGTATTGCCGAAAAAGGGGTGCGTTTCACGCACCATACCTCGATCGCGCCGACCGGGACCATTTCGCTGTCGCTCGCGAACAACGCCTCCAATGGCATCGAGCCATCATTCGCCCACAAGTACAGCCGCAATGTCCTGCGCGAAGGCAAGAAGAGCAAGGAAAAAGTAGAGGTGTTCTCCTACGAACTGCTGGCCTACCGCACCCTGGTAAACCCCGACGCCGATCCTGATGCCGCGGACGGCAAGAACCGTCTGCCGGACTACTTCATCACCGCCGACCACATCAGCCCGCGCGAACACGTGGACGTGCAGGCCGCGGCGCAGAAATGGGTGGATTCCTCGATTTCCAAGACAGCCAATGTCCCCACGGACCATCCCTATGAGGATTTCAAGGATATCTACCTGTATGCCTACGACAAGGGCCTGAAGGGCTGCACCACCTTCCGCTTCAACCCGCAAGCCTTCCAGGGCGTGCTGGTGAAAGACAAGGACCTCGAAAACACCACTTATCGTTTCCAGCTGGAGACGGGGGAGATCATTGAGGTCAAAGGCAACGAGGAGATCGAATACGACGGCGAGGTCCATAACGCCGCCAATCTCTATGACGCACTGAAGGAAGGTTATTACGGGCGGTTTTGAACACAGGGTAAGTGATAGAAATAACGGCAGAGGAAGGAGTAGTCATGAGCATCAAGATCGAACAGAAAATCACCGGGTACGAGGTCGTCAGAGAGGAGCCCAAGCGCGCCGAGAGCAACGTAGTGCACATGCACGAGAAGCTCGAACGGCCCGAAGTGCTGGTCGGCTCCACCTACAAGATCAAGACCCCGCTCACGGAGCATGCCCTGTACGTCACCATCAACGACATCGTGCTCAACCCGGACACGCCCCACGAGAAGCGCCGGCCTTTCGAGATCTTCATCAACTCCAAGAGCATGGATCACTTCCAGTGGGTGGTGGCCCTGACCCGGGTCATTTCCGCCGTGTTCCGCAAGGGGGGTGACGTGACCTTCCTGGTCGAAGAGCTGCACTCGGTGTTTGACCCACGCGGCGGCTACTTCAAGAAGGGAAAGTACACCCCATCGCTGGTCGCCGACCTGGGCGACGTGATTGAGCGTCACCTCAAACTGATCGGCCTGATCCAGGACGAGGAACCGGACGCCGGGCGCCAGCAACTCATCGCGGAGAAGCGCGAAGCATTGAAAAAACGCGCCGGGGCAATAGAAATTGCCAATGACGAAACCTGTGACTTTCCGGCGGACGCGAAACTATGCGTCAAGTGTTCGACCAAGGCTGTCATCAAGTTGGATGGATGCATGACCTGTCTCAACTGCGGCGACTCCAAGTGCGGATGACATCCGAAGACGTCGAAAAAAATTCAGACAAAGTGTTTGCATTTTTTTTTATGTTGCATTAATGTCTTGACACGATTGGACGATGTGCTAGACATGAAGTGAACGTTGTAGACGGATGTCACTGCCCGGATAGCGGGATGCCACACGAAAAGATGAACGACGACGTGGCGCCGGGCGGAACGAGGATCAACCAAGAGTTAATGGATCGATTGCGAAGCTCGACAACCGGTAGCAAACATATCAGCACCCGTCTGCAGCAGAATCTGGCTGCCAGGTCCTGTTCTTCCCGCTCCCCCCGCTGTGCCAAATACGACGGCCTTCTCCGGCGCTTGTCCTTGTCCCGAATCCATCAAAAGACAGTCATGGACTGTCTTTTTTACATGGCACCGCGCAGTACCGTCAGGGGTGAAGTACCCTTGGCTTCCCTGCAAGTCCCTTAACCACAATCCAAAGGAGCTCATCATGGCCAAGAAAAAGGCAAAGAAAAAAGCAGCTAAGAAAAAGAAATAACACGACAGGCGAGGGGAGTTCGGTTGGCAGTGTGTTCCGCGATGAGTGCGGAAAGAAGTCGCTGCTTCGGATAACCTTACCGCCTTCGTTAGCAATAAGCCGGTAACACCCGCCTGGTTCAAGGTTGGCGAGGTGTTACCGGTTTTTTATTTGCCATCGACAGCCAGCATCCTCATCAGCGACCCTTCCGCCCGGGTATTTTCGCCGTTAAACCTAAGCTTGCCCACTGCGAATATTTTTCTTTAAAAAACAGTTAGTTAATATCAAACCCGGGCACGGCGCAGTTCCAGATCAAGGTCCTTAAGACGTGCCGGCGTGCCGATATCGCGCCAGAGCCCGTTGTATTGTTCACCAGTCACCTGTCCGTGTTCCATGGCAGCCCGTAACAACGGCACCAGGGGAAACTTGCCCGGCTGGCAGCCAGCAAACATATCGCGCGCATAGACACCTATCCCGCTGAAGGTCAGCCGCGCCTTGCCGGAGGCATCAACCCGACCATCAAGCAATGAAAAATCTCCCTGCGAATGCTGAGGAGGATTATCGACTAGCACAAGATGTGCCAGACCCTTCAGGGGATGCGAAAGACGTTCGAAGGGGTAATCCGTCCAGATATCTCCATTGATCACCGCGAACGGGTCACTCTCGATCAGGGGCAGTGCCTTGAAGATACCGCCGCCGGTTTCCAGTCCCCCGCCTTCCTCGTGTGAATAAAGTATCCGCGCGCCGTAACGGTCCCCTGTCCCCAGGGACTGCTCTATCTGTTCCCCCAGATGCGAATGATTGATGACGAGATCACGCAACCCGGCGCGCACCAGGCGCTCGATCAGGTGCACGATGATCGGCTTGCCACCCGCCTCGAGCAGGGGCTTGGGCGTGGTATCCGAGAGGGGTCGCATGCGCTCGCCACGCCCTGCCGCCAGAATCATCACCTTAAGGTTCATGCGGCCCCCGGTAGCTTTAGTTCATGCAGCAAGGCCCGCAAAGCATGGAGTTCAGGATAGCGGGCGCTGACCTCGTGGACGTAACCGAGGGTGCGCGGAATGTCGTTAAGGTATCCGGGCTTGCCGTCACGATGATTCAGCCGCGCAAAGATGCCGGTGGCCTTAAGGTGCCGCTGTACCCCCATGAGATCAAACCAGCGCTGAAACAGACTATCATTCTCGCCCACCGGGATTCCCGACTGGAGCGCCAGCTCGTGAAAACCTTTGACCCAGTCCTCCACGCGCGCGCGCGGCCAAGCGATGTAGCAATCGCGCAACAATGACACGAGATCGTAGGTCACCGGCCCCACCACGGCATCCTGGAAATCAAGGATGCCCGGGTTGTTGGGCCGCGTCACCATGAGGTTGCGCGAATGGTAATCCCGATGCACCCAAACGCGTGGCTGGGACAGCGCTGATGTCACCAATGGCGCGAAGACCTCGTCAAGTACCCGGTTCTGGGCAGCCGATAACCTGAGCCCCAAATGCCGCGTGAGGTACCACTCACGGAAAAGCTCCATTTCGTGCGTGAGCAGCCCTTCATCGTAATCCGGCAGGAATTGATCGGCGGTACCGGTCGCCGTCCCGGCCTGCAATACGATCAGCGAACCCAGGGCATCGCCGTAAAGCCGCTCCACCGTCTGTTCGTTCAGGTGAGCGAGGTAAAGCTGCTCGCCCAGATCCTGGATGAGAAGGAAACCCCGTTCAAGATCGGCCTCCAGCACTTGCGGCACATTCAGCCCGAGGTCGTGGAAACGGCGGGAGATGGTCACATAGGCATGCACACCACCCTTGTCGGGCGGGGCATCCATCACGATCAAACTCCTCTGGCCCAGGGTGATGCGAAAATAGCGGCGAAAGCTCGCATCCGCCGAGGCTGGGCGGACATCGAACTTCACCGTGCCCAAAACCCGGCCGGTCCATTCCTTGAGTGCCTCGAAACGTTTATCCAAGAGAATCTGGTAATTAATGCCCGTTTGAGCGTGGAAACGCCTTGATGACGCCGACATAGTATGCAATTTTATGCTCGCCATCATAAAACAATGCCATTCCTGTTCCCATGCCCAGCCATCGTCTGGTTCGCGCCGCTCTCGGGTTGATTGTTGCCTGGGGCGCGGCGGCGTCGAATGACCCGGCGCTAGCACGAGACGTGGCGGCCTGTCCGGAGCGTCCGCCACGGTTGCCCGCCGCGCAGCGTCGGATCACGACCGTGCCCAAGGATCAGCCGGCAGAGATTTATGCCCGAGAAATGCAATCGACGGAAGGCGGCATCAGTGACTTCACCGGCAACGTCGAACTGCGACATGAGGGCAAGTCCCTGATGGCTGAACAGCTGCGCTATGACAAAAACACCGATGAGATGGACGCTACGGGCGATGTCCTTTTCAAGGACACGGCCGGACTGACTTTCCTGACCCAAGAGATGCGCCTGAACTTGGAGTCGCGTATCGGCCATACCGGGAGCGTCCAGTTCAAGATGGAAGACGGCAGTGCCCGCGGCGATGCCGAGCGCACCGACTTCGAGGGCCCGGATCACACTCGCTTCACTCGGATCCGATACACCACTTGCGCCGCCGGGCGGGACGACTGGTACTTGAAAATAAAAGACCTCAGGCTCGACACCGAGGAGGACATCGGCACGGCCCGTCAGGCGTCAATCCATTTTTTGGGGGTGCCGATCATCTATCTTCCGTATCTCAGCTTTCCCATCTCTGACAAGCGCAAATCGGGCTTTCTATTACCCCGGGTGGGTTATGCCAGCAAAAGAGGAGTCGATATTTCTGTCCCCTACTATTTCAATCTCGCCCCCCACTACGATGACACCTTGACTCCCGAACTCATGACCCGGCGCGGCCTGCAATGGCAAAACGAATTCCGTTATCTCAGCCGCAACTCGAACGGCAAACTGGATTTTGAAATACTTCCCAATGATCGTCTGAAAAACGGAGAAACACGGACCGCGGGAACTTTGCAGCACAATACCCTGTTCAACCCTTATTGGTCCGCGTCCGTGGATGTGCGCGGCATTTCGGACAAGGAATATTTTGAAGACTTCCGTGATGACATCGGGGTCACCAGCCAGACACATCTGCCGCAAAACGCCCAGATAGATTACCGCGGTCCTCGCTGGAATTTCACCGCCCGGGCCGCGGACTATCAAACCATCGATCGCGCCATCGCGCCCTCGGATCGCCCCTACGCGCGGCTCCCACAACTCAACCTCTCGTACAACCTGCCTTCGGAATCCAACCGCCTCAATTACTCCTTTGAGAGCGAAGTGGTGAGTTTCGAGCGAGATGCCAGCATCACCGGCGAGCGCCTGACCCTGAATCCGTCGGTGAGTTTTCCGCTCTCCAACAGTTATGCTTTTCTGACGCCGAGGATCGGCTGGCAGCACATCGCCTACCGTCTCGCGGGGGCGCCGGACGAAACGCCGACCCTGACGCAGACTCTCTTCAGCCTCGACAGCGGCCTGATCTTCGAGCGTGACTCCCGTTGGGGAGAACGGCTGTTCACCCAAACGTTGGAGCCGCGCCTTTATTACCTATATGTTCCCAGCAAGAATCAGGATGCCTTGCCCGTTTTCGACACCAGCCTGGCCGATTTCAGTTTCCCCGGCCTGTTTCGCAACAACCGGTTCGTGGGCGGCGACCGGATTGGCGACGCCAATCAGCTCACCGCCGCGGTGACCACCCGCTTTATCGACGAGTCGGACGGGGCTGAGCGTTTCCGGGCCAGTTTGGGGAAGATTTACTATTTTGACGACAGGTTGGTCAATTTGCCGGCCGCCACGAGCACCTTCAGTGGATCGGACATTGTGGCTGAGTTCACGGCAACGCTGGCCAGCCACTGGCATGCCCGCGCCAGCGCCCAGTGGAATCCCCGGGACAACATCACCCAGAAGTACAACTATTACCTCCAGTACAACCCGGCGAAAGACCGCATCGTGAATCTCGGCCGGCGAGTCACCCGCGGCGAGCTGGAGCAGACTGACATCTCCACGCAGTGGCCAGTGGCAACACGCTGGACGTTCCGGGCGCGGTCGCTTTTTTCCCAAGAAGCCAACCGCAACCTGGAAAGCTATGCCGGCGTGGAATACAACGCCTGCTGCTGGGTGCTGCGCGTATTGGCTAAACGGCAGCTTACGGTTGATGCCATCAATAACACTTCGACCTCCCAGAAATTTTCAATCATGTTCGAACTTGAATTTACGGGCTTTTCAAAACTCGGAAAGATTCCGGACAGTCCGCTGCGACAAAGCGTGTTCTACGCCCCGGATAATCCGGCGAAACCCCTGGGGCCATAAATCATGTTATCCTAGCTTCGCCTTGACGCCGCGCCCGCGCGGCGCTCACGAGAAATCCGGATATCAAATCATGCCTATTTTTTCCAAATCCGCCGCACTCGGACTGGCGCTAGCAGGCCTGCTGCTAGCCTCGCCTTTCTACGTGATGGCCGCGCCGCAGCGCACGATCATCGACATTGACCGCATCGTGGTGATCGTCAATGACGACGTCATCACCCACAGCGAACTTGCCCAGCGGCTGCAGCAAACCAAGAAACAGCTTGAACTGGAGAATATCAGCGCGCCACCGGACCCGGCGCTGAAGAAACAGTTACTCGAGCGGATGGTGCTGGAGCGCCTGCAACTGCAACTCGCCACCCAAACCGGCATCCGCGTCAGCGAACCCGACGTGGATCGCGCCTTCGAGACCGTGGCCCGGCGTAATAATCTTGGTCCCGATGAATTCCGCCGGGCGATGGAACAGAAAGGCATGGATATAGGCGCCTACCGGAACCAGTTGCGCGAACAGCTGACCATTCAGCAGTTGCTCGAACGTGAAATCAACAACCGCATCAACGTGACCGACACGGAGGTTGCCAACTTTCTCGATAACCCGCAGAGTCGCGCCGGCATGGGCGAGTCCTATCTGCTGTCGCATATCCTGATCGGCATTCCCGAGTCCGCCTCGCCCGAGGCGATCCAGGAGGCCCGCCGGCGTGCCGAGGAAGTTCACCGCAAGCTCCTTCAGGGCGCCAATTTCGAGCAGGCCGCCGTGAGCCATTCTCAGGGCGCGGACGCATTGAAGGGCGGGAGTCTCGGCTGGAAAAAAGCGGGTGAGCTGCCGGAGCTGTTTCTGGGCGCGCTGAAAAACCTGAATCGCGGTGAGATCAGCGATGTCCTTCGCGGTCCCAACGGTTTCCATATCTTGAAGCTGAATGAAAAA
Source organism: Gammaproteobacteria bacterium (assembly GCA_029863005.1). Taxonomy (GTDB): domain Bacteria; phylum Pseudomonadota; class Gammaproteobacteria; order Acidiferrobacterales; family Sulfurifustaceae; genus Sulfuricaulis. Next base: position 1,041 of record JAOTWF010000048.1, on the reverse strand, counting down.
CGCGGGGACACCCCGTCCGAGGCGGTGACCCAGACCCACGCGCGTCATATCCTGCTGCGGCCCAGCGAAATATTGTCGGCGGAAGATGCGCGCCACAAGCTGCTGGCGTTGCGTGAACGCATCGAAAACGGCGAGGATTTTGCTGCGCTGGCGCGCGCCAATTCCGATGACACCGCTTCCGCCGCCAACGGCGGTGATTTGGGCTGGTCCAACCCCGGACAGATGGTCCCGGAATTCGAGAAGGCCATGGATGCCCTCAAGCCCAACCAGCTGAGCCAGCCGGTGCGCACCCCCTTCGGCTTGCATCTCATCCAGGTGCTCGCGCGGCGCAGCCACGACGTAACCCAGGAACGTGAACTCGCGGCGGCACGAAGCCAAATCCACTCGCGCAAGGCAGATGAACGCTACGAGCAATGGGCGCGGCAGTTGCGCAACGAGGCGTTTGTGGAATACCTGCTGGAAGAAGTGAATTAACACGTTTGCCACTGCGCACGTGGCCGGAAAACCCTCCTCTCCCGTCATAGCCCTTACGCCCGGTGAACCCGCGGGCGTGGGGCCTGATGTGGCCCTGCGGCTGTTCCAGCGACCGCCGACCGATAAACTGGTGCTGATCGCCGATCCCTCCATGCTGGAGGCGCGCGCGCAGCAGTTGGGCCTTGCGTTCGCGGCGCGCGAGTGGCCGGGACGAAGCCAGGCACGGGAGCACGGCGTTTATATTCAGCCGGTCACGGCGGCGCGCCCGGCCCTCCCCGGAAAACTGGATACGGCCAACGCGCCTTATGTCATCGAGACGCTGAAAGCCGCCGTTGCCGGGTGCCTGAGCGGGGAGTTCGATGCGCTGGTCACCGGGCCGGTGCACAAAGGCCTGCTCAATGACGCCGGAATCGCCTTCAGCGGCCACACCGAGCTGCTGGCCGAAGAGAGCGGTGCCAAACAGCCGGTGATGCTGCTGGCCGCACCCGGCCTGCGTGTGGCACTGGCCACCATCCACCTGCCGCTCTCTGCCGTGCCGCGTGCCATCACGCGCGAGCGCCTGACGGC
>JAOTWF010000047.1 GCA_029863005.1 Gammaproteobacteria bacterium | reverse complement strand
ATTGCCACGTTTGTTACTTCGTGAGTGACTCGAAATGTTTGCGCATTTCCTCGCTCATGCCTTCAGTCGCCGCCTTGGGGGGCACTCCGTAGCCACCGGCCTCGGCCGTCAGAAAGTAGCCCGGCTCAATGCCGGTACGTGCTGACATTGCGTAGCCAAACAGAAAGCTGAGCACGGTGGCAACCACTACTATGGCGGCCCATAAACTGTTGCTTACGTTTGGTGCTTCTTTTGTCATTGCTTCAGTCATTGCTTCACCTCGCGTTGCTGCCACTATCTGTCGTCAGCGTCCGTTCTTACTTGTACAGATCCTGGTAGAACTTCTTGAGTTCTTCGGCCTTCTCGACCTTTGGTGGGGCGCCCTTTCCGGTCAGCATGCCAGTCTCCACCATGGGTGGAGTGGCGAAGCCCATGGAAAAGCCGAGGAAAGCACCGGCAAGAGTAATGACTATCCAGAGACTATTTTTCATCGAACACCTCCTGAATCATAAGCCTTTCCCTAGCTATTAATTCCGCGGGTCGGCAAGTAGCACGACTAGGCCTTGCGGATATGCCAAACATACATGCCGCCATCGAGCTTTTGCTCCGTGATCTCATCGCCGGTGTTGTCACACATCACTGCGATCGACTCGCCCGAGGAAGGGTTATCGAACACGATCTCGAGTGTTTCGCCGGGGCTGAGTTTTTCGAGCGCCTTTTTCGTGTAGAGTTGCGGATGCGGGCAGACGTACCCTTTTACATCCAGCCGGTACTGGCCTTCTGTCATCTTTTCAAATTTCATATTCATTACCTCCTGCTTAGATCTTGGATGCGGCAAACTGCTGTGCCATTCGCCGCTCGGTCCAGTGATTCACGAGTTTCACGCCGATGAAGGCGCCACCGACCATGCCGAGACCGAACAGCCAGCCTGAGGGGTCGCCCTGCGAGACGCGTACGAAGAATGCGCCCACATTGCAGCCGAGGCCCAGGCGCGAGCCGATGCCCATCAGCGCCCCGCCCATCAGCGCCCAAGTGGCGGTTTCGAGTGTCGGCTTCTTGAATTTGAATTCGTTGTGCAGCAGTGCCATCACTGCGGCGCCACCGAACAACGCGATGGACATCCAGTCGGCCGGGTTGAACGCCGGATTGGGGATGCCGTTGACCCAGCCGAAGAAAATATTGTCCAGGTGATTCCAGCCGAGCCTATGAAACAGCCAGCCGACCCACTGCGCTTCTTGGGTGGTCACGTACCAGTAGCCGGGGTCAAACACCGTGCCCTGTGCCGAGAGACCAAAATCGAAACCAATACGCTCCAGCAGGGCTCCGGCATTGCGCATGCCAAATTTCACGCGCAGCCCCTGGATGGCATACATGTGCAACCCGGCGGCGATGCCGAGCGCCAGTCCGGCGATGGCGGTACGTTTGGAGGCGCTAATCATCGCCCAGTAACCGGCCAGCTCATTACGCCAGGTCGGAGCCGCCTGGTCCTTTGGCAGGTTCTTGCGCATATAGGTTTTGCGTGACCAGATGTAGTACACGATTACCAGCAGCAGCGCTCCCGGTATCACCACGCCTATCAGTAAATTACCGATAAAGGCACCGATGTATGATTTGTCGGTCCAGCCGAGCATGGTGGCGAAGCTCATCACCGGCTGGTCCCATACATAACCGGCGAGATACTGATCCACCCAGCCGTCGGTGACGGTGATAGACGCCGGCAAGCCCTTGGTCAGCGCCGAGGCCTTCCAGGCCTCTGGGACCAGGCTGTTGGTCCAGCCGCCAATGTCGACGAAGATCGCCTGGGTGACGCTGATTGACAGCACCACCAGGAGGGCGTTCATGTTGCCCTCGCCGGTTTTGTACATCGAGCCCGATGCGCAACCACCGGCGAAGGTCATACCCACGCCGAAGATAAAGCCAGCGACCACTGCATGAAAGCTTGTCGGTGCGGAATGGAAGGTGGAAAGACCCGTCGCGCTAACGAATGCGCCCACCAGACCGAAGAGCGCGATGGCGATCATGATGCCCACCGCCATGCGTGGCACACCCACGGCGAACAGATCGCGAAACGCCGAGGAAAAACAGAATCGCCCGTACTGCAGGCACATGCCGTAGACGAAACCGAACCACATGTATACGGACAAGTAGATGTAATACTCGTTGTAGGCATAAGTACTGACGCTGATCAGGGCGAGTACCCCCACGATCATGTATGCCCAGAATCGTCGTTTCTCTTCGCTCATCTTCAGTCACCTCGCCGATAGCTGTTCATGCCGGTACATAAATGCGTACCAGTGTTTGATGATGGAAAACTTTATCTGCCCCAAGAAATTCGCCAGCCAACCGATAGCCTGTGAGTCGCTGTGCTACCGCCCACGGCAGCGGCTGATCGGGCGCACTAATAATCACCGCGACTGGAATATCATGTGTCACATTGTGTGGAGTCATCGCGTGAAACGCTGCCACGGGAACTTCCCAAGTAAACCGTACCGGCGACATTGCCAACCCGGCGGTATTTGGACGCGGTAACTGACTTAAATCCGAGCGATACACCAAGCGCTTGTGCGTGTAGAGATCAAGCAGCGGCACGGAAATCGCCGGGTTAACCGCCGAGCGCAGCGACGGCAGCACCACCACTTCAAGCGATTCGGCGGCAACGGTGTCCAGCACCGTCCCCGCGTGCGCCAGATTCACGGCACTGGTCGAATGGAGAAACGGGAGGTATCCGCCCACGGCGACGATGAGTGACGCGGCGACTGCACCGGCCGCGACGAACCGGCGCGTCATGGTCTCACGCAAAATGCCGAGTCCGTAGGCGGCCATGAGCGCGAGCATGGGTAATATGATGATGACGTAGCGTGCTCGCTTGATCTCCAGCGCCAGTACCGTCAACACCAGTAGACCGGGAATGAGCAACCGTGTGTCGCGGCGGGTGATGGCGATCGCGACGGCCGCCAATGCCGCCACAGAGATAAAGGGATGGATCTGGAACAGGAATGTGGATGCCAGGCTTTCCTCCCACCGCCCCAGCGCCGGAATCTGGTAACTCCACAGCAATGCCAGTTGGCCGGTGACAACGTCCGCCTTCCAGGCGAGGAACCCCCCGACCAGCATCAACGCACCGAGGGCAACTATTGAGATACGCGCCAGCTCTAGCGGTGCACCGGAACGTGCACGGTGCAACAAAAGTCCCGGCAACACCGCCAGCACCAGCCAGGCGGAGTACTTGGTCAGCAACGCCGCCGCCAGTGCCAAGATCGCTGCCGCCAACAGCGCCAAGCCTCCGTGTTCGAGTGCCGCGATCAGCACGGCCACGGCGAGGGTAAAAAAGAACATGGTCGGCACATCAACCAGCGTCAGCGGCAATTGCGTCCAGAGGTACGGCATCGCCAGCAACAGCACGGCGGCCGTCGCGCCAATGGCACGGTCCCACAGCGTGGCTCCGATGCGAAACGTCAACATCACGGTCCCGGCAAACAGCAACGCCGTCACCCCCTGGATCGCGATGCGCGTTTCGCCGACAACGCTGAACGCCACGCCGTAGAGAAACGGAATTAGTGGTAAATCGGTCCACGCTGGAATCTCGTGCCCCCACTGGGCGAGAAAAGCCACGAACCCATGTTGCTCAAGAAACTTCGCCTGCACAAAATAACGCGCCGCATCAACGATCGTCTCGGGCGCACTCCAAGAAAGTACACTCGCCGCAAATGCTGTAATACCTAATATTGCCGGTGTGCCGCGGCCGGTCCATGACACCGAGGCCAGCAGATAGGCAAACGGTAAGGCAAGGATCAAGGCGAGGAGCGGCCACCACAGGTCATGTGAACCGTATACCCATTGCCAGCTTACCAGGCGATTGTCGTCGAAGTGGCGGAACACGAACAGTGCTACCATCACGGCAAGCACGACCAGTGTGACGAGCACGCACTGCAAACGTACGGTTTCCGTCGACGATGTCACGGAACGCGCCAGCGCTGAACGAATGCCCCGCCACAGGCGGTGATTCCCCCCGGTTTCGGTAACCGATATATGGCAAGTCGCTATTCGTTCCATTGCTATATTCCGAACGTTACCCTCACCACGAAACAACTTTGTCGGCGTCAAAAATTTTCTTCAGAACGGACTCGTACGAAACATGGGATTCTGTAAGATCGACCGTTTCCACCTCGTGCTCAAGCGCATGCAGCTCAATCAGCTCCTTCGGCGCCGTCGCTGTGCCATCGATAATTAGATACAACACTTTCATCGCCACTCTCTTCGCCTTATAGCACTACCACTCGATCGGCGGCGTGCTGCATCATGGCGTTGTTGAGCTGGCTGCCACGTACGATACTCGGCGGCAAGCCCTCGGTTTCGACTTCGTGATGGGCGGCGCTGTGTTGACAAAGACTCAGGCGCACACCTTCGACCTCGGCCAGCTGCACGAAATTGGCGTCGCGTAACAGCCGTGTACCCGCATCCATAAAAAAGATGCTTACCTCATGTCCGAGCGACCGCGCTGCCTGGGCGAGCCCCAGTACATGCTGGCCGTGCCGGTCGCTGTTAACCAGAATCCCGAGTCGGCCCATCCACCGTCCCCTTTGCAGCCATTAATTTCTCTGGAAAATAATAGGAATCACGTACATTGCTGAATATGATGCAGTTGCATCATGCCCTCCATGAGTGGGGAACTGTCGGTAATTTCTCTGGGAACCACTGGAGTCATGCACATTGCTGAATATGATGCAATTGGATCATGCCGTTAGTGGTGGCGATTCAATAGGGGAGGACGTGATCGTAGTCGAGCAATTGGCGGGCGATCTCTTCGGTTGTGCAATACTCTGCCTGGGGGTTTTCGCGGTGGTTGGAGAAGATCCGTATGCCGGTTTCCTTCATGAGCTCGATGTTCATCAGGTCCTCTTCGCTTCCGATGAGGCGACGATCGAGCACGAAAACATCGACTTTGTCATCCATCAGCGTGAGCCCCAGCGCCATGCGCAGGGCCTCGCTTTCCCGTTCTCGCACCACCACGGCAATTTTTTTCATTTGCGTCACCGCCCAAGTCCACAATGAAGAAGCCTGAACAGCCGACTTTGCCCCCGCCGGCTTGTCCGCGCTGCGGCGCCGTGTGCGCGCGGCGCCTGGTTTACGGGTTGGTTGAGTACGAGATATTCCTCGAACTCGGCGACGCGGAACCTGATTTTGAACTCGGTTGGATGAAAGAACCCAGGCACGATTGGCATTGCGGAACATGTGGTCATGAATGGTCAGTGGTGCGCTAGACGAGATTATGCCGATAGGCATACGCCACCGTACACGCTTGGCTGTGCACTCCGAGTTTGGACTGAATATGCTGGACGTGGTTGCGCACCGTCACTGGACGAATATTCAGCAGTTGCGATATCCCCGCCACTTTCAGCCCTTCGGCCAATAGCTTCAGGATCTCTTTTTCGCGCACGCTGAGAATAGACAAGCCGCGGTCAGGAGTGCGGCGATGCGTGCCAATGCTTGGGTTGGGGTCGGCCTCATGTTGCATGATTGCCAGCGGATCGATCGCTTCGTCTCGTCGCAGCATATGCACGCAGTACCAGCGTTCCTGGCGCAGTGAGGGAACCAGCACGATGCTCACCGCGAAGCGATGCTCGCGATCCTGCGCATCACGCACACACAAGGGAAACGCGCCCGGTGCGTTCTCGCCGAGGCTCAGGCGCGCGACACAACAACTGCCGCCGCAGAACGGTTGACCGGCGGGATCATTTCCGCGCACCACCTCGCTGCAACGTCGTCCCAGTACGCTTGCCGATGATTGCCCGAGTAAGTGTGCGCAACCCGGGTCCCAAAATACAACACGTTGCTGGGCGTCAACCACAAAGACGCCATCGACGGAGCGAAACAGTAACTCGGCGAGTGTAGACATGGTACCGGGTGCTCCTTAATTTGCCTCTTCGGGTCATCCCTCATACAGATGGGATGATCAATTAATCGTTTATTTACCAGATTGCGTAAAGATACCTTTTGATATAAATCAATCATTCGCAGGATTCCTTGTCGGCATCGGGGAGTTTCGTCACTTGTATATGAACAATGCTGTCAATGAGTTGTTCGCATCGGTGCGCTATGTCTATTAGTATTTAATTATTTACTTGTAGCTGGTGACCTGCGCTAAATGTTATCTATTTGTATGTTGCCAGCAGGTTTAGAAAATATTTCAGTGGGAAATCCGTGCGCAAACTTACCGACGTCCCGCACAGAGAAACGCGGTTGACGCTGCTGTTCATGCCCATGGCGCTGTCGTTAAGATAAAGCGCCCACGCCAAGTGCGACTCGGAGAGTCTGGCAGTCGATATAACGACAGAGAATTATTCACCGCCAAATGGGACGCTAGCGTGATGCGCGTGGTCCAGCCCAAACAGGAAAATACCCAGATGTCTCCGCCGCCTTTGCGCGCCACCGTCTGAATTTCTATCCACGCAAGCGGCGTGGTGCGGTGGGATCAGATCAGATCGAGATCCTTAAGCTTGCGCGTCAGGGTATTGCGCCCCCAGCCTAGCTTGCGGGCGGCGTCCTGCTTGCGGCCGCCGGCGTGCTTGAGCGCCGCTTCAATAAGGATGCGCTCGAAGCTGTCGTTGATCCTGCTGAAAATCTCGTCTTCCCCCCGCGCCAGTTGCTGCTCGACGGTGTTCTTGAGCTGGGCCTCCCAGTCTGTTGTCCCGGCATTCGCGGTATCGGCCGCGAGCAGCTCGGGCGGCAGGTCCTCGACGCGCACTGTCGGGCCCGGGGCCATCACGGTCAGCCAGCGGCAAGTATTTTCCAGCTGCCGCACGTTGCCCGGCCAGGGTAGGCGGCTCAAATATTCCTCCGCCGGCGGGGCCAGCTGCTTTGTCTCCACATTGAGTTCGGCGGCAGACTTCTTGAGGAAGAAAGCCGCGAGCACCGGGATGTCTTCGCGTCGCTCGCGCAGCGGCGGCAGGTGGATGCGGATCACGTTCAGGCGGTGAAACAGGTCTTCGCGGAATATGCCATCCTTCACGCGATCTTCGAGGTTCTGATTCGTGGCCGCGATAATGCGCACGTTGGTTTCCACCTGATCGTGTCCGCCGACGCGATAGAATTTCCCATCCTGCAGCACGCGCAGCAGGCGTGTTTGCAATGCCGGCGGCATGTCGCCAATCTCGTCCAGAAACAGCGTGCCTTGATTGGCTTGTTCGAATCGTCCCTTGCGCTGGTGCGTGGCACCGGTGAAAGCACCTTTCTCGTGACCAAACAGTTCGGATTCGAGCAGCTCGCTCGGGATCGCGGCGATGTTGATGGCGATGAAGAAGTTCTCCGCGCGCGGGCTGTGGTTGTGCAAGGCGTGTGCCACCAATTCTTTCCCGGTGCCGGATTCGCCGTTGATGAGCACGCTTAAGTGCGAGCCCGACAGCCGCCCGATGGCGCGGAATACCTCCTGCATGGAAGCCGCCGAGCCGATGATTTCCGGCGTCTCGCTGTTGACCGGTGTTTCCACTTTCTGATGGCGGCGGTGTTCGATGGCGCGGCGGGTAAGGCGCACCGCCTCATCCACGTCGAACGGTTTGGGTAGGTATTCAAACGCGCCCCCGCGGTAGGACGCCACCGCGCTTTCCAGATCGGTGTGAGCCGTGATGATGATCACGGGAATATCCGGTGTCTTGGCATGAATGGTTTTCAGCAAGTCGAGTCCGCTCATGCCGGGCATGCGAATATCGGAAATCACCACATCCGGCCGCTGGCGATCCAGCAGTTCGGCGATGTCATTGGCGGAATCGAAGCTCTTCACCGTCATGTCCGCCTGGGTCAGGGCCTTTTCCAGCACCCAGCGGATGGAGCGATCATCGTCAATAACCCAAACGATGTCTGGTCTAGCCATGGCCGTTCTCCAGCGGGAGGTAGATGCTGAACACGGTGTGTCCCGGACGGCTGGAACACTCGATCAGGCCGCCGTGCTTGACGATGATATCTTGCGCGATGGAAAGGCCCAATCCGGTGCCGCCGGGTTTGGCCGTGACCATGGGATAGAAAATATGCTCCTGGATTTCCTCGGGGATGCCCGGGCCGCTGTCTTCGATATCGGCGCGCAGCACCAGGCGGTGACGTTTCTGGCCGATGGTGAAACTGCGTTCAATACCGCTGCGCAGACGAATCACGCCCTGGTGCTGGATGGCCTCGGCTGAATTGCGGACGATATTGAGCACCGCCTGGATCAATTGCTCGGGTTCGGCCTCGAAATCCGGAAGGCTCGGATCGTATTCGCGTTCGATGCTAAGTCCGACAGGCACCTCCACGAGCATTAGCTTGCGCACATGCTCCAGGATTTCGTGGATGTTGATAGGTTTCTTCTTCAGCGGTTGGTGGGGACCCATCATGCGATCCACGAGCTTACGTAGACGGTCGGCCTCGTGAATAATGATGCGGGTGTATTCCCGAAGCGCCGGGTCAGGCAGCTCGCGTTCCAACAGTTGCGCGGCCCCGCGCAGACCCCCGAGCGGGTTCTTGATCTCGTGCGCCAGCCCACGCATCACCGCGCGGTTAGCAACCTGGCGGTCGAGCATGCTTTCATCGCGTGCCAGGCGCAACAAGCGGTCAATTTGCGTAAGTTCCACAATCAACGCCGTCTGCGGATCGCCATCCATAACCGGAGTCACCATGCAATCCACGGTGATGGTCCGGGCCCCGGGCAGTTTCAAATGCACACTTCGGGCGGTGAAAGGACGACGGCTTTCGAGTGTTCGGGCCAGCGCCCGGGTTGCCAGCCGCGTCTGTGGCAGGAGTTGAGCCAAGTTTTGTCCAATCACCTTTTTGGCGCTGATCTTAAATAGCATCTCGCCCGCCGGGTTGATGCTCGTCAGCCGTAACGCGGTATCAAAGGTCAGTACCGCCGTTGTCAGGTTGTCGATAATCCGCGGAGGGGTGTCTGAGGACATGGGCCACCTGTTTGAGACTGTCATAACCGAATGAGCATGCTTCACGGCTTAACAATTCCTTTAAAATAAGCAACTTACAATATATCCAGCCTCGCTATAATTATGCACCACTTTGGTGCATGAGGATATATCTATGAAATTTGGCTTTCCAAAAACAATCGCCCCCGAGCAGGGGGCGATTGGGGTACAGCACCCGCGTCGGCCCCGAGCCTAGACGCTGTAATACAGATCAAACTCGATCGGGTGCGTGGTCATCCGCAGGCGGGTGACCTCGTTCATTTTGAGTCCGATATAGGCGTCTATCATATCGTCACTAAAGACACCGCCGCCTTTGAGGAACTCGCGATCCTTGTCGAGCGCGCTCAGCGCCTGGTCGAGGGCGTGGCAAACGGTCGGGATTTTTTTCTCTTCTTCCGGTGGCAGGTCGTACAGGTCCTTGTCCATGGCTTCGCCCGGATGAATTTTGTTCTGGATGCCGTCGAGACCGGCCATCATCATGGCGGCGAAAGTGAAGTACGGGTTGCCGGCGGAGTCCGGGAACCGGACCTCGATGCGCCGCGCCTTCGGGTTGGCGACGTAGGGGACGCGGATTGAGGCCGAGCGGTTGCGGGCGGAGTAGGCGAGCAGCACCGGCGCCTCGAAACCCGGAACCAGCCGCTTGTAGCTGTTGGTGGTCGAGTTGGTGAAGGCATTGATTGCGCGGGCATGTTTAATGATGCCGCCGATGTAAAACAGCGCGGTGTCGGACAGGCCGCCGTAACCGTTGCCGGTGAACAGATTCTTGCCGTCCTTCGCCAGCGACTGGTGCACGTGCATGCCGGACCCGTTGTCACCCACGATCGGTTTGGGCATGAAGGTCGCCGTTTTGCCATAACTGTGCGCCACGTTGTGCACGCAATACTTGTAGATCTGCAGCTCGTCAGCCTTACGGACCAGCGTGTCGAACACCATGCCGATCTCGTTCTGTCCGGCGGTCGCCACTTCGTGATGATGGGTTTCGATCTTGAGACCCATTTCTTCCATGGCGAGGCACATGGCCGAACGGATGTCCTGTTGTGAATCCACCGGCGGGACCGGGAAGTATCCGCCCTTGACGCTCGGGCGATGGCCGAGGTTGCCGCCCTCGTACACCTTCTCGGTATTCCACGAGGCTTCCTCGGAGTCGATCTTCACGAACGAGCCGGAGATGTCAGCGCCCCAACGAACGTCGTCAAAAATAAAGAATTCAGCCTCGGGTCCGAAGTAGGCGGTGTCGGCGATGCCGGTGCTCTTGAGGTAGGCCTCGGCGCGCTTGGCGAGCGAACGCGGATCGCGTTCGTAGCCCTGCATGGTGTTGGGCTCGATGACGTCGCAGCGGAGAATAAGGGTCGGCTCCTCCATGAACGGATCCATCACCGCGGTGCCGGCTTCCGGCATCAGGATCATGTCGGACTCCTGGATCCCCTTCCAGCCGGCGATCGACGAGCCGTCGAACATTTTGCCCGATTCGAAGGTATCGGCTTCGATCGTGCGGGCCGGAACCGAGACATGCTGTTCCTTGCCTTTGGTATCGGTAAAGCGAAAGTCAATGAACTTGACCTTCTTGTCTTTGATCATTTTGATAACATCAGCTCCGGACGACATCGGTTTCCTCCTGGGAAATTTGAGTACGCTATGCACAAGTTGGAAAATTGAGATCGTATTTTTGCACGTTTTGTGCCATTAAAAAATAATATTTAAATCAAAGGTTTAGTATTATTCCAAGTAATCATTTAATTATTATTGCACTAATTCGGTGCAGATAATACATAGATGCACCATTGTAGTGCATTAATGGAAATATATGTTTACTGAGCCGATGTCCTTATCACCCTGAACTGCGTCGCTAAACCGCCGCCTGAGTTCGTGAGTGGCGGTGTCAGAGGATGCCAGGGACAAGGGCAGCAGGATTTCGACGTCGATGTGTCCATCAAGATAATGAAGTGTGACGTGTTCGATCTTGCGCGCTTCCGGGATTTCCCGAAAGTAACCATCCAGGCGTTTCAACGCTTCGTCGCGTAACGGCAGGCCTTCGCAACTTCGGCCTTCCACATCCTCCTCGGTGTCGATATGCACCATAACGTCGGTCATGGGCGTGATTTCATTGATCAACTTGGCGCGCACCGCCTCGCTGATCTGGTGCCCCTCGGAAACGCTCAGGTGATCATCGACGATGATGTGCACATCCGCGAGTGCCTGCCCCCCCAGGCGCCGCGTGCGCAGCAGGTGCAGTGCCTTGACCCCGCTGATCGAGAGGATGGCGCGGCGGATGGATTCGAGGTCCTTGCGGCCGAGCCCGGTGTCCACCAGCTCGCGTAATGACCGCCAGCTGAGGTCAATGCCGACTTTGAGGATCATTGCCGCCACGACGATGGCGGCGATGGCATCAAGATATTTGAATCCCATCAGGCTGCCGCCGATACCTACCGCGACGATCAGCGAGGACAGGGCGTCCGAGCGATGGTGCCAGGCGCTGGCGCGCAGCATGTTGGAGTCGAAGCGGTTGGCGGTAATGATGGTGTAGCGGTACATGATTTCCTTGGCGGCGAGTGTTCCGAGAGCAGTCCACAAGGTCAGCATGCTCGGTATCAGCAACTCCTCAGGTGTCGTCAGCTTCAGGCCCGCGCGCACCCCTATCCCGATGGCGACGCCGATCAGGACAATTCCGAGAATCATGGTCACTGCCGTTTCGATGCGTTCATGGCCATAGGGGTGTTCCTCGTCGGCGCCCTTGCGACCGTGTTTGAGCGCGAAAATGACCAACAGGTCGGCAAACATGTCAGATAGGGTGTGCAGGCCGTCCGCGACGAGTGCCTGCGAGTGTCCGAGGAGGCCGATAATGACCTGAGCAGTGCTGAGGATGAAATTTGCGCTGATATTAACCAGCGCCACGCTCATGCTGGCGGTATATCGCTCGGAGCTGGAGGTGTCGAAATGGCTGTTTTCGTCAGAGTGGCTCATGGACAGACACGGACTCGAATGATGATTTCATGGCCATCTCGGCGTGTCTCCAGCACTTCGTGGCCGTGCACCCGGCACCAGGCGGGGATGTCATGCAACGCCCCCGGATCGGTGGCCTGAACTTCCAGTGTATCGCCCGGTGAGAGCTGCGCGATCCGGTTCTGGGTGCGGATCACCGGCAGGGGACAAAGCAGTTGCCTTGCATCCAGCATGAAATGACTCATAAAGGAAGCCCTGCTTCGCTCGTCTGGCCATAGGACTCCAGCCCCGCTGCGCTCGCCGTATCATTCATAAGTACCACTCGGGCGGAATAACGTTGGCGGGCATGGGCGCGACTTGCCATTCGCGGCTGTTTCCGGCGGTATCGGTGACAGTCAAAGTCACCGTTTCCGCCTCGCGCCCCCGACCGAATCGGGCTGTAAGACGCGCGGCAAGCTCAATGTCTTTTTCACCGGGATTTCCGTCAATCAGGACCAGCGGTCCCTCGTGACTGGTAGCATAGAGGTGGGTGTAACGCTGGCGGTAGCCGTGAAGGAAATTGTTCTCCCCTTCGTCGCGTCCGACGATCAATTTGAAATGGGGGCGCGGGCGCAGATGCCGCCCCACCTTGAGCAGCATGATGTCGTCGAAATCGTATTGTTTGCTGCCGCGCGTGGCCCACAGGTCCTCAAGCTTGTGCGAATACTGCTGGTTGGTGAGAAAGCAGCAGCCCCCGGCCGGCTGGGCGTACTCCTTGATGCCGTATTTTTCCGCCAGCGCCATCTGCGGCTTGCGGCTGCGGCCGTTGAAATCGAGTAGCTTGGCGCGATCGACCCAGCCTTCGCGTTCGGGCAGGGTTTCGGGCAGAAGCCTGGCGCACAGCGGTCGCAGCAGCCGATCGAAAGCGCCGGACTCGCGTGCCACCACCGGCAGGGTATCGCGCCGCTGCGACATCGGACGCTGGCCCAGCACCTCGCCGGTGATGATGAAATCAAAACCGTGCTGCTCCATCCACTCACGCGCCTTGCGCACCATGAACCCCTTGCAGTCGAGGCAGGGATTGAGATTGGCGCCGTATCCGTGCTTCGGGTTGATGACGACGTCTTTGTATTCCTCGATGACGTCGATGATGTGCAGCTTGATGCCGAGCTGCTCCGCGGTCCACAGCGCGTTGTTGCGTTTCGGCATCGCGCGCTCGTGATGGCGAATAGCGTGAGTGTGTCCCTCCACGCAGAAGCCGGTATAGAAATTGATGCCCTCGACGTGAATGCCCTGTTCCAGGATGAGCCGGGCGGCGAGCATGGAGTCCAGTCCGCCCGAAATCAGCGCCACGGCTTTTTTCGGTGCGGCGGATGCCGCGGCTTGGCGGAAATCGACTCTTGGTAGGGCTGCCAGCGGCGGCTGGGATGACATGGGATGCACCGTCATGAATTCCGGGGGAAATAGATACTAGCTTAATCAGCCAAATCCGGCACGTCCCGGCACGGAGAGATGGCCGGAAAAGTGGTTCAAGAGAGTTAAACCGTTACCAGTTGAAAAAAAACGGGCCCTTGCGGGCCCAGCATTAAATGACAGTTTATTTTTCTCGGTCTTTGAAGACCGGTTCTCTCCTCCGTGGTGATTCAGGCTAGACCTGCATCACGCGCATAACAGTAACGAAATAATAACCCCTTGTCCATCTTGCCAAACATAGGGAAATCAGCCCGTTAGGCGCAGACAGACGGTGCCCGAAGCGAACGGAGGGCAAGTCAGCAATGCTAAAATTAACGGTATCGCGCTCAAGGACGAATTGAAACTCGGCATGATCTGGAAACGACGCCGCAGACACCGCGGCTTGACAGGACTTTTGCGGCGCGCCGGGCGCGTGGTGCACTGGACGCTACGTCTGCTGCTCGTGTTTCTCATTGTCGACCTGTTCTATCTCGGTATCACCTGGCCGGACTGGAGAAGGATCGCCACCGGCCCGATACCGAAGTCCGCGTTTATGCGCGACTATGAAAAAAAACTCACGGTGAACAAAGACGGATCGCGGTTACAGTGGCAGCCGGTGGCGTTCTCTGTTTTCCCCAAGCACCTGCTGCGCGCGGTGATCCTGGCAGAGGACAGCCGTTTCTACGAACACCGCGGCTTCGATCTCATCGCTTTCAAAGAGGCGATGGATTACAACCTCAAGGAAGGCCGTTTTGTTCTCGGCGCCAGCACCATCTCGCAGCAGACGGTTAAAAATTTATTCCTGACTCCCTCACGCGATCCACTGCGTAAATGGCACGAACTGATCCTGACCTGGGGCATGGAAAATCAACTCAGCAAGCGTCGTATACTGGATATTTACCTGAACGTGGCGCAATTCGGCCGCGGGATTTACGGCGTGCAAGCGGCGTCGCAGGCCTATTGGGGCATCAATGCCGACCGGATCTCGCCGGTGCAAGCGGCGGAACTGGCGGCTTCGCTGCCAAATCCGGTGAAGCATAATCCGGCGACGCGCACCGGCTTTTTCATAAAGCGCTCGAAAAGACTTTTGTCGCTGCTCGAACGCTATCCCGGCGATGCCGCGGAAACCGTGCGCGAGCGCCCATTCGATTTGTTTCTCCCGCCGCCGGATAATGGCGGCGAGCCGCCACCGAACAACGTGGCCACACCGCTACCGGATTCACTGCCCGCGCCGGAGAACGTCGAAGACTCGCCCGCCAAAGAGGAGCAAGAAATCTTCCCGCCGGTGGAAGACCGCTCAATACGGCCTTAGCTCCTCTGAACATTCGGTGTACCCCGGCACGGGGCAGGGTATAATCGCCGGCCAAACAAGCCGGATGTCCCGCACAAAAACACCCGTGACCTTCCAGGAACTGATCTTCACGCTCTCCCGCTACTGGGCCCGTCAGGGATGTGTCATCCTGCAACCGTACGATATGGAAATGGGCGCGGGCACCTTCCACACCGCCACCTTTCTGCGCGCGCTCGGGCCGGAACCGTGGAAAGCGGCGTACGTGCAACCGACGCGCCGTCCGAAGGACGGCCGCTACGGCGAAAACCCCAACCGTCTGCAGCATTACTACCAGTATCAGGTGGTGCTCAAGCCCTCGCCGGAGGACATCCAGGATCTCTACCTCGACTCGCTGCGCGCGATCGGCATCAACACCTCCCGGCATGACATTCGTTTTGTCGAAGACGACTGGGAATCGCCCACGCTCGGCGCCTGGGGGCTCGGCTGGGAGGTGTGGCTCGACGGCATGGAAGTCACACAGTTCACCTATTTTCAGGAAGTGGGCTCACTCCCCTGCAAGCCGGTGCTGGGCGAGATCACCTACGGGCTGGAGCGCCTCGCCATGTATCTGCAGGGGGTCGAAAACGTGTTCGATCTCACGTGGACCCAAGGCACGAGCTATGGCGATGTGTACCACCAGAACGAGGTGGAACAGTCGAAATACAACTTTGAGCACTCGAACGTGAACTGGCTGTTTCAGCAGTTCAACGATTACGAATCCGAGGCCAAGCGCCTGATGGAACTGAACCTGCCGCTGCCGGGTTTCGAAATGGTCATGCAGTGCTCGCACACATTCAACTTGCTCGATGCGCGTGGCGCCATCTCCACCACCGAGCGTGCGGCTTACATCGGGCGCGTGCGTAACCTGGCACGCCTCGTGGCGCAAAGTTATTACGATGCGCGTGAGCGCCTGGGGTTTCCCCTGATGAAGCCCAAAAAGGCGAAACAATGACGGCCCCCCTGCTGATCGAAATCCTGACCGAAGAACTGCCACCAAAGGCGCTCTCGCACCTCATGGAGGCTTTCAGCCGGAATCTCTTCGAGGGCCTTAAGGAAAGGAATTTTCTCGCCAATGGTGCGGTGCCGGTTGCCTATGCCACGCCACGGCGCTTGGCGGTGCTGGTTTCGCAGGTGCTCGAGAAGCAGCCGGACCAGGTGGTCGAGCGCAAGGGACCGGCGGTGGCGGCCGGGCTCGAGGCCGCGGGTCGGCCCTCACCGGCATTGATCGGTTTTGCCAAATCCTGTGGCGTGGAGCCGGCGAAACTGGCCATCGCCTCCAGTGAAAAAGGGGAATATTTCGTATTTCGCTCCAAACAAAATGGCGAGTTACTCAAATCGCACCTGACTTCGCTCGTTGAATCCGCCCTGAAGAAGCTCCCCGTGCCCAAGCTGATGCGCTGGGGCGATGGCGAGGCGCAGTTCGTCCGCCCGGTGCACGGCGTCATCCTGCTGCACGGGAAGAAGGTCGTGCCGGGCACCGTGCTGGGGCAGAAGAGCGGCAATAAAACGCGTGGCCACCGTTTTCTCAGTCGCGGCGAGATAACGCTAAAGCAGGCGAAAGATTACGAAAAAATCCTCAAACAGTCGGGGAAGGTGCTGGCCTCGTTTACGGCACGTCGCGAAGTTATCCGCAAGGCGCTCGATGCTTGCGCGAAAAAAACCGCCTCCGGAGCAGCATGGAATCTGGGCAAGAGCGAGGAGCTGATAGAGGAGGTGACCAGCCTGGTGGAATTTCCGGTGGTGCTCGCGGGCGGGTTCGATAAAGCTTATCTCGAATTGCCGAAGGAATGTCTCATCATCACCATGCAGCAGCATCAAAAATATTTCCCGCTCGCCGATAAGTCCGGAAAGCTGCTCGCGCAATTTCTGTTCGTGAGCAACATGAAGGCCACGAGCCCGAAGGAAATCATCCACGGCAACGAGCGCGTACTGCGGGCGCGGCTGTCCGATGCCCAATTTTTCTTCAACCAGGACCGCAAGCACAAGCTCGCCGATCGCTTGCCACGCCTGGCAAACGTCGTGTATCACAACAAGCTCGGCAGCCAGCTCGAGCGCGTGCAGCGCATGGAAAAGCTCGCCGGCAAGATCGCGTCAATGCTCAAGGCGGACCGGGCGCACGCCGAGCGCGCGGCGCAATTGAGCAAGGTCGACCTGTTGACCGACATGGTGGGGGAGTTCCCGGAATTGCAGGGCGTCATGGGCCGCTACTATGCCCTGCACGATCGCGAACCGACGGTGGTCGCGGACGCCGTGGAGCAACATTACTGGCCGCGCACCGCCGGCGGCGAGTTGCCGAAACATCCGGTGGCCATTTGCCTGGCACTCGCGGACAAGCTCGACACACTGGTGGGGATCTACGGGATCGGTCTGGTGCCGACCGGCGAGAAGGATCCTTTCGGTCTGCGGCGCGCCGCACTCGGGGTGGTGCGTCTCCTCGTGGAGAAATCCCTGCCGCTGAGCGTGACGGATCTGTTGTTGCAGGCGCGCAGCCAGTTTCCGAACGGCGTGATTGCCGACGGGATCGTGCAGGATCTGCATGTCTTCATGCTGGAGCGCGTGAAACCGTACCTGCGCGAGCAGGGCTTTGAGGCCGATGAAATCGAGGCGGTGGTATCGCTTACGCCGTCACGGCTGGATCAGGTGCTTCCGCGCCTCAGGGCACTCAAGAAATTTCGCGTCCTGCCCGAGGGGCAGGCGCTGGCGGCCGCGAACAAGCGCATCCGCAATATCCTGCGCCAGGCGGGTGGAACTCCGCCAGACAAAGTGGACACGGCCTTGCTCACCGAGCCGGCGGAACAAAAGTTGGCCGAGGCGGTGCGAACGCTGGAAGCGCAGGTGGCCCCGCTCTTCAAGGCGGGCGACTATGCCGAGGCGTTGAAGCGCCTGGCCGGATTGCGACCCACGGTGGATGAATTTTTCGACAAGGTCATGGTGATGGTGGACGAGGCCGGCGTGCGCCATAATCGCTTGGCGCTGCTCAACCGACTCAGTAACCTGTTTCTGAATGTCGCCGATATATCGCGGCTGCAAAGCTGAAGGAGATACGGATGAACATCGATTCGTACCGGGACATGCTCGAGACCGTGCAGGCGTTTCACGCCAAGCACCGCTTCCGCGAAACCGGCGGGGAGGAGCTGACCTATCGCGTGGCGCTCATGACCGAGGAACTGGGCGAGATTTCCGCTTGTGTCACCAAGGGCAAATCGAACGAGAAGCTGGCCGAGGAATGTGCCGATCTTTTCATCCTGCTGCTCGGCACCGCCATTGCCGCGGATTTTGACCTGCGGCAGGCGTTCTGGGACAAAATGAAAAAGGTGGAGAGCCGCGAATCGCGTATGGTCAATGGCCGCATCCGGGTCTCGGAGTTTCGCGACACATGAAGCTCGTCATTCTTGACCGTGACGGAGTCATCAACCACGACTCGGACAACTATATACGATCGGCCGAGGAGTGGGTGCCGATCCCGGGCAGCCTCGAGGCCATCGCGCGCCTGCACCGCGAAGGTTACAAGATCATCGTCGCGACCAACCAGTCCGGCGTCGGCCGCGGTCTGTT
>JAOTWF010000046.1 GCA_029863005.1 Gammaproteobacteria bacterium | reverse complement strand
CGTGCCGGTGTCGCTCGGTATCGGAGTGGCATTCCTGGCGAGCTTGTGGACCACCGTGACGGGAACGGGCACGATTTACTACGACTCGGTATGCATGTTTGCATTTTTTTTGCTGAGCGCCCGCTATTTCGAGCTGGCGGCACACAAGCGCGCCACCGAGGCCTCGGAAGCGCTGGTGCAGGCGGCACCGGCCACGGCGACACGCCTGACTCCCGGCGCAAATCCGGCGCATGAGGAAACGGTCGCCGTGGCCGAGCTGCAAGCCGGTGATCGCGTGCGCATCCGTCCCGGTGACTCCGTGCCAGCGGATGGCGTGGTACTGGAAGGCCACTCCACGGTCGATGAGTCGCTGCTGACAGGCGAACATCAACCCGTTTCCAAGGCGCCAGGGGCAAACCTGATTGGCGGTTCCCTCAACATTGAAAGTCCTCTGACCGCGCGCGTTGAGAAAACTGGACCGGACATGATCCTGTCCTCGATCCTGCGGCTACTGGACCGCGCCAGCGTGGAAAAGCCGCGGCTGGCGCAATTGGCGGATCGTCTCGCCGCGTGGTTCGTCGCCGGCGTGCTGTTGCTGGCTGGCCTGGTGGCACTTTACTGGTGGCGGCACGATGCCGCCCTGTGGCTGCCCGCCAGCATCGCCGTGTTGGTGGTGACCTGCCCCTGCGCGCTCTCGCTCGCCACCCCCGCGGCCCTTACCGCCGCCACCGGCCGGCTCACACGCTTGGGCTTGTTGGTGACGCGCGGACATGCGCTCGAGACCCTGGCGCGCACCACCCATTTTGTCTTCGACAAGACTGGTACGCTTACGCGCGGACGGCTGCGGTTAATCAATACTCACACGCTCTCCGGGCTGACAAGCACGGAATGTATCGATCTCGCCGGCGCCCTCGAATGTCATTCTGAACATCCTATCGCGCGTGCGCTGACGGCGGCGGCAAAACCCGATGTCCCGGTCGCTACCGAGGTGGTGAATACACCCGGTGCCGGTATCCGCGGGAAGGTCAATAACGATTATTATTTTCTCGGCACACCAGCTTACATCGCGGAGCAGACCGGTCACATCGCCCATAGCAAACTGCTGGAAGAACTGCGGCGCCAAGGCGATACGCTGGTGTTGCTTGCCGGGCGCGACAAGCTGCACGCTGCCTTTCTGCTCAACGATGAACTGCGGCCAGGTGCGCGCGAATTGATCACCGAACTCAAACAGCAAGGAAAGTCCGTCATGCTACTCACCGGCGATCATGAAAAGGCCGCGCGCCGGGTGGCGAGCGCGCTTAACATCAGCGAACTGGCCTGGGACTTAAAGCCGATGGATAAGCTCGCGCGCCTTAAGGAAATACAACAACAAGGTGCCGTCGTGGCCATGATCGGCGACGGCGTGAACGACGCCCCGGTGCTGGCCGCGGCACCGGTTTCCATCGCCATGGGGGGGGCCACGGCAGTCGCCGCGGCCAGCGCCGACATGATCCTGCTATCGCAGAACTTGTCGCCTCTGGCCGACGGTTTGACGGTGGCACGCCGGTCCCTCGGCATCATCCGCCAGAATCTGGCTTGGGCCCTGGCATACAATCTCATTGCCATCCCCGTTGCTGCGGCGGGATTCCTTAGCCCGTGGATGGCGGCGCTCGGGATGTCGGCCAGTTCGCTGCTGGTCGTGGCCAATGCGCTGCGCCTGAGCCATGGCCCGATCTCGAAACCGTCCTTCTCCGTGGCCGAGGCACTGGATTAGATCATGGAAATACTCTATCTGTTGATTCCACTCGCCGTTCTCATTGCCGGGGTGATCGCCTGGGCCTTTCTTTGGTCCATTCGATCCGGGCAATTCGATGATCTGGAGGGTCCGGCGCACAGGATACTGAGGGACGAGGACGAATCTGCGAAGCATCCCGCCGGTAAGCCGCAAAATCCGGAAAACTCGCCAGGCAACAACTGATCAAACACGGACACGGCGCACACCAAAGGTAGAGGTTTCCATCGCGCTGGAATAAACTTTACGGGCCCTCGAGCCAAAGGAGTGCGGCGGGGATGCCGCGCCGACGGGTGCGTGGATGAATAGGCCATGAGCGCAAAAAAACACAATCTGCTCATATGACAAGACGAGCGAAGCAGGGGTGCATTATCGCGCGACTTGTACTTCAGTCCGTTAATAAGGGTTTTCCGCCCGATCCGGTTTGTTATTCCCTCCCGAAAAACCTGCCACCCCCCACAAGGAGCAACCATGCGCAAGATCATGCTGCTTAACGCCAAGGGCGGCTGCGGAAAGAGCACGCTCACAACCAACCTCGCGAGCTATTACGCCTCGCAGGGGAAAGCGGTGGTGATCGCTGATTTTGATCCGCAGGGATCGAGCATGGAGTGGCTCGAGGCGCGCCCGCAAGACCGCCCGCCGATTCGCGGGATCGCCGCGTGGCGCGATTCGGCGCGAGTGCCACGTTCCACCGATTACGTCATCATGGACGTGCCCGCCGGTGCGCACGGCCCAGTCCTCACGGCACTGGTGCGCCGAGCCCAAACTGTCATCATTCCGGTGCTACCCTCCCCCACCGACATTCGCGCGGCGGCGCATTTCATTCATGAGATGCTGGTAGTGGGAAAAATCGTGCGGGATGAAACCCGGGTGGCGGTGGTCGCCAACCGCGTGCGTGAGAATAGCTCAATACAAAACTCCATGGAAAGCGTGCTGAACAGCATGAACATCAATTACGCAACACTCAACACCCAGATCTATCAAAATCTCGAGCGGTTTCTCACGCGCCTTAAAATTCCATTCTTGACCACGCTGCGTGAGAGCCAGAATTACCTGGTGGCGGACGCGCGCGGCCTCGGGATCTTCGATCTCAATCCTTCTCAAGTAACGCGCGACGTCGAGCAGTGGGAGCCGCTACTCAAGTGGCTGGACAGCAAGCGCAGCCTGCCACATCCGGTAAACTGATCCGCCCCGCGCCACCCCGGGGGACGGTTCGCTTCCAGGATGCACCACGCGTGGTGATTATTTTCGCGCCAAATCCCAACGCACCCGCGATATGACCGGGCCGCGCCCGATGCCCTCGCAGCGTTGTGCTTCCACGCGCCAGGCCTTTCGGCTCACGAGTTCCGGCCAAAACGGATAAGTGCGGCATTGTTTCGGGCGCACGGAATATATGCGGCAGCGCCGGTCGGCGCCGAGAAACACGCAGTCGCCATTGGGGTGCATGCGGATGCTCTCGGTTTCATCATCAAAGCGGAACACGTATCGGCGGCGCAGCCAATCCCACGAGATGCCGAGGAAGTTCTGCAGGCGGCGTTGCTCCGCCCGGCTGATCTCGATGACGTAGCTGCCGCGGCCGGTGCAGCACTCGCCGCAGCCGGTGCAGGCAAAGCGGCGCCGAACAACGGGGGACGGAGTCATGCGGGACCGCGGGGAGGAGTCCCGGCGCGGGATTGATCCAGCCAATGCCGCGCCAACTCATCCTTGAGTCCAAACACGCTGCGAAAGTGCACATCGCGCTGCGGAAACGGAACCTCGAGATCGTGCGCCGCCAGGGAAGAATGAATTTCCCAGAGATACTCGGCCTGCACCCGCGACGGGCGCTTCACTGCTTCCGGTATGAGCCAGACCACCAGTTCGAAATCCAGGCTCGAATCGCCGAACTTGACGAACCACACCTGTGGTTCGCGACCATTGACCCCCCGCAGGGTGTAAGGCACGCGCTCGGAGGCCTCCAGCGCCGCCTTCCGGACTTTCTCTTTGTCGGACCCGTAAGCCACGCCGAACGGCACATGGATGCGCCGATAGGCCTCGTCCAGCGTCCAGTTCACCACCCGGCCGTTCACGAATTCCGAATTCGGCACCAGGATGTCGATGTTGTCGTTGGTCGTGATGCGCGTCGAACGTATGTTGATCTCGCGCACCTCGCCGACCACGCCCGACTCCAGTTCGACGAAATCGCCGATCTTGAGGCTTTTCTCAAACAATATGATGAGCCCGGAGACAAAATTGCTCACCATGTTCTGCAGGCCGAAACCGATGCCGACGCCCAGCGCCCCGAACAACAGCGCGAGGTTGGAGAAATCGATTCCGATGGTGGACAGACCGATGAGCAGGCCCAGCACCAACAGTGTGTAGTGGATCACGCGGCCGAGGGCATAAACCGAGGCTGGATTCATTCCCGGCCAGCGCTTGGCCACGCGCGCCAGCGCATGACGCAATGCCTTAGACAACCACCATGCCGCCACCAGGATCAGGAGCACCCGGAATAATCCGGCGGTGCTCACCGGAGTATTCCCCACGGTGAACAACGCGGTGCCCAGCGAATCCTGCAGACGTGCCCAAAATTCCATCATGCCGCGACCTCAGACTCCTGAAAATAGGACAATGACACAGCATGCCATACCACCGGCGTAACAACAAAGTCCGGCGTTTGGCAGGCAAGCCTGCTATTAGGGAGAATCGAAATACATCGAAGAAAGCTGAAATGGCTGAAGTGGGTGTGCGCGATAACTTTCCGTCACCGGAAAGACCGCGATAAAAAAGGGGAACCCACCCGCTTCACGCGCATGAAAACTTCCCGCGTGAAGCGGTACATGGCCTTCGCAACGATTTTGTTGCTCAGGTCTCCGAACCCATTTTCGAGGGATTATCCAGGTTGGTGGTGAAATCCTCGCCCGGATGCTCGGTCTCGATCTCGAGATAGGCCTTTTTATTCTCCTCGTTCTCAAAATAAATTTTGATTGCGCCTTCGCCCGAGCCTTCGACAACAAAAGGGGATTTCTCGGGATTTTTGACATCGGCGCCGGAGATGGGGTCCGTCGTTGAAACGCGCATGGCATGCTCCTCACGGTTGATTACAATTCAAGCAGGCTGATGCCTCGACCCTTTTACAACTACTCCCGCCGCCATAATCTGTCAATGACATGAACCCGGGTTCCGGCCTGCTCCTGCCCGAGTGGCGGTATAGGCAGAATTTCCCGCGGTTTTCGGGGAAAACCGAGTATACGGCTATACTTTGCCAGAAACATTCACGCAGACACGGCGCGCGGGCGCCGGCGAAGGACCGTATCCGTGAATTTGCCTTTTTTTCCCAAGCTGTCCCTGCGCGCGCGCTTCCTGATCGCGATGGGTATCGTGTTCTTTCCGGTGGTCGTTGTCGCCATTGGCGCGAGCCTATTTCTGCAACATTCTGCCAACGCGCTGAACCGCATCGTCGAACAACCGATTTACAAATTGCAGGCGACTTCGCGTCTGCAGAACCAGATTCGCAAGACTTCCGCCCTTGCCAGGGATTATGCAATAACTCCGCGATTTTCCCTTCAATCCCAGTTCTACGTCGAAGCGGCGGGCGTGGATGCAATTTTTTCCGAGATCCTCGGGAAGCCCTTCCTTGATCCGAAAGAATACAGCCTGCTCGCCAGCGCCCGGCGCGAATGGAAAGACAGCCTGACGCTGGCCGGAGTCATTTTTACCTCGAGGGCTCCCAAAGCAGCGCTCAACCAGCTTGACCAGCGTGTATACCAGATCATGTTCCAGCTCGATCAGGCCTACGACGCCTACTACACCGAGATCGGCACCCAGCGTGCGCAGATAAACGAATCGGAAAAACGCTATTTACTGGTCATCTTGGTGTTGGTGGGGCTGGGTTTGCTGATTGCCATCATCGGTGCCGTGTGGTTAATCCGTTCGGTGCTGGTGCCGTTGCGTGAATTCGAGAAAGGCATGGCGAAATTTTCCCAGAACAATCTTTCCTACCGCTTACCGTTGGAAACCCACGATGAAATAGGACACCTGGCACGTGAATTCAATGCCATGGCCGAGCGATTGATGCAGCATCAGCACAAGCTGGAGGAACTTTCGGCACGCGATAGCCTCACCGGCCTTTACAACCGCCGTGAACTCGAAAAACGGCTACACGAGGAAGCGCAACGTGCCCGCCGATACCAGCATCCGTTGTCGGTGTTAATGCTGGATATCGATCACTTCAAGAACGTCAACGATCAGTATGGACATCAGGCCGGTGACGAGGTGCTGATTACCGTTACCGATCTGATTCAGCTGCATATGCGTCCGGTGGACGTGGTTTGCCGTTATGGCGGCGAGGAACTGGCTGTTATTCTCCCGGAAACGGATGAGGAAGGGGCACGCACAGTGGCCGAGCGTGTACGTGCGACGGTGGCGGATTCCATCACCACGACACCCCAGGGTGACATGGTGCATGTCACGGTCAGCATTGGAATCGCCACGTTTCCCCGGGACGGCGACACCGCCTCCGGTTTGATTCACGCGGCCGACACGGCGCTTTATGTCGCCAAACAGGAAGGCCGCAACCTCGTGCGCAGCCACTAGGGCGGCACAGTCCTGACCAACAATCAGCGATTTTTCCGCAGTCTCTGCAAGTGTTGCGCGGCTTCGGTCATCTCGTCGCTGGAAAGTTCCTGTTTTAATCGCTCGAAAGGCGCGCGCGCCGACTCGTTGCCGGAGCGCAGCGCGATCTGGTACCAGACAAAGGCGCCGACCCGGTTGCGCGGCGGGCCGCGACCCCCCTCATACATCTGCCCCAGGGTGTACTGCGCGTTCGAGTCTCCGCTGAGCGCGGCGCGGCGCGTCCAGAAATACGCCTTGCGTTCGTCGCGGGCGCGCTCGGGGCCGTCAAGATACAATCGTCCGACACGTTCCTGCGCCGCCGCATCACCCTTTTTCGCCGCCTCGAACAAGGTGATCAGTTCTTCCGGGATCTGGCGTTGATCCGGCATGTTAGCGGTCGTTTCATCCGACTGGGCGGAAGAGTCGGATGGCCCGCCCCGGTTGGCGACTTTGAAGCCGATCATCAAGGCAATCACGCCGAGTGCCAGATACAGGGCGACTTTTCGCGAACGTGGCTCCTGCTTAGCCAAGGCACCGGGCAGAGACAGCGCGCGCAGTAATTCCGCGGCACTGGAAAATCGGCGTACCGGTTCTTTTTCCAGACAGCGCAACACGGCCGCTTCAAGATGCGGTGGGGTGGAAGGCAGGAATTTTCTCGGCGGCAGCGGTTTTTCTTTGAGCTGCTTGAGCGCGACCTCCACCGGGGTCGCACCGGAGAAGGCGCGCCTTCCCGTCAGGGACTCATACAGGATCAGCCCCAGGGCATAAATATCCACGCGCTGATCGACCGGTTTGCCTTGTGATTGTTCGGGGGCCATGTATTCCGGCGTGCCCATGATGGTGTGCGCCGTGGTGGTGTCGCTGCCGAGGGCGCGCGCGATACCGAAATCCAGTAGCTTGACCAGCCCGTCCCGCCCCAGCATGACATTTTCGGGTTTCAGATCGCGGTGTACCACACCCTGCGCGTGCGCCTCGGTCAGACCGGTGGCGATCTGGCGCGCGAGATCGATGGTACGTTCGGGAGTCATTTTTCCAGCACGCCGGAGATAGCTGCGCAGACTTTCGCCGTCCACGAATTCCATAGTGAAGTAGGCCAGATTGCCAACGCGGTTGAAATCGTAGATGCGACAGACGTTCTTGTGGGTGATGCGGTGCGCGAGGCGAATTTCATTTTTGAAGCGCTCCATCATCGCCGGGTCGCGGGCGATCTCCGGTCGCAGCAATTTAAGCGCCAGGATTTCGGAGGTTTCGCGGTCTCGCACGCGAAACACCATGCCCATGCCACCATCGCCCAAGGCATCCAGAACCTCGTAGCGCGCGGACAGCGTCTCGGCCACGTCCTGCGCCGTATCGGGCGCCAGCGCGGGGGAATGAGACAGAATTTGCGTCTTGATGTCGGACGATTGCATAACAGGGCTTAAGGCACAGGGCGCCACATGTTTCAACAAGTATAGGCAACGCGCGAATAAACGCCCGGCCCGCACCAGGTTCCAGTGAACAAAAAGCCCGCTGACATGGGCTTTTTCGTTTGCCAATCATGCTTTCTTGGCCGCGCTCTCCCCAAGCCTCTTCGCGCGCATGATGTCAGCGTCGAGCGGCAACGCTCGAGGCTTTCAGGCTAAACACTCCTGCGGCAGAATGGTGTTTTCACGAACCATTCGAGTTCCAGTGTTTACGACGAATTACTTTACGGCCCGCGCGGATTTTTGCGCCGAGGCCGAGCGCGGAGGTGCGCGCCTCTCCTGCCACCCGATTGCCGGGCGTGGTCCGAACGGGGAGGAGCTGTTTATCGACAGCGCCAGCCTCGGCCACACGCATCCAGGCACATTGCTGCTGCTCACCACGGGCGTGCACGGCGCCGAGGCCCCGGCCGGCAGCGCCTTGCTGCGGTTGTGGCTTATGGAATTCGCTACGAGAATGCCGAAGGACATGGGAGCGTTGCTCGTTCACGCGCTGAACCCGTGGGGATTCGCCCACGGTCGGCGGACCAACGAAAACAATGTCGACCTCAACCGCAACGCTGTGTCCACGTTTCCTGGACCGGTGAATCCGGAGTATGCGCGTATCCATCGTTGGCTCAACCCGGCCTTACCGCCGGATGACGGCGAGGCGTTCTGGCCGGGCGCTTTATGGCATAGGCTCCGACTCGGGACGACAGTCCTGCGTCAGGCGATTGCCGCCGGCCAGTACGAATTCCCGCGAGGATTGTTCTATGGCGGCGATCGTCAGCAGGAATCGCTCGAAATCCTTAAACGGCTGCTGAACGATGAGCGCTTCGCGGCGGTTGAGCAGGTGCTGCATCTGGATATCCATACCGGCCTTGGCCACCGGGGCGAATACGCGATGCTGGTGGCGGAACCGTCCACCACGTCCTTGTTCGCGCGTCTCGCACGGTGTTTCGGCGCGGCACGGGTCGTAAGCAACGCGCCCTCCGGCTTCACCCACTATGCCGCCCGTGGCACGATCGCAGCCGTGACCGCGCGCGCATTGCCCCACGCACGCGTGCAGGCCTGCACGTTGGAAGTCGGTACTTATTCGGCTGTGCACGTCCTGCGCGCGCTGCGCGCGGAGAACCGGCTGTACCACTACGGGTGTCGTGATGCGAACCGCGCGGCGCGTCTGCGCGCCGCCTTTGGGGAGACCTTCTGCCCCGCCGATCCGGCTTGGCGCAAAATTCTGCTGGAACACGGCCAGACCGTGTTTCGCCAACTCCCGGCGGCGCTAGTTTGAGGGATTGGGTTTATTGTGCATGCAAAAACAAAAAGCCCGCATTAGCGGGCTTTTTTTTGAAACAGGAATCCAGTCACTATTTCTTGGCCGCAATCTCCTCAAGCTTCGTGGCGCGGATGATGTTGCCATCGAGACCGGCTTCCTTGGCGCTGCCGCCGTAGGCCACGGTCATGAGTTGAGAATAATACATTACCGGGATGTTGAACTTGGTGCCGAACTTCTTGTTAATCTGCCCCTGGTACACCTCGACGTTCATCTGGCACACCGGGCAGGGCGTGACGATCATGTCGGCGCCGTGATCGTAGGCGGATTCGATGATTTTCTTGATCTGCACGTAAGACTTGTCGGGCTCGGAGAAGGCGAGCGCGCCGCCGCAGCAGGTGACTTTCTCTTCGTACTTGTCGAGCGCCGTGGCACCCATGGTTTCGGTCAGCTTGTCGAGGTACTTCGGATTCTCGAACGACTCCCCGAGAACGCCAAACGGGCGGTTGGTCTGGCAGCCGACGTAGCCGGCAATCTTGATGCCCTCGAGCGGCTTTTTCACCGGCTTGGCGAGCTCGTCGTAGCCGAGGTCCTCGATCAGCACCTCGACCATGTGGCGCACCGGCTGTTTACCCTCGTACTTGAGGCCGGCTTCCTTGAGGATTTCGTTCACGTCCGCCAGCAGCTCGCCGGAGTGGGTGATCCGTTCCTGGGTTTCCTTGGTCCCAAGCCAGCA
This sequence comes from Gammaproteobacteria bacterium, assembly GCA_029863005.1. Taxonomy (GTDB): domain Bacteria; phylum Pseudomonadota; class Gammaproteobacteria; order Acidiferrobacterales; family Sulfurifustaceae; genus Sulfuricaulis. The sequence goes on along the minus strand of JAOTWF010000046.1, from coordinate 8,701 downwards.
GGCGGCGCAAGTCGCGACAATGTCCTGACCGGGATTTTCCTTTTCGGAGATCGCGATGTTGCGCGCGTTCATGATATGGCGCGGCAATTCGCCACCCTCGGCGTAACCGATGGAGGCGCCACAGCAGTTCCAGTCGGGAATCTCGTTGAGCTTGACGTCCAGCGTCTTGCACATGGACTCGACCGAGACCATGTAGTTGGAGGCCGACGCCTTGCGCTCGGACGAACAGCCGGGATAAAACGAATATTCTTTTCTCGCCATGTTTAAGCTCTCCAACGCTACTTCGCAAAACCCTTGCGCTTGTCTTCAATTTCGTAGGCTTTCTTGAGCATCTTGTGCAGTTCGCCCTTGCGCTTGATGCCGCCATGGGCGAACAGGCCGAAAGGATTGAGCCGTTTGGTCTTGAGCATGCCCAGGCCCACCGGCAGCATCTCCAGGCCCGTCTTGATGCCTTTCATGAAGCCGTTCATGAAATAAAGTCTTATCGACAATTCAAGCTCATTGACGCGACCGCTCTTGGCAATGTTGTCCCAGAATATCTTGGCAAACCGGCGCGTAGGGTTCATCTTCGGCGCGATGCCGAGGCGGTGCGCATAATTCGCCAAGCCGTGCATGATGTGGGTGATTGGAAGCTCCCTGGGGCAGCGCACGATGCAGTTGTAGCAACTCGTGCACATCCACATGGATTCGCTCTTCAACACTTCATCGCGTTTGCCGGCACGGATCATCGCGAAGATCTCCTGTGGTGGATGTTCCCAGTCCGGGCCAAACGGGCAGGAGCCGGAGCACACGCCGCACTGCATGCACATCTTGACCCAGTTGCCTTCCTCGACGTTCGCCTCGACTTCCTTCAGGAAATCGTTACGGTACGTTTCCACCATCGCCTTGTTGAGATCGGTCATGGTTTCTCCTGAAACTAAAACTTAAGCGGACTGAGTCCGATCTTCTGGATCGTCTCGGCCATCTCGTTGATCAGTGCTGGCGCGCGCTCGATGTCGGTGATCGCCACTTCATAAGTCTTAACACGCTCCGCCTCGAGGGAAAGCTGCTTCAGCGTGTCGTCGATCTTGCTCATGCGCTCGTGTGCCAAAGCCGACCCTCTCACAAAGTGGCACTGGTAGTTGTCGCCCTTCTGACAGCCCATCAGGATTACGCCGTCGTAGCCGCTGTTAAGCGCGTCCGTGACCCAGATAGTGTTGATCGATCCCAAGCAGCGCACCGGCACCACACGCGTGAACGCGCTGTACTGGAAGCGGTTCATGGCCGCCATGTCGAGCGCCGGATAAGCGTCGTTCTCGCAGGCCAGCACCAGGATGCGCGGCTTTTCGGAGAACTGGTCGGGGAAATCAATGTTCTTGATCTGCGAACCCACGGTGTCCACCGAATAGTTCTCAAACGAGATCACGCGCACCGGGCAGGCGCCCATGCAGGTGCCGCAGCGCCGGCAGCGGGATTCGTTGAAAACCGGATAACGAGCTTCGTCTTCGTCGATGGCACCGAACGGGCATTCTACGGTACAGCGCTTGCACTGGGTGCAGCCTTCGCGCCGGAACTCCGGGAACGACAGATCGCCGGAGCGCGGATGCGCGGCGCGGCCGAGGCTGGCATTCTCCACGGCCTGGATCGCCTTGAGTGCGGCGCCGGTGGCGTCCTCGATGGCCTGCGCCATGTCCATGGGACGGCGTACCGGGCCCGCGGAGTAGATGCCGGTGCGGCGCGTTTCGTACGGGAAACAGATGAAGTGCGAATCGTTGAATCCGTGTTTGAGGTGCGGCAAATCCGGTCCCTGACGATAAGTCAGATTGAGAATCGAGACCCCTTTTGGCTTTTCAACCCGCTCGATGGCGGCTTCACCGGCATCCTTGGCGGCCTTGTCATCGGCGGCGGCGGCGGCCTCGGCCAGCAGCTGCGCCTCCATATCGATGCCGGAATTGGCTACCTGGCCGGTGGCGAGCACCACGAGATCGGCCTTGGCCACGACGTCCTCGTTCAGGATCAGGTCCTTGAACTTGACCTCGAGACCGGCGCTGCCGGTGGTGACCTCGTTCACTTTGCCCTTGGTGAAGATCACGCCCTTGTTCTGGGCGCTGCGATAGAAGTCCTCGCCATTACCCGGTGTACGCAAATCGGTGTAGATGACGTTGGTGTCGATATCCGGGTTCTGGTTCCGGAAGTACATCGCCTGCTTGACCGAGGTATTGCAGCAATGGCCGGAGCAGTAGGGCAGCTCGCCTTCCTTGTCGGAACGCTGGCCGGCGCATTGCACGAACACCACGCTTTTCACTTCCTTGCCGTCGCTGGGGCGCTTGATCGGTCCGCCGTTGGCGGCATGCGCGAGTTCTTCCAGGCCAAGCTGGTCGACCACGTCCTTGCTCTTGCCCGCACCCAGGTATGGCAGCTTGTTCATGTCGTAGGGCGTGAAGCCCGAGGCCATGATGATCCCGCCGACGTTCTCGGTGGCAGTACTGCCGGATTCCGTGGAGATGTCCACGCTGAACTGGCCCGGTGCGCCACTGGTCTTGGTGATGGTCGAGTTGAGGTTCACCTTGATGTGCTTGTCCGACTCGATTTTCTTGATCAGATCGGCGATACCGGTGTCCATCGGCTCAGCATAGGGTTCCCGGTCCGGCACGCGTTTGTGCAACTTTGCCGCCCAACCCCCGAGGCTCGCGCTCTTCTCCACCAGCAGGACGTCATAGCCGGTCTTGGAGGCTTCGATGGCCGCGGTTAGCCCGGTGATGCCGCCGCCTACAACCAGAAGACGCTTGTTGTTGCCAAGGTTAGGATTGGTCCGTGGGATTTGCATCTTGGCCGATTCGGCGCAACCCATGCGGATGTAATCAGCGGCCATTTCCTGCACGATCTCCTTCTTGTCTTCGTCCGCCGGCGTGATCCAGATCACGCCCTCTCGCAGGTTGGCGCGCGAAATGGCAACGTTTTCGAAATTGAAGGTCTCGGCTTTCGAGCGGCGTGAGCAGGCCGCGATCACCACGTGGTTCACGCCTTCGTTGGCAATGTCGTTCTTGATCAGCTCCACGCCGGATTGGTTGCATAAAAATTCGTGCTCGCGCACGACCTGGGCCTTGCCTTCCTTCTGCGCAATCAGGGTGAGCTGCGCCGTGTCGAGCCGCTCGCCGATGCCGCAGCCCTTGCAGATATACGCACCGATTTTAATGTCCGCCATCTTTAAGCCTCCGCCCGGGATACGCGGTTGATCACTTGAATCGCCCGCAGCGCGCCGGCTGTGGCGCTCTGGACCGAGCGGTTGACGTCGAGCGCATTGGACGCGCAGCCGGCGCCAAACACCGCCTCGGTGGTAGCGTGGATATCGATGAAACCACTGGCATCTGCCTTTACACCGGGCATGATGCGCGAGGCATCCACCGACGGCTCCATGCCGATGGCGAGCACTACCAGGTCGTGCGAATTGTCGTAACGGTGATAGCCCTCGGTATCGACGCCGTGCAGGATGGGATTGCCTTCCTTGTCCACGGTGATGTTGGCCACCTTGGACTTGATGAATTTTACCTTGGGATCAGCCTGGATCTTTTTGTAGAAATCTTCGAAGCGGTCGATGGCGCGGATGTCGATGTAGTAAATGGATACATTGGCGTCGTCGGCATACTTTTCGCGCACGTAGGTGGACTGTTTGAGCGAGGCCATGCAGCAGATGCGCGAGCAGTGCTTGAGGTGATTGCGGTCACGGCTCCCGGCGCACTGGATGAAGGCGACATTTTTCGCCTCTTTTCCGTCCGACGGCCGCACCAGCTTGCCGCCGGTGGGGCCAAACGGGTCCATCAGGCGCTCAAACTCGACGCTGGTAATGACATTCGGATAACGATCGTAGCCATAGGGCTGAATCTTGGCGGCGTCGTAGGGTTTCCAGCCGGTGGCCCAGACCACGGCACCAACCTTGAAATTGATCGTCTCTTCCTTCATGCCGAGATCAATCGCATCGTATTTGCAGGCGGCCTTGGCCTTCTCTGCCTCGGGCGTGCCGATGAGGGAAGGATCAATCACGTAACGCGGCGGGTAGGCCATGGCAAACGGCAGGTAGGCCGCCTTGGTCTTGTCCATGCCGTAGTTGTACGGGTTGGTGATCTCCGTGCTAACGGCCTTTTCGCACTCGCCGCAGGCGGTGCAGTTTTCGTTCACGTAACGCGGAGAGATTGTTATTGTCGCGGTGTAATCGCCGGGCTTGCCGGTGATGGTCTTGACCTCGGACAGCGTTAACACGCGGATGCGCTTGTTGGCCCGCAGGCGCCTGAGGTTGATCTCCATGCCGCAGGTGGGATGGCATAGCTTGGGGAAATATTTGTAGAGCTGGTTAACCCGGCCACCGAGGCTCGGATTCTTTTCCACCAACACCACGTCCTTGCCGCACTCGGCCGCTTCCAGGGCCGCGGTCATGCCGCTGATCCCCCCACCGACCACCAATATAGTCTCGTTTGTCGCGACGACATCCGTCATTGACAGGCCTCCACCGCGGAATTGTCCGGAATTCACTACCGCCGGAAGTACGGGACAGCAACAATACCCCGCTCACGGGCGGGGTGCCACCAATTCGCCGAATCCACTAGATTTAAATTTCGTATGCGCGGATAGAGTGTTTATATGTACTCAAGGCGCGCATGCGAACCATGCGTATAATCAGGGACATTTTCGGTAACCCGGACGCGAGCGTCAATATGTTTTTGTATGCTCAAGTAAATTTGGCATACTGACACAGTCAACGATTGGTTTATGTCCATGACCCGAATCTCAGTATCAAAAAACTCCGGTACTGCGCGCAGCGCTCATACCGATGAATACCTCATAAAAGATGAGCCTTACTACGAGCCCATCGGTCAGGAAATTGCGGTCTTTGAGGCGGCATTCCATCAGCAATTGCCGGTGCTGCTGAAGGGTCCGACGGGTTGCGGCAAGACGCGCTTCATGCAGCACATGGCCTGGCGTCTGAAACGCCCACTCATCACCGTCTCGTGCCACGACGATCTCACCGCCACTGACCTGGTCGGGCGTTATCTCATCACCGCCAATGAAACCGTGTGGGTCGATGGACCCATGGCGCGTGCCGTGCGTACCAATGCGATGCTGTATCTCGATGAGATCGTCGAGGCACGCAAGGACACCACCGTGGTCATTCATCCGCTCGCTGACGACCGGCGCGTACTGCCGATCGAAAAAACTGGCGAGCTGCTCACCGCCAGCCCCGAATTCAGCCTCGCCATTTCCTACAACCCGGGTTACCAGAGCGTGCTCAAGGATTTGAAGCAGAGCACGCGCCAGCGTTTCGTGGCCATCGAGTTCAATTATCCGGCCGCGGCACTGGAGCGGAAAATCGTGCGCCGTGAAACCGGCGTGGACGAGGCCATGGCCGAGCGTCTGGTGAAATTCGCCGGCATGACCCGCAATCTGAAAGGCAGCGGACTGGATGAAGGCGCGAGCACGCGCCTGCTGGTGCATGCGGGCAAGTTGATGAGCACGGGCATTGATCCGCGCACCGCCTGCCGCACCGCCGTGGCCTCGGCACTCACTGACGACCCGGAAATGATTGCGGCAGTCAACGAACTCAGCGCGTCATTATTCTAACTTTAGAAACCGCGGATGAACGCGGATAATTAAAGTCTTTAAACGTTTCCAATTGCGTTCATCCGCGATTCCAATATTGATATGAATCTTTCATCGCTCACCGCCGCGGAGCTCGAAGCGCGCCTTGACGAGGCGCTGGACCCAGTGCTGTCCTCGCGCCGCACGGCGGCACCGCTGGCGCGTGCGTTGGCCGGGATTGAGCGAACGAACCAGGATTTCGTCCTTAAGTGGGTGGATATCATCATCAAGACCAATTCCGAAATGGCCTACCAGTTCGCTGCGCGCGCACCGGAGGCCTTTCGACTGATGAACCTGCCGGCCATCGAGGCATGGATCATTCACGCGATGGACGTGTACGACAAGCAGGGTTTGTACCCGGGCTGCTCCGCCTTCGGGCAGCTTGAGGCCTTCGCCGCCGAAACCGCCGAGGCGGCACACAGCGTCACGCTGGATGAGATCCGGCATATTCTCGAACTCTTCGTACAGGGGCTGGCCGGACGGCCACTCAAGGTGGAAGCCGACCCGGAGACCTATACCGACACGGGTACGCTGTTCCTGCCGGTACGGCTTTATCAGTTTGCCGAACGCCCTGATAACTTTCGACTCTACAAGGCCATGGCTGCCCATCTGTGGGCGCAAACCTGGTACGGCACCTATCGTCTCGCGTCGGGGGCGCCCTCACTAACTGAAACGCTGGCGGCATTCCGTGAACCGGAAAAGGCTTTGCGTCTGATTCATGCGCTCGAAACTGTGCGACTCAATGCACTTATCGCACGCGAGCTGCCAGGACTGTACCGGGACATGCAGGAGCTCCAGCAACTGATCGGAGAGGTGCGTTACCCCGCTGCCTGGGAACAAGCGATACAACGCCTGACAAAACCGAAAGCAGGCGTGTCCGACAGCCTGGCGCTGCTGCCGGGGCTTTACGAAGGAGAAGTTCCTGCGCCATTCTGCTTTCAGGGCCGGCTCATGCCGGAGCGCGCACAGCATGCCATGCAGGAACGCCTGACGCGCGAAAAAGAGCTTTTCCGCGAAGCACTCGCGCAATCGAGCAACGAGTCGGCGGCGCCATCTCCGGACACAGAGTCGGCCTCGAAGGAGAAATCCCGTCAATATTCCGTCGAACAGGTTCCGGACCCGGATCATCCGGGGCAATTCACTTTCATGCTGATGCTTGATGGCCAGCCGGTCCAACCGCTGGCGGACATGCGCGCATTGATGAACTCGATCGTCCAGGATCTGGGACAAATCCCTGAAGACTATCTGGTGGCAGCGGGTGCGGGCGGTTACCGCCGTCAGGCCGATGAGAAGCGGCCCGAAGACGTCTGGAAAGGGACGTACCACGAAGAAGGGGCATTTCTGTATAACGAATGGGATCACCGGCGTAACCATTACCGCAAACACTGGTGCGTGTTGCGCGAGATCAACGTGCACCCAGCGCACGAACCGTTCGTGGCACGCACACTCGCCAAGTATCGTGGGGTATTGCCTCAGCTTCGCAAGACCTTCGAGGCGCTGCGCGGCGAAAACAAGCTGCTGAAGAAACAGGTCAATGGCGATGAAGTTGATTTCGATGCGCTGGTGGAGGCTCGGGCTGACATGCAAAGCGGCATGGAGTTGTCAGAGCGCCTGTTCACCAAGCTGCAGAAGTTCGAGCGCGACATCGCCGTAATGTTCATGGTGGACATGAGCGGCTCCACCAAGGGCTGGATCAACGATGCTGAGCGCGAGTCGCTGGTGCTGCTGTGCGAGGCACTGGAAATCCTCGGCGACCGTTATGCGATCTACGGGTTTTCCGGCATGACGCGCAAACGCTGCGAGCTGTACCGCATCAAGCGGTTCGACGAACCCTACACCGGGCAGGTGCAGGAGCGCATTGCCGGCATCCGCCCGCAGGATTACACGCGTATGGGCGTGACCATCCGCCATCTCACCAAATTACTGAACGATATTGAGGCGCGTACCAAATTATTAATCACGCTCTCGGACGGCAAGCCCGACGACTACGACGGCTACCGCGGCGAATATGGCATCGAAGACACGCGCATGAGCCTGATCGAGGCCAAGCGCGCCGGCATCCATCCTTTTTGCATCACCATTGACGAGGCCGCGCGTGATTACCTACCGCACATGTACGGTGCGGTGAACTGGACGCTGGTGGACGACGTGCGCAAGCTGCCGCTGAAAGTCTCGGATATCTACCGGCGGCTGACGCTTTGACCCGGCTTCATCCCAGGCGCGCCTTGGCTGCTAAAAACCCCTAATATGCGTACCCACGCTGTCTTTCATCGTGCACGGTAACGGAATGTTTAAACCGGACAAAAAAACGGTGCTTCTGATCCTGCTGGCGGTAGCCGTCATGGGCGCCATGGTCTACGCGCTCTACGTCACGGGCATGTTCGATCTGCTCACGGACAAGAAACGCCTGCTCCAGTTCATCAAGGAAAACAACAAGCATGCCGCCACCCTCTTCATCGGTCTGCAGATCGTGCAGGTCGTGGCGGCGCCCTTGCCTGGCGAGGTGACGGGCTTTGTGGGCGGTATTCTGTTCGGCCCGGTGTGGGGCGTGGTGTATTCCACCATCGGGCTGACCATCGGATCGTGGATCGCGTTCATGCTGGCGCGGCTGCTGGGACGGCCGATCGTGGAACGTCTGGCCAGCCGTGAACTCATTGAGCGTTACGACTACGTCATGAAGCACAAGGGCCTGCTGCTGGCATTCCTGATGTTCCTCATCCCCGGTTTTCCCAAGGACATCCTTTGCTATATTCTCGGCCTGGGGCACATGAATCAGCGCGATTTTCTGTTGGTCTCGGCCAGCGGCCGGTTGCTTGGCACCGTGCTGCTTACCATGGGCGGCACCTTTTTCCGCGACGATCAGTATGGCGCTTTGTTCACCGTCATAGGCGTGAGTCTGCTGATCATTCTGCTCGCCATGATGTACCACGACCGGCTGGAACGCCTGCTGCGGCGGATATCCGGCGCTTTGCGTAAAGAGCACGATCCGGACTGACCCGGAATTTTCTTCGACTTTATTGCGGCGCGGTTTTGGTGAAGCTCGGTCGGGCCTTCATGTCGCCATACCATTTCGTGATGGCGGGATAGGGCC
>JAOTWF010000106.1 GCA_029863005.1 Gammaproteobacteria bacterium | reverse complement strand
AAAAAGTACGCGGCCTAGCGGCAACGAGTCCTGGAATTATTTTCTTTCGGTGATATTCCCTGACAACCAGATGCAGATATTGGATTACAACCGCGTCATCCGGGATTTAAACGGCCTGTCACGCAAAGCATTTCTGGAACAAATCGGGAATGCCTTCAGCATCGAACCGGAATCCGCGGCGGTTAAACCGGCGCGTAGCGGTGAATACGGGCTTTACCTCAAAGGCCAGTGGTACCGGGTTATTATCAAACGGGAGCGCATTCCCGTCGATGATCCGGTCCGTCGGCTCGACGTCAGCCTGCTTCAGGAGTATCTCATCATGCCGGTATTGGGCATCGACGACGCGCGGCGCGACAAACGCATCGATTTTATCGGCGGCATCCGCGGTTTGAAGGAACTCGAGCGGCGCGTGGATTCGGGCGAGATGGCCTGTGCGTTTTCGCTCTATCCCCCCTCCATCGCCGACATGATGGCGGTGGCCGATGCCGGATTGGTCATGCCGCCCAAATCCACGTGGTTTGAACCGAAGCTCGCCGACGGGCTGGTGTCGCACGTCCTGGATTAGCTAAACCGGCGTTATAACTCTCGGCGCAGTACTCCCACACCGACCCCCTCGATCGAAAGCGAATCTTCGCGCAGATCGAGTTCAATTGGTTTGTATTCGCGGTTGGCTGGCAGCAAGCGGATCAAGTACGCGCTGCGGCGGTGAAAGCACTTCACCGTCACCTCCTCTTCATTCACCCGCGCCACCACGATGTCGCCATTTTCCGCGCGCCGGGTTTTATGGACGGCCAGCAGATCGCCGTCGCAGATACCCGCGTCATGCATGCTGTGGCCCCGTACGCGCAACAGGAGATCCGCGCGCGGCTTGAACAGCCTGGGATCCACCCGGTAGTGATCTTCCACCGACTCCACGGCCAGGATGGGCGCACCCGCGGCCACCCGGCCCACGACCGGCAGCGAAAATTCCGCCGCCTGCATGCCTTGTTCCACGATGCGAATACCACGCGAGGTCCCGGGCGTGATTTCAATGGCCCCCTTGGCTTCGAGCGCGCGCAGATGTGACTCGGCGGCATTGGGCGATTTGACGGTTTCTTGCATGTTATACCGCAATCCTGCAACCTATCTCCGGGGATTTGCTCGGTAAACAGTTGATTCTTATCAAACCTGTTATTCAGTAATTTTAATAACCGTCAATATGTCCTTTAATCGTCGTTAGGCGCCAAACAGGAAGCCAATGGAACTCTTTACGAAACAAGACCCAGCCGTCCGCCAAAGTCTTAACGCGCATATCAACCAACGTTGGGGGCAGCTATACGAACTTGAGAAGGAATGGGGAGAAAGAGCGCTCAAGTATTTGCTTCTCACCAATTCTGGCGGTGCTATTGCAACGCTTGGTTTTCTTGGGGCATCGCCAACCGCCATCAATATGCTTGGCGCCAAAATCTCACTATTCCTTTTTGTTCTTGGCGTCTTTCTTGTCGGCGTATCGACGGAAAAAAACATTTCATCACATGTCACATCTTTTCAAGAAATGGAAAGCTGACGTCGATCATTACTACTCTGACAAAATCACTTGGGAACACCTACAGGAAGAGGATGAAAAAAGAGCTGTGGAGGATATCTGGGACTATGCAATCCCCTATACCTCGTTCGGATGTTTTATTACCGGGAGTGTGTCTGGTGCAATTAGCTTGTTTGTCTAGCCCTGCGCCTAACCCGCCGCTCCAGAGGGACGCTTCGCCGGCAAGCCGGCTCCGCGCCCCTGAGCTAGCACGTTAGGCAAAATTCGCATAAACATGTGATAGAGAGAGGTGAATTCGAAGAACTATACATTTGGCGGGGCCACTTAATTGTGATTAGCATAGAAAAAACCACATCAAAGGGAGATGTCATATGAAAGCACGAAAACTTGTTAGTGCAGTATTGCTACTCAGCGTATGTATTTCAACGACTCTTTTTGCAGAGAATAAGTCCGAGGTCCCCTATCCAAAGGATTACCGAGATTGGACGAGGGTAAAATCCATGGTTATTCAAGAGGGACATGAATTCTTTAATGCTTTTGGTGGTTTTCATCATGTCTATGCCAACAAGAAGGCGCTGGTGTCTTTGAAAAAAGGAACACCATTTAATAAAGACTCTGTATTAGTATTCGAACTGTTTGAGCCCATCGAGGAGAATCACGCTATCACGGAGGGCGAGCGTAAGGTGATCGGCGTGATGGTAAAGGACCCCAAACGCTATCCCGAGACTGGGGGATGGGGTTTCGAAGATTTCAAGAAAGCGGATCCCAATCAGCGCTCAGTATCAAATATGAAAGAACAATGTTTTTCCTGTCACGAAAGTCAAAAGGCTAATGACTATGTTTATACCAGGCTTCATGACTAAGATTAGTTAAGGTGACTAGCTACCTTAATGGATTGGGCAAAACAATGCCTAACCAAACGCTAGTAGGGACCTCCTGCCACTGCGCTCGTTCCTCGCTCCGTGGCAGTCGGCCCCACAGCTCAATCGTTAGGTTTGCAATGGACACGATCATTCTAATGGGACCAATTGGCGTGGGGAAAACGACACAAGCTCAATTGCTTTCGAAAGAGCTTAGTGCCCCCGTTTGTACGTATGATCAGGTTAAATATGAATATCGAAAAAATATAGGTTTTGATCCAAAGATGGCTACAGAAATCCATGATAGTAAGGGGCTTTATGCAATGCTTTGCTATATGAACGAATTTAAAGCAAAAACATTGGCTCCAATTATTGAGGATTATCCTGGGCACATTATAGATCTGGGTGGTGGTGCCCAGTGTTTTGATGAGCCTCATCAAGTGGAAATGGCAAGAAAGGCATTTGAAAAAATAGAAAATGTAATCCTGCTAATGCCAACTAACAGTGTTCCCGAAAGTCAAGAATATCTTGCTCACATAAGAGAAAAATATCCCATCAATGACTATTTGATAGAACATGATACGAATGAAATTCTTGCAAAAAAAGTTGTTTACACTTTAGGAAAGGCGCCTGAAGAGACTATGGCTGAAATTATTTGTCAAATAAGCAAACCTAACAAAGCGTCCCAGCCGACGCGCTAAAGCGCGCGGCTGAACTTTAACGTTAGGCGGCAAGAACCATTGCGAGGTAGTCAACATGAACACTCTCGAACAGCCCAGACCTCCATTTCCACCATTCGATACCGATGCCGCGAGCCAGAAGGTCCGAATGGCCGAGGACGCTTGGAACACCCGTGACCCGCATCGGGTTTCGCTTGCGTACACACCGGACAGCGTGTGGCGCAACCGTTCGGAGTTCCTGGCCGGCCGCGAGGCAATCGTTCAGTTCCTGACTCGAAAGTGGAACAAGGAGCTGGACTATCGCTTAATCAAAGAGCTATGGGCCTGCCAAGGCAGCCGCATCGCGGTGCGCTTTGCGTACGAGTGGCATGATGACTCGGGCAACTGGTTTCGTTCTTACGGAAACGAGAACTGGGAATTCGATGAACGAGGGTTCATGCGCCGTCGAATTGCGAGCATCAACGATTTGCCAATCTCAGAGAAGGACCGAAAGTACCACTGGCCTATTGGCCGTCGCCCTGACGGTCATCCCGGGTTGTCTGAGCTAGGCCTGTAGAGTGCCGCCTAACCCTTCGCTCCAGCCGACGTGCTACGGCCTGCGGCCTCCGCACGCGGCTGAGCTCAAACGTTAGCTGGACGAAACGGAGCGACAAACCAAGATGAGCATCCACGAAGAACATCGATCACACCGCGTAGGTTGGCTGCGCGCTTCTGTACTCGGCGCGAACGATGGAATCGTATCTACTGCAAGTCTGATCATTGGCGTTGCCGCGGCCAATACATCGCAGAGCGACATCCTTCTTGCGGGCGTGGCGGGTCTGGTTGCGGGCGCGATGTCGATGGCAGCCGGCGAATACGTCTCAGTGAGCTCTCAATCAGATACCGAAAAGGCTGACCTTGAGCTCGAAAAACGCGCTCTCGAGCAGAACCCTGAATACGAAAGAAATGAGCTTGCGAAAATTTATGTTCAGCGAGGTTTGACACCGCAACTCGCGGTTGACGTCGCCGCACAACTAATGGCACATGATGCGCTAGAAACACACGCCCGTGATGAGATTGGAATAACTGAAGGCGCGAAAGCCCGGCCAATTCAGGCTGCCTTCGCATCCGCAGGGACGTTCACGATTGGCGCGGCGCTACCGCTATTTACAGCTTGGATAGCGCCACTGACTCATCTGATATCGGCAGTCGCAGGCCTCTCAATTGTCTTTCTCGCTGTGTTAGGTGGGGTCGCCGCCCGCGCAGGTGGTGCTCGAGTGGTGAGAGCATCAGCCAGGGTAACTTTTTGGGGTGCCTTGGCTATGGCGCTGACAGCAGGTGTCGGTCGGTTATTCGGG
>JAOTWF010000007.1 GCA_029863005.1 Gammaproteobacteria bacterium | reverse complement strand
GTGACCTCCGCCGTGGACAGCGAATTTGGACGCACCACCGACCCGGTGCGCATGTACATGCGCGAGATGGGCACAGTGGAGTTGCTCACGCGTGAAGGCGAGATTGATCTCGCCAAGCGCATCGAGGACGGCGTACGCCAGACAACCGAGGCCATTGCGGCTTGTCCAGCGGCGATCGCCGAGGTCGTGCGCATGATGGATCTGGTCGAGATCGACCAGATGCGCCTGACCGATTTGGTGGTGGATTTTGTCGATCCCGACGCGGACGATGCCCCTTTGCCTGAGGCCCCGCCCGTGAAGGTCGCGGCCGAAGAAGACGAAAAAGATGACAAGGATGAAGACGACAGCAGCTCCGACAGTGACAGCGATGACGAAACCGGTCCGAACCGGGAAGAGGCGCTGATCCGCTTTGCGCGCATTCGAAAAATGCATACGAACCTGCTCAAGGCCATCGACAAGAAAGGCTACGACAGCCCTGAAGTCAAGCGAATCCAGGCCAAGCTGGCGGATGAATTCATGCAGATCAAATTCGTCTCCAAGCAGATCAATCGCCTGGTGGAATACGTGCGCTCACTGGTGGATTTCTCCCGCGGCCAGGAAAAGGTCGTAATGGACATCTGCGTCAGCAAGGCCCGCATGCCGCGCAAGATCTTTATCAAGATTTTCCCCGGGCACGAAACCAACAAGCGCTGGGTGAAAAAGGCCATGAAGTGCGGCGAGGGGAATGTCTCGGTTATTGAGCACCACACCGATGCTATCCATGCCGCCCAGGACAAGCTCAAGAAGCTCGAGGAGCGCACGGGTATTCCGATCTCGGAACTAAAAGAAGTAAACCGACGCATGTCCATCGGCGAGGCCAAGGCGCGTCGTGCGAAGAAAGAAATGGTAGAGGCCAACCTGCGTCTCGTGATCTCGATCGCCAAGAAATACACTAACCGCGGCCTGCAATTTTTGGATCTCATCCAGGAAGGCAATATCGGCTTGATGAAGGCAGTCGACAAGTTCGAATACCGCCGCGGCTACAAGTTTTCGACCTACGCGACCTGGTGGATTCGCCAGGCCATCACGCGCTCGATCGCCGATCAGGCGCGCACCATCCGCATCCCGGTGCACATGATCGAGACCATCAACAAGCTGAACCGCATTTCGCGCCAGATGCTGCAGGAGATGGGTCGTGAGGCCACGCCGGAAGAATTGGCCGAACGCATGGACATGCCTGAGGACAAAATCCGCAAGGTGTTGAAAATTGCGAAAGAACCGATTTCCATGGAGACGCCCATCGGTGACGACGAGGATTCGCATCTCGGCGATTTCGTCGAAGACGCCAATTCCGTGGCACCCCCGGACGCGGCCACCGGCAGCGGGCTGAAATATGCCACCTCGGAAATCCTCGAGACACTCACCCCGCGCGAGGCCAAGGTGTTGCGCATGCGCTTTGGCATCGGCATGAACACCGACCATACGCTGGAAGAGGTCGGCAAGCAGTTCGATGTCACGCGTGAGCGCATCCGCCAGATTGAGGCCAAGGCGCTGCGCAAGCTGCGTCATCCCTCGCGCTCCGAGCACCTACGCAGTTTCCTCGATTAAGCGAACGCTGTTCTATCCACTCCCGCCACGGGCCGGTACAATACCGGCCCGTTGTCTTTTGGGCCTGTAGCTCAGTTGGTTAGAGCAGGGGACTCATAATCCCTTGGTCCTAGGTTCGAGTCCTAGCGGGCCCACCATTTTCATCAGATACTATGTGTTCTGAGCCAAAGCCTGTTACCCCATGCGTGTAATCGGATTAATACTTCTTTTCCTGGTGACGGGATGCGTCGGAGTGGAACGCGCTCCCCCACCTACCAATGTGCTATCGAATCAGCCGGAGGTGACCGAACCGCCAGCGAAAATTACCACCGAAGAGAAGAAGATTGCCAAAGTCGAAGCGCCGGAAGCCATGACCCCGACACTCCCTTCCCCGTCAACAGCTTCCGCCAAGCCTCCCCGCAAGAAGCCGGATGCCGCGCCAGCCCCCGGGAAACCGGCGGCGTCGCCACCGGCCCCGGCGTTGGATTTGACGATGCTGGAAGATCGGCTCAAGGAGACCAAGGCCATCGGCGTGTTTACCAAGCTCACGCTCAAGAACCAGGTTGATGACCTGCTGGATCAATTCCGGGCGTATTACCAAGGGAAAGTGAAGACTACGCTCGCCGAGCTACGTCAACCGTATGACCGGTTGCTCCTCAAGGTGCTTACACTGCTGCAGGAAGGCGATCCGGAGCTGGCCCGCACGATCGTGGCGTCGCGCGAAGCGATCTGGAGTATCCTGGCCGATCCAGTCAAGTTTGCCGCGCTCTAATTTGAAAGCAGGAGAAACGCAATGTACAAACGTGTGAAGTTTTGTTTCTTGATAATGGCGTTAGGCATCGGACCGACGTGGGCGGCAGAGGATCCGGCGCTCCTGAAAGACATGACATCCGTGATCGCGCTCCTGGGGTTGCCCTGTGGTCAGGTCGTCAATGCCGTCAAGAAAGGTGATAACGACCATCTTGTGACTTGTCAGGACGGTAACCGCTATCGGGTATATCTGAACGCCGAGGGCCGGGTCGTCGCGCAGAAACAATAAGCAACAACAATAATTATCGCCTTGCCGGCTTTATTCATTCTGCTTGTTGAGTCGAAGGAGGTTTTATGCGATTTAATCTCACCGCATTATCCGTGACTGCGGGATTGATATGGGGCGGCGCCATTCTTCTTGTCGCGCTCGCCAATCTGGTGTGGCCGTCTTATGGCCGGGCTTTTCTCGAGCTTGTGGCTTCCCTTTATCCTGGCTATGGCGCTGGCAACACTCTCGGGCAAGCCATCGTCGGCACGCTCTATGGTGGGGTGGATGGGGCGATCGCAGGGTTTCTATTTGGGTGGCTCTACAATTTCCTGTCGCCACGGCTTTCTGTGAAGACTGCCTGAGCCAAGCCCACGACTGACCGGTGAGCTGACAAGCATACAGATCGTGACGCCGTGGAATGTTTCGTAACCACATTTTTCAATGCCGTCGGCAAGCGAAAAATTAATTGTTGGATTCCTGAATGCGTTTGGCTTGATCTCCTTGATCGCTCCTTCCCCCTTTTGTTGCTTCGATACGTGCCGTCCTCGCTTCATGCAGCCGTGGCTGACGAGCTTGTAGCGCCGCATGGGTTAAGTTGTCAGGCAAACGAAGTCTTTTGCTTGTCGTTTACGCGCCATCTGGCCATGTTGATTTTCGCGGTCTGCTCCAGGGCATGGCACAAACCTTTCATCGCTTCACACAGCTTGATTAACAGCAGATGAGTTGCGATCGCAGCCCATCGTCCTGCTGTTGGCCGTTGTCCAGAGTCTGGGGCTTTGTGGATGACTTTGCCTAACAAATCCCTGCCCGAGTTGTGTAAGCGTTTGGCACGCATAAACAGCGGGCTTGAATGCGGCGCTGTGAATAATATCAGTGAAAGTGCACGGGTGATTTGGTAATGTTTAACGGCAACAAGGAAACGAATAATTGCATACTCAAGAATTCAAGGGAGATTTAGGCAGCCCATCCGGCGAGGCGACGCACGCCAGTCAATTTTCCCTTGGGCCCAGCGTCTCGGAGACCTTTAAGACATGGCAGCCGATCAAGGTCGATGCGGCCACCGAGGCAGTAGCACATCCGACACTGAATACTACACAGGTTGTTGACGGTGAGAAATCACTGACCCTTCTGGGATGCATGCTGGATCCGCTTGAGCCACAAGCGGACGACAGCACGATCCTGCGTCGACTGCTGGCGAAAATTTCCGATCCCGCGGATGTCCTTGAGGCAACCAAGCGGCTCGGAGGCCGCTGGATACTCATCCTCAGAAACAACGACCAGAAATTCCTGTTCATCGATGCCCTCGGAATGCGCCAGGTGTTCTACACGGACCCGGCGCACACTCAATCCGTGTGGGCGTTCTCGCACCCGAAATTAGCCGAACGCACGTTGGGATTGACCATGGATGATACGGCCCAACGGTACATGGATTCTTATGTATGGCGATCGGACCCGGAATATCGATGGCCCGTTGCGTCCACGCCTTACCGGGAGGTCCGACGTCTGCTGCCAAATCATTACCTGGATCTCAATACTGGCGCATGCCACCGGTACTGGCCCGACCGGCCGCTTGGGAGGCGTCGGCTTGAAGACGCGATCGAGGAGATATCGGTTCTCATGCGTGGCTTACTCAAAGCCGCTGCACATCGGTTTGACTTGGCGATTGCGGTTACGGCAGGGATTGACAGTCGCTTGGTCTGGGCGGCGTGCAAGGAGATCAGGCAAAACGTCAGCTTCATTACCCTTCGTAAGGCTAGAGATCCGGACAACTACGCCGACTTTGATATTCCGGCTCGATTGGCCAGTAATCTGGGGCTGGATCACACGGTGATCAAAGCCAGTGGGACGGCGAGTACTGAGTTTTCCGGCGCTTTCAAGGAGAACGTCTTCCTGGCTCACGACCACTACGCGGCAGACGCCGAGGCAATCCTGAAGCAGTTTTCGCGCGCAAAGGTTGTCATCACCGGAAGCGGCGGTGAAACGGCACGTTGCTATTACGGCTCGCGTATCCCTGGATATCGGCGAATCACACCCGAATACCTCGCAATATTGGATGTCCGGGGAAGTGAATTTGCGCTTCAGCACTATCGTGGGTGGCTCGAGCAGCTTGGGGAGACATACGGTCTAGACGTGCTGGACCTGTTCTATTGGGAGAATCGTACTGCGTGGCTCGCCATGACCGCGCTGGAGTTCGATATCGCCTGGCGAGACAACATCACGCCATTCAACTGCAGGGATGTGCTTACCACGATGCTTGCGGTCAATGAGAGATACCGGGAACCGCCTGACTACCAACTGTTCCGGCGTCTTATCGGTCGGATCTGGCCGGAGTTGCTTAGTGAGCCGTTCAATCCACACCTGACTAACCCAAGAACGCGGTTCAAAGAATTGTTAAAGATGACGGTAAAGCACGCAGTGATCACTGCCCGGCGTGTGTTGCCGCGTCATTAAGCGAACGTTGATGAGAGGTTGTCACCAAGGTCAGACGCCATTTACTATCTCGCGACGGTATTTCGCGAGTTGACCCAGTTCGAAGTCGTGGGCCTCGTGATCTGGCATTACTTCGAAAGCGGTCAGTCGCGGCACGATCATTGAAATCCACGCCAAGCTAATAGGCGCCAAAAAATATTTCAACGCCACACTCAATACGTGTTTCCGCCCCCGACGCTTACACCAATTACAAATTTCTATCTTTAAACCACGCTACCAAATCCTCCACTGGTGGCGCCAGGGGGCACTTTGAGCCCAGCCAGGCGACAGCCCTGTGCCACTGGTCCATCCGGGAAGAGCCGATACAGGTGCTTGATGCCTCCCTTGGCGTGGAATTTTTCATCGAGCGCATCGTGCAATTCACGCAGGTTCACGGGCTTGTCAGCATGCTTGGTGAAATATTCCTGCAACGCCCGCACCGCTTCCCAGTGTTCCTCGCCAACTTTCAGTCCTTCCTGCCCCGCCTTTTGCTGTGCCTCCTGGCTGTTCCAGCCACGCGGGGCATGAGGGAATTTAGGGTCCTGGGGAGCACCTCCTTTGCCTTCCATAATCGCATCTAACAGACTCATCGTTCTGCCCTCCGATTGTTTTCCATACGACCTATCTTCTACCGACACAGTTCAACACATGCCTTGATGGGCATCAACATTGACTCAGAACCGCCTCCATGTATTTTACATGCGAATTCCGGGAATAATCTTATTGAAACGCCACTGAACCGAGAGAGGATTTGGATAAGCTCCACGCACAGGGGTATCTTTAGGCAACTCTTTGGGAAGTCTCTTCATTGAAATTGACGGTCCGTTAAGAAATTGACACCATGACGGTATAATAATAAACCACCATTAAGGCTGTCACAGGAAAGAACCATAATGCCCAGCAAGGATCGTCTCCATCGAAGTGAGCTTGCCGTCCCCGGGAGCAATTCACGCATGCTCGAGAAGGCTCCCACGCTCGGCGCCGATATCGTGTTCATGGATCTCGAGGATGCGGTAGCGCCCACCGACAAGGAGCAGGCGCGCAAGAACGTCATTCATGCCCTGCAGCATCACGACTGGTCGCGTTGCGCCGTTTCCGTGCGCATCAACGCCCTCGACACGCACTACTGTTACCGTGACATCGTGGATATCGTGGAGCAGGCCGGCAAGCATCTCGACACGCTCCTTATCCCTAAGGTCAACACCCCCGAGGACATCTACTTCGTGGCCACCTTGCTGTCGCAGGTCGAGGCATCCAAGGGCCTCAAGCCCATCGGCCTCCACGCCCTGATCGAGACTGCGCGCGGCATGGCCAACATCGAGGACATTGCCGCGATTTGTCCCGAACGCATGGAAGCGCTGGTCTTCGGCGTGGCCGATTTTGCGGCCTCGACCCAGGCGCGTGTCACGCACATGGGCGGGGCCAATGCAGATTATGCCGTGCTCACGCACGCAGAGGGTGGCAAGCGCGAACGTCACTGGAACGATCAATGGCACTACGCGCAGGCGCGCCTCGTGGTGGCCTGCCGCGCCTACGGTCTGCGCCCGATCGACGGGCCGTTCAGCGACATTCAGGACGCCGAGGGTTATCGCTCCGCGGCGCGCTCGGCGGCCGCACTTGGCATCGAAGGTAAATGGGCCATCCATCCTTCGCAGATTGCACTGGCGAACGAGGTGTTCTCTCCCACTGAAGCTGAAGTCACACGCGCGCAGCGCATTCTCGCGGCCATGGCGGAGGCCGCCAAGAAAGGCCAAGGCGCCGTGACGCTCGATGGCCGCATGCTCGATGCCGCCTCAATCCGCCAGGCCGAGGTCGTGGTGGAAAAAATGAAACGCATAAAAATGAGCCAAGAGCAGGCGGCATGAATATCCACGAATTCCAGGCGAAGGACCTGATGCGGCAATACGGTGTGCCGGTGCCCGCGGGCAGCGTGGCGCACAGCGTGGAGCAAGCGGAGGCCGTGGCCGAGGAACTTGGCGTCAATCGCTTCGTGGTGAAGGCGCAGATTCACGCTGGCGGCCGCGGCAAGGGTGGTGGCGTCAAGCTGGCCCACACTGTCGAGGAAGTGCGCACCGTAACCGATGAAATCATTGGCCGGCCGCTCATCACCGCCCAGACCGGCCCACAGGGGCAATTCGTGCGGCGCGTGCTGATCGAGCAGGCCGTCGACATCGCGCGCGAGGCCTATTTCGGCCTAGTTATCGACCGCACCACACAGCGCATCACCATAATCGCCTGCGACGGCGGCGGGGTCGAAATCGAAGAAACGGCGCGCCACGAACCGGAACGCATCCTGCGTGAGCCGGTGGACCCGGCGGTGGGATTGCTCGACTTCCAGTGTCGCAAGGTTGCCACGCACCTGAAAATCAGCGGCAAACAGCTTTCGCCCGCGGTGAAAATGATGAAGGCGTTGTACCGCTGCTTTCGCGACAACGATGCCGTGCTGATCGAAGTCAACCCGCTGGCCGTCACCCTGGATGGCCGCCTCCTGGCGCTGGATGCGAAGATGCAGTTCGACGACAACGCCATCTACCGCCGGCCGCATATCAGCAACCTGCGCGATTTCGACGAGGAAGACCCCAAGGAAGTCGAGGCCGGCGCGCACGGACTCAATTACATTGCGCTCGAGGGTAATGTCGGCTGCATCGTCAACGGTGCCGGGCTGGCCATGGCCACCATGGACGCCATCGCCCTGCACGACGGGCAGCCGGCGAATTTTCTCGACGTGGGCGGCGGCGCCTCGCCGGAGAAAGTCACCAACGCTTTTCGGATCGTGTTACTGGATAAGAACGTCAAGGCGGTGCTCGTCAACATCTTTGCCGGTATCAACCGCTGTGACTGGATAGCAGAAGGCATCGTGCGCGCGATGCGTGAACTCAAAGTCACCGTGCCGGTTGTGGTGCGCCTCGCCGGCACCAACGTGGAACAGGGCCGCGCGGTCCTGGCCCAGTCTGGCCTGAAATTCCTTACCGCCAACAATCTCGACGATGCCGCGGCCATGGCCGTGCGCGCCACCAGCGGAGCCGCCCATGAGCATCTTCATAAATAAATCCTCACGTGTCGTGATTCAGGGTCTGACCGGCCAGCACGGCAGTTTCCATGCCGAGGAATCCATGAAGATCGGCACTCAGGTCGTCGCCGGCGTGACCCCCGGCAAGGGCGGCGCCCAGCACCTTGGTGTCCCCCTGTTCGACACCCTGTACGAGGCGGTGGCGAAGACCGGGGCCGACGTCGCTGGCATTTTCGTGCCACCGCCGTTCGCCGCCGACGCCATCATGGAGGCCATCGACATCGGCATCCGCATCATCGTGGTCGTTGCCGATGGCATCCCGGTGCAGGACATGGTGCGCGTCAAGCGTTATTCCGCCGGGCGCGACGTGGTGATTGTCGGCCCCAACACGCCGGGCCTGATCACGCCCAATGAATGCAAGGTCGGTATCATGCCGGCCCATATCTATAAACCCGGAAAAATCGGCGTGGTGTCGCGCTCCGGCACGCTCAATTACGAAGCCGTTGAGCAGATGGCCGATTACAAACTCGGGCAGTCCACCTGTGTCGGCATCGGCGGTGATACCGTCACCGGTACGGATTTCCTGACCGTGCTGCGCGCCTTCAAGGACGACCCGGACACCGAGGCGGTGGTGATGATCGGCGAAATCGGCGGCAGCCAGGAGATCGAGGCTGCCGCGTGGGCCAAGGAACACCTGGGCAAGCCGCTGGTTTGCTTCATCGCGGGGATCACCGCTCCGGCACGGCGACGCATGGGCCACGCCGGCGCCGTGATCGCCGGCCCGGCCGACACCGCTTCGGCTAAAATGGAGCAAATTGAAGCACTTGGCGCGCACGTCGTGCGCAACCCGTCAAAAATCGGCGAGGCCGTGCATCGCGCGGTGCAGTAGCGCCATCACAGAACTAATCGAAAAAGTAACATTTCAATAATAGTATTTTGATCTGACCCTAAGGTTTACCACCCCGGCGCCAACAGTGGTAACGCCCCAGCCAGGCCAGCACCCGCTTGGGTGCGTGGGCACGCTTCCAATTCCCCGCAACGTATTTATTGGCCTCGGCCAAGGTCGGGTAGATGTGGATGGTGCTTAAAATCTTGTTGAGACCGAATCCGTGGCGCATGGCGGCCACAAATTCAGAAATCAAATCACCGGCGTGCTCCCCGGCGATGGTCACACCGAGAATGCGGTCCTTGCCGGGCACGGTCAGCACCTTCACCAGGCCATGGGCTTCTTCATCCGCGATGGCGCGGTCGAGATCATCGATCGGATAAGTGGTTACTTCATAGGGAATACTCTTGGCCTTCGCCTCTTGTTCATTGAGACCGACGCGCGCGATCTCGGGATCGGTGAAGGTGGCCCACGGAATCACCGAATAATCCGCGCGGAATTTCTTGAAGCTGCCAAACAGACCATTGACCGCCGCGTACCAGGCCTGATGCGCCGCGGTATGGGTGAACTGGTAGGGGCCGGCGACATCGCCGACGGCATAGATGTTCGGGTAAATCGTCTGCAGGTAGTCGTTGATTTCGATGGTGCCATCCTTGCGCAGGGGCACACCGAGCGCCTCCAGACCAAAGCCGCGACTATTGGCCTGCCGACCCACGGCCAACAGTAAGGCATCGAACTCGATCTCGACCTCCCGGCCGTCATGTTCGGCCACCAGGGTTTTACGACCGCCGTCCACGTGAAACGCTTTTGGCGAATGATTCATGCGCAACTCGATACCTTCGCGCTCGAAACGCTGCATCACCATGCTGGAAAACTCCGGGTCTTCCTTGTTCAACAAGCGCTGTCCACGGTTGAGCTGGATCACGCGGCTGCCGAAGCGTGCGAAACACTGGGCGAGTTCGCAGCCGATGGGTCCGCCACCCAACACCAGCAGCCGGCCTGGTAGTGTGCGCAGCTCCCAGAGGGTGTTGGAGGTCAGGTAGCCGATGTCTTCGATGCCGGGGATTGACGGCACCGCTGGGCGCCCGCCGGTGGCGACGACAATGCTGCGTGTGGTCAACGTGTGGCCATTGACGTTCACTGTGTAGGGCGAAGTAATTTGGGCTTCTCCCTGAATGCAATCGACGCCGAGTTTCGTGTAACGCTCCACTGAATCATGCGGTTCGATCTCGCGAATGACGCGCTGCACCCGTTCCATGATGCGCGCAAAATCGAAATCGACGGCTACCGAGTCGAAGCCGAACTCGCGCGCGCGGCGCGCATGGGAAAGAAACTTGGCGGAACGGATCAGCGCCTTGGACGGCACACAGCCGGTGTTCAGGCAGTCGCCGCCCATGCGGTGCTTTTCGATCAGGCTCACCCTGGCCTTGACGGCGGCGCCAATGTACGCGCTTACCAGGCCCCCGGAGCCGGCGCCGATGACGACCAGGTCGCGATCGAAATGTTTTGGCTTGGGGTAATGCTTCAGCACGCGCCGGGCTTTGAATATTTCAACGGCCTTCTTGGCCAGCAACGGGAACACCCCGAGCAGGGTGAATGAAATAATGAGCTCGAGTGACAGTATCCCGGACAGTGACTGCAGTTGCGCCAGCTGGGTACCGGCGTTGACGTAGACCAGGGTACCGGCCAGCATACCCACCTGACTTACCCAGTAAAAAGTCCAGGTCCGAATCGGGGTCAGGCCCATGACCAGGTTGATCACGAAAAATGGAAACGCCGGCACCAAGCGCAGGGTAAACAGATAGAAGGCGCCGTCCTTCTCAATGCCACGGTTGGCGGTTTTCAGTTTATCGCCGAAGCGCCGCTGTACCAGATCCTTCAGCAGCAGGCGCGAGACCAGAAACGCGAGTGTGGCGCCGATGGTGGAAGCGAAAGAGACGATCAGGGTGCCCCAGCCCAATCCGAATATCGCGCCCGCCACCAAGGTCATTAACGCCGCGCCCGGCAGCGACAGACCGGTGACGGCGACGTAGACGATGAAAAATCCCAGCGCGGTGGCCAGCGGGTGATTTTGCCGGTAACCCTCGATGGCCTGCTGCTGAGATTTGAAGTAGTCCAGGGTCAGGTACTGACCCAGATCAAAGATGAAGAACGCGCCGATGGCGACAACAAGAAAAATAATAATTATGATTCGTGACTTGGTCATGGTGTTTATTCTTGGATCAAGGGGTCAGAGTCGCTGAAACGCTAAACGTTCACCCCCTTCCATAATGGCATCACCACCACGCGCAGGCAGGCGTGTGCCGCGCGCAATGCTGCCTCGGCCTCCTCCGCACTTGGCGCGCGCGCGAAAATAAATCCGAGATAACTCGAGCCCTCCGGCAGGGGCACCAGTTCGTAGCCCTCACGCACATTGATGACGACTTCTTCTATATACGGCACTTTCCCGGCGGTTAGCACGCCCTCGACACGCCGCAGGATACCGGCCTGTGGGGTCGGGATCATGAGCACCCCGGCGCCACCAGTTTCATTGTTTAATTCGGGGTGTTCGCCCAGGGCATGCAGTAATACCAATTCTTCCAGACTGGAGCCGGTGCCGAAGCGCAGCAGGCGTCCACATAATCCGCCTATCGTGCGCGCGGCGACTTCGAGTATCCATACGCCCTTGTCGTTGATGCGACACTCGGCGTGGATCGGTCCTTCGCGCAGGCCGTAGGCGGCGCAAGCGGCGGAGATGGTTTCGCGCAAGGTCTTTTGCGTCGGTGCATCCAGCCGTGACGGGGTGATGTAATACGTCTCTTCGAAATACGGACCGTCCAGCGGATCGGGCTTGTCGAAGATGGTCAGGATTTCGAGATTCCCCTGCGTCAACAGGCCTTCCACCGCCACCTCGAAACCGGGGATGAATTCCTCAACCAGGATGGTTTCGCGCTCTTCCGCTTCGCGCAGCCTGGCGCGCGTCAGCAATACCTGGATGCGCGCGGCGGCCTGTGTGAGTTGGTCAAGATTATCGGCGCGGATCACGCCGCGGCTGGCGGCGAGCGCCACCGGTTTGAGCACGCAGGGAAAACGGATGTCTTCAGTTTGTGCGGCCAACGGACGCCTGAGATCGAGTCGCCAGTGGCGTGGTACCGGCACGCCGGCTTGTGTCAGCCGATCGCGCGCCAGGTCCTTGCGCCGCGCGAGGTGCACCGCCGCGGTGGGATTGTGGGGGAGGCCAAGTTCGGTGGCTGCGAGTGCCGCAATTTCCGTGCTGGCGTCGTCGCTGCCGAGCACGGCCGCGAATGGCCGCCGATGCGCTTCGCGTAGAATGGTTTGCAATGAGGCCTGGATATCGCCGAGATCGAGATGCAGACCGTCGACGTAGGCGCTGACCAGGGAGTGTTTGGCCTCGGAGGCGATTAATACTTCAATCCCGTGGGCCTTGGCCGCCGCCAGGAACGGCGCAGTGCGGTAGCTGTCGTGCGGAGCGATCAACAGAATGCGGCGCGCAGCCGCATTTTGGACGGGTGCCTTGGCAGGACTAGAAACCTCCGCCGCCGCATCCGCCACAGGTGCCTTTGCCGCCTACCGCCTGGAACACCTTGTTGAACACAAAGCTCGAATTGGTGAAATCGATCTCGCAGCCTTGCAGGTAATTGAGCGCGACCGGGTCGACGAAGACCTTGAAGCCCGGACCTTCGAGCACGCTGTCGTACTCACTGTCCACGCTGCTGGCGTAGGTCATGTCGTAGGTCATACCGCTGCAGCCACCGCCCGAGACGAACACGCGGATGCCGGCGATGTCACTGTCGGCTTCCTTCAGCAGTTCGGCGAACTTGGCCTGCGCCGCCGGGGTGAGCCGCATCTCGGCGTCGCCGATACGGGTGGAATATTCGATGGCGCCCATGACATCGCTCCTCATTCGTGAATCCAGATGTAAAGCATGGTACCCGATTCGGCCGGAATCATGAAATTGACTGCGCCAAATCACCGCATTTCATGTGGCAATGAGCGGTGGCCCGGTTATTCGTAATACAATGTCTCCATCATTTACGAACAAGAGGCACGCATGGCACGCACCGTTCGCTGCGTCGTACTGAAACGCGAAGCCGAAGGTCTGGAGCGCCCGCCGCATCCGGGGGCCTTGGGCCAGCGCATATTTGAAAACGTCTCCAAGGAAGGCTGGAAACAATGGCTGGCGCGCCTGGCCACGATCATCAACGAGAACAAGCTCAGCAGCGCCGACCCGGGCAGCATCAAGGTCATCGAACAGCACATGGTCGGCTTCCTGTTCGGCGAAGGCGACATGGGTAAGCTCCCGGCCGGATTCCAGCCTGCCGGCAGCAAAAAATAGCAGCGGTTCGTGAAAGTCGTCCTGATCAATCCCTACGAGATTGGCCGCCAGCCTTTCGGCCTGGCCGAGCCGGCGGCGTGGCTCGCGCGTGCCGGTTGCGAGGTGCATTGCCTCGATCTCACTCTGCAATGCCTGGAACCCGAAGTGTTGCGCGACGCCCGCGTGGTCGCCATCTATGTTGCCATGCACACCGCCACGCGCATCGCCATCGAGGCGATCCCGCGGGTGCGGAAACTGGCGCCTGAGGCGCACCTGTGCGTTTACGGCCTGTATGCGCCCATGAATGAAAAGCTGCTGCGCAAGTTGGGAGTCCAAATCGTCCTCGGCGGTGAAGTCGAACCCGCGCTGGTATCACTGGTGGAACGTCTGCGCGCCGGCGATGGCAAGGTCCAAACCGAGCCGGTGGTGAATCTGTCCAGGATAGAATTCATGACGCCCGATCGCCGTGCGCTGCCGCCGCTGGAACGCTACGCGCATCTGCAACTGCCCGACGGTGGGCGCAAGACCGTCGGCTTCGCCGAGGGCACGCGCGGCTGCAAGCACTTGTGCCGCCATTGCCCGGTGGTGCCGGTGTATCAAGGTGCATTTCGCGTTATTCCGGTGGATACCGTCATGGCCGACGTGCGTCAGCAGGTCTCTGCCGGAGCGCAACATATCTCCTTCGGCGACCCGGATTTCCTGAACGGTCCAACCCATGCGCGGAAGCTCGCGCAAGCCCTGCACGCCGAATTTCCGGGTATTACATACGACGTCACCATCAAGATTCAGCACATTATCAAACACGCCGATATGCTGCCGGAACTGAAAGCCACCGGTTGCTTGTTCATCACCAGCGCCGTGGAATCGGTGGACGATCGTGTGTTGGAACGGCTGGCCAAGAACCATACGAAAGACGATTTCGCGCGCGCCTTGCGGCTCTGCCGCGCCGCTGATATTGCACTTGCCCCAACCTTTGTGGCCTTTACGCCCTGGACCACGCTGGAAGGCAACATCGCGCTGCTTAAGCGCCTGCTCGAGCTTGATCTGGTCGAGAGCGTGCCGCCGATCCAGTTGGCGATTCGCCTGCTGATCCCGCAAGGTTCGCTGTTGCTGGGGTTGCCGGATATGCAATCGTACATCGGCGAATTTGACCCCAAGCTCCTGGGCTATCCGTGGAAAAATCCCGACACGCGTGTCGATCGTTTGCAACTCGCGGTGCAGGAGTTGGTAATGAAAGCCGAGGCGGAAAAATTAACCCGACGCGATATCTTCGCGTCTATCTGGAAACTGGCGCACGCGGCGCTGGGCGGAGAGATTCCGGAACTGGCGGAACATGTGATGAGTTTACCGATCCCGCGCCTGTCCGAGCCTTGGTATTGCTGCGCCGAGCCGACCCATCAGCAACTGCAAAGTTTTTAATTATTCCGCCGTATGATCGATAAATATCAGGCGGGACTACCGGGAGTTGTTCAGCGGCATGCCGGGCGGATCAATGCTTGAGTCTGCATTTTCCCCCTCTTATTTGGTTCCAGTCCCGCAAGAGATCAGTAAATGTTTCTGCATTGATCGGCGGGCTGCAGTAATAACCCTGAGAGATGTCGCAATCGTGTAGCGCAGGGGTGCGGTAGTAGTTAATCTGGCCCGGAGTTGGGAAATTTATTGAAAACGGTTTTGAACGCACGTAGTGTGCCCCGAAGGACGGGGAGCAGGACGCGAAGAGCAATTGAACCTACGACAGGCGGATTATAAGAATGTCCTGCCGAAGATCCGGAATGATCCAACATGAGGAATCAAGAGTTTAAATAAACCAACTTAGGCTCATGGGCACGCTGAATTATGGTGGGCTGGCTCAGGTCGGCAGAAGAGGTAGCAGCGTTTGTGTGGAGAACTTTGACTTTGCTTTCTACCCCTCAGCACAAGTCACATAGTACTTTGGATTCGTACAGCTCATCCCGACCGGTCATGAAAGGTGTTTAACCGATAGACCGGCGGGGTGCACCCAAACGGCGGGGTGCACCCAGACTAATAATGGGTTGCGGCAAGACTCCCTGCCGCAACGGGCCGCTCAACTGCGCGAGCCCTGGAACCCGTACCGATCGGCAATCGCCTTCTGTTCCGGTGTCAGTACCTTGTACAGATCGGTGCGCGCTTTCTGCACCGCCTTCATGCCCTCAAGCCGCTGCTCCATGAACGTGATGTGTGCATCCGGATTCTGCGCACCGGCGCGCATCTGTGCGCGGGTTTCGAACATCGCCTCCGTCTGGCTGCGGACCGCTTTCTCAAAGCTGTCCCAGGCCTTGGTCTGGTTGCCCGTGAGCTTCAGTTCGCTCTTGATGCCTTCGAGCCGGGCATCAGCCGCGCACGGTGCGCCGGTCCCCGGGGCTCCATACATCCCCATGCCGGTTCCATATCCTCCCGGGCCGTGCATACCTATGCCGTGACCGTATGAGCCGTGCATGCCCATGCCGTGTCCGTAGCTGTCCGGACCATATCCGGGGCCGTGGGCGTAGGCCACCGTGGCCAGGGCAATGCCCACGCCGGCGGCGGTGCCGATGACAATCTTGGATAATGTTTTCATGATGTATCTCCTTGGTTAGTTAACGGGAAACTACTGCAGACGTATTAGACCAACCCCGTGTAACCGCTGTGTGTCTTGAATGGTGACTTTTGTAACGGATTGCGTCTTCCAGGGTAGCTGTTACATTGCGTTACAATTTTTTTCGCACTGGAATACTGCCGCCGGGGTATAAAGGCCTCATGGACCGACAGGAACACATCTTGATCGTGGACGATGACGCCGAAATCCGCCATCTGCTGAGCGAATATCTGAAGCGTGAAGGCATGCGGGCGCAAGCGGTGGCAGACGGCCGTGGCATGCGTGCCGCGCTTGATAACGGTCGATTCGATCTCGTGATTCTCGATCTGATGCTGCCGGGCGAGGATGGCCTCACACTGTGCCGAGATTTGCGCGCGCGCTCGAAATTACCGGTGATCATGCTGACCGCGCGCGGTGCGGAGACCGACCGCATTGTCGGGCTTGAAATGGGCGCGGATGATTACGTTCCCAAGCCATTCAACCCGCGCGAGCTGCTGGCGCGCATCAAGGCGGTGCTGCGCCGGTCGCAGGCGCTGCCGCCGCAAGCCGTGGCCGAGGCGAGCCGCCTGTGCTTCGCCGGCTGGACGTTCGACCTCGCGCACCGCCAGCTCACTTCGTCGGCCGGCGTGGTCGTGGCGCTGTCCGGCGGCGAGTACCGCCTGCTCAAGGTGTTTCTCGAACACCCCAATCGCGTACTCACGCGCGACCAGTTGCTCGATCTCACGCGTGGGCGCGAGTCCACTCCGTTTGATCGCAGCATCGACGTGCAGGTGGGCCGGCTGCGCCGACGCCTGGGCGATACCGGCCTGGAACCGGTGCTGATCAAAACCGTGCGCGGCGAAGGCTATGTGCTCGCTGCCACGGTCGAGGCGCAGAAATAATGCGCTGGCTTCCGTCAACACTGACCGGCCGTCTGGTGCTGGTGCTGCTCGGGGGGCTGCTGCTGGCGCAGCTCCTGGGAGCGGCCATTCTGTTGCGCGACCGGACGACGGCGCTATACGAAGCGAGCGGTCTCTCTGCCGCGCAGCGGATCGCGAGCATCGTACGCGTGTTCGACACGCTCACGCCAGAACAACGTCGATTGATGTTGTCGGCGGTGAACACCGCCGGCTTGCAGGTCGCCCTGGGCGAATCACGCGCGGCGAACGTGGAGTTTGAGGACAGCATGTTCGCCACGCACCTGCGCACGGTCTTGCGCCGCTCGCTGGGTGACGAGCGCGCACTGCATGTCGCGATGCTTGAGCCGGGAGCGGCAGGAGTTGAATTCGGGCCCATGAGACCGCCCAGCGGCGGCCACATGGGGGGGCCGCACATGGGGGGACCACACATGGGCCTCATGGCGGGACTGCCGCTTCGTGGCGCCTCCTTTCTGGTGCAGGCGCAACTGCAGGACGGTCAATGGGTCAGTTTCGCCCATCGTCTGCCGGAAGAGCCGTTCGCTTGGCCGTACAAGCTGTTACTGACGCTCGCGGTGCTGCTGGTGTCGGTGATCGCGTTGTCGCTGCTTGCGGTGCGCTGGCTAACGCGCCCGCTCGGCGTACTCGCCGTCGCGGCCGACGAGCTTGGGCGCGACATCCGCAGCGCGCCACTGGCGGAAAAAGGTCCGGCCGAGGTGCGCCGCGCCGCGACTGCCTTCAACACGATGCAGGCGCGGATCCAGACGTACCTGCGCGAGCGCGAGCAGATGCTCGCGGCCGTGTCGCACGACCTGCGCACGCCAATCACGCGGCTGCGGCTGCGCGCCGAGATGATTGAGGACGAATCGCTGCGGGCAAAATTTGCCAGGGACCTTGCGGAAATGGAGGCCATGACCGTGGCGGCGCTCGATTTCCTGCGCGGCGCGCGTGCCGACGAGCCGGTACAGCCGGTGGATGTGCTGGCATTGCTGGAAAGCCTGCAGGCGGACATGGAGGAAGCTGGGCATGATGTACAGGTGCACGGTCAGGCGGTGGTGCCGTATCCGGCCCGGCCGCTGGCCCTCAAGCGTTGCCTCACGAATCTCGCTGAGAACGCGGTCAAGTACGGGACACGTGCCAGAATCGGTGTCGAGGACGACGGGCGTGAACTGCGTATTACCGTCGCCGATGACGGCCCCGGCATTCCCGAGGCCGAGCTCAACCGCGTCTTCGAGCCGTTCTATCGCATCGAGGGTTCGCGCAGCCGCGAGACCGGCGGTGTCGGCCTCGGGTTGTCGGTGGCGCGCGACATCGCCCGCGCTCATCGCGGAGCGTTGACACTGCGCAACCGCCCGGGCGGCGGGCTCGAGGCGGTACTGACGCTGCCCCGGTGAACATCGAATGGGAAAGGCACAAAAGATGTCAGGGCAGGCGTGGGTTGGCCCTGAGTAGCGGCGAAATGGTAATAAAGGTGAGCAGGTAAACGGAGAGTCGCAACAAGTACTTGAAAAAATGTTGGCCGGAGTCGGAATCGAACTATTGAAACGCGGATTTTCAGAACGGCGAAGAGCTAACCCAGATAAAACTACCGATACCGAATCAGATGCCCCAGGGCCGGATACTTGGGCCCTTCATGAGGTACATTACAGTTGTCACTCAGGGTCATCTCTACTGTGGCAATCCAGGAATCTGGCGTCAACCTGAGTATAAAAACCGTAGCGATGGCCGATCCTCAGTTAGAATATTTATTTGTGGATGATGTATTGCTTGGCGGTTTTCACGGGGATCATCCCTATTTTGGCGCTTGTTGAATCCGTTTTGGATAAAGCTCG
Source organism: Gammaproteobacteria bacterium (assembly GCA_029863005.1). GTDB lineage: Bacteria > Pseudomonadota > Gammaproteobacteria > Acidiferrobacterales > Sulfurifustaceae > Sulfuricaulis. Next base: position 45,321 of record JAOTWF010000007.1, on the reverse strand, counting down.
TCGGCGAGTGCCGCCACGGCGCTTGAAAAGCTCTTGCGAGGATTCTGCTTACAGTAATTTTCAAGCCACACAAGCAATGCTTCGTTATCGGTTGTTCCTTTTATGTCATAAGTATTTGTCACGTAGTAGTTATGGGCGGACAAAAAACCGTTCAGCCAGGTTAAAAATACCAATTCAATCCGTTCTTCTCCATTCCGTGAATCCTCTCGCGCCTTAACGTAAGTTTCACATGACTGGGTTCCCGATCCATAATTCGAATACCTCTCATCGCTATCCGCCGCAATGGCAGTGGTTGGAGAAAACAGCGACACAAACAGAACAATCACGGAGCTTTTCATGTTCGCCTCCTTAAGGTGCGTGTGAATATTCTCAGGAGATCATCCACGGCGGTGTGGGTCAAGTGAAGACGGCGGGATTTCGCAAGTCATTGAAAAAATGGTGGCCGGGGTCGGAATCGAACCAACGACACGCGGATTTTCAGTCCGCTGCTCTACCAACTGAGCTACCCGGCCGGGGAGCGGCGCATTATAGAAGAAGCGGCGTGAGTTTGTAAAAAAGTCTCAAATAGCGGCATCGGGCGGGCAAACGGGTTATTTGCTGGCTGGCGGGACGTAACCTTCCGGCAACTGTGAGCCTTCACCGAAGAAATATTTTTCCATCTCGCCTTCAATCATCTTGCGAGCCTTGGGGTCCATGGGGTTGATGCGGTACTCGTTCATCAGCATGGTCTGGTGAGCGAGCCACAGCTTCCAGGCCTCCTTTGAGACGTTTTCCCAGATACGTTTGCCGAGCTCACCGGGATAGGTCGGGTAATCCAGTCCTTCGGCCTCTTTGCCGAGTTTTACACACTTCACCATACGGGCCATCAGTTCGATTCCTTTCCTCTCAATTGTTCAAGCAAATGTTTCACCGGAGCGCTGAATCCGCGTTGATCCGGACGCCGAACGTTATACCAGACTGTTTCGGCATTCTCCATCGCGAGAGTCGTTCTCCCCACCAGCCGCGCGGGTATGGGCGTGATGTCGAGATGAAAGTGACTGAAACTGTGGCGCCGCGCCGGCCACGGTGATCCCGTCTGTATATTGATTCCGAGTGACTGGCGACACCATTGCCGTGCGTTGCCATCGACGCATTCGGGAAATCCCCACAGACCTCCCCACAGGCCCGTCGGCGGACGGCGTTGCAGCAGCACACGTCCGCGTGCATCGTGGATCATGAGCATGCGCGTGGTCTTGACCGGTGTCGGGAGCCTGCCGATGCGCACCGGAAAATCCTGCGGAGTCCCGAGACGGCGGGCACGGCAGTGCAAACGCAATGGACACACCGCACACTGGGGTTTCGCGCGCGTGCATACGGTGGCGCCCAGGTCCATGATGGCCTGGGTGTAATCGGCCAAGCGCGCGCGCGGCGTGTGCCGCTCCGCAAGTTGCCAAAGGCGCACCTCGGTTCCCCGCTGTTCGATCGGTGTTTCGACGGCGTGATAACGCGCCAACACACGCCGGACGTTGCCATCGAGTATGGGATGACGGCTGCCAAAAGCCAGTGCCAGGATGGCGCCGGCGGTGGAACGGCCCACACCCGGCAGGGCGGCCACGGCCTCGAAGCGGCGTGGAAATTTGCCGGCGTGTTCTTTCACGATCTGCTGCGCTGCCTTATGCAGGTTGCGCGCCCGGGCGTAGTAACCCAGCCCGGTCCAGCGATGCAATACGGAATCGAGTCGCGCGCGCGCGAGTGTGCGCACATCGGGGAATCGTGTTATGAAGCGTTTGAAATACGGGATGACCGTTGCGACTTGGGTCTGTTGCAGCATGATTTCTGATACCCAAATGCGATACGGGTCACGCCGGGATTTCCAGGGCAGGGATTTGCGCCCGTGCGCGTCATACCAAGCGAGCAGCCGCCGGCTGAATGAATTATTTCTCATGGTTGGCCAGGGCCTCGACCTCGACCGCGGTGGTTCGGATTTCCCGGCGCAGGAAATATTTAACCGCTACGGGGCCGATCAGCGGCGGGATGAAAAAATCGGGTTCCAGTTCAGCTGAATAGTTGAGTCTCGTCGCGGAACCCTCGCGGGTAATCTCCCAGCGCTCGACGGCGTAGCGGAAGTCGCTGTGCGCCGGATCCTCCGTCATGCGTATTTCCAGTGGCGGCCGTGCTTCGATGTTCATTACCCGTTTGAGGGTTTTGCAGAAAAACAGGATGCAGCCTTGAAGCGTAAGGCCCACCTGCTGGTGGTGGGCATTCTCCTGTTTCAGGACTCGGCTCTCGAGAATGGTTTTCGAAACCCGAGGCAACTGCTCATAGTCCGTCATGATTCGCCAGACCTTGTCGCGGTCGGCCGCAAGGACCACTTCGAAAGTCACGGTGTAACGCCCCGCATCGTGTGCAGTCTCCAGTGCCTCAATCGTGGCGGCCGCGGCGTACGGTGTTCCCAGTCCCAAGGCCAGCCATACTGTTGCCCGATGCCACACGTTTCTCTGCCTGCTATTTAAACTGTTTGAATTTATCTTTCAGTTTCTTTTCCAGCTTCTGTTCGACTTTTTCCTTCACTTCGGCTTTCTTCTCCTCCACTTTGCCCTTGAGCAACGCGCTGGTGTCCACCCGGAATTTTGGGCTGGAAAAAGGACCGGAGATGACGACCGGGTACTGGCCGACCGTGACGCGGTAGTCCAGGGTTTCTTTTGGGAGATCGGCGGAGCCCGCGCCGCTCACGTTGACGAGATCCGGGCTCATGATCTTAAGATCGTTGTTCTGAACAGTGCCGTTTTTTATCTGCGCCGTTCCGCTCAGTTGCGAGAACGGCGTTTCATCCCCGCTCTCTGGCTTGAGTTCGGTCAGTTTCTGCAACAAATTGTCGCGTTGCGCGGTTTTGATGGTGTCGACCATCTTCTTCAGATCCATGCCTTTGATCGCGCCTTGTTGCACGGAGAAGGCCGCCGTGCCATTGAGCGTTTCCTTGATCCGGACAGCATCCAGCCCCTGCGCCGTCACCTTGGCGCTCAGATCGGCGGTTCCCGTAAACCTGTCGAATTGCAGGGCATCCTTGAGCATCGGCGCCAACTGCACGCCGTTGACCGATTCGTCGACGGAAAGTGATGGAGTCTTGCCGCGTACGTCGAGCGAAATCCGGCCAGCATAGTTTCCACTGTAGAGTTTCGCTTGATTGGGGCCGAGCGTGATCAGGCCGTTGTTGGCCGCGGCTTGTATCGTCACATCGCTGGAATGCAAATTCAGGGCTTTGAGTTTCCCGATTTGCAGCTTGCCTTTCACGTTGAGCGAGCGCAGCAGGCTTAAGGGAATTTCAACTGGCGGGGGCGGAGCGGCATCGGCTTTTTTCGCTCCGGCGGCGGATGCCGGTGTCAGATAACGGTCCAGGTCAATTTGATTTAGCGCCAAGTCGAATCGGTAGGACGGGCCGGTGAAATTCTGGATGCCTAAGCTTCCGGTCAGTCGGCTGTCGTCGACATCGAGTACCAGGTTCGTGACGTCGAGCATCTGGGCCTGAAGGTCAAGGTTCATGCTGGATTTCAAACTCAGGTGTTTGCGCACGGGCGGCGCTCCGCTCTCCAGATCGAAGGAAAGCTTTACCTCGGCCGGCTGGCCGCTCAGGATTTTCCCGGTCGTTAAATCGAAATTGCGCACGGCGTATCGCGTGCCGGCTTGCTGATCTTTCCACGTAATGTCCGCCGAGCGTATGTCGATCTTGTTGATGCCGATCCCACCGATGGCCGGCGCCGAATCCGGCGCGCTTTTCTCCGTGACCTTCTCCGTCTTCGAAGGCGCGGTAAGGTCTTCCCAGTTGGTTCTCCCGGCGCTGTTGCGTGCGAGATTAAGCTTCAGGCCATCCAACAGGAAGGTATCCACCACCACGTTCTTGCTCAGCAGAGGTATGAGCGCCACCTTGGCGCCCGCGCTGTCGATGCTGGCAAACGGTTCCTTGCCGAACCCCGGGGCGTTGCTGAGTTCAAGCCGCCCGGTCTCGATCCCGATCCACGGGAAAAACGACCAACCGAGCTTGCCCTCGATGCGCAGTTCCCGGCCGGTTTTGTCCTTGACCGTCTCGATGATGTTTTTCTTATAATCGTTGGGGTCGAACAGCAGGGTGAGGGTGATTGCCAGGACGATAAACAGGGCCAGCAGCCCGCCGATAACGATGGCCAGAATTTTCAGGGATTTAATCAAATTTACCTCCGGGGAATTGGAGCGGGTGATGGGAATCGAACCCACATCTAAAGCTTGGGAAGCTTTCGTTCTGCCACTGAACTACACCCGCATAAGTGGCTAATTCTACGGGGGGAAGGCAACACCCGCAATTGGCCCGGGTTTTGCAAGGTTATAGAGAGACGATGCCAGCTGAGGTCAATCGGCCGGGAGTGGAAACCGCCTTGACAGTCCAACACATTAAGCCTCAAAGCCAAATCGACACCAATCCACTGTTGATCAGCTATCTCGATGCGATTGTGGCGTTAACTTGTCAGCGTGATGCGCATGGACTGACGGCCTCGCTGCTCGATTCCTTGTGCCAGCACGTGCAGGCAAAGCGTTTCCGGTTATTGGCCATTTCGAGTTTCAACAGAAATGCCGGCATCGACAAAATCAACGTGCAGGACGTGGTTTTGCGCGACTGGCTTGACCCTCTATCCGCTTCGATCCCGATAAAGCATGATGAAGATCTGCTTGCTTGCGTGCGCACGAAAGAACGGGTAAGCCGCGCCTTGCCTGGTAAGGGCGGTCGCCGATTGATATTACCCATCTTTGACCTGAGTCAGGTCACCGCATTTCTGGTGATTGAGGAGATGCGCGATGTTGACAGCGAAGAAGAGGTGCTCGCAAGACTCCTGCAGATTTTCAGTAACCAATTGCATCTGCTTTCCCGCAACGAATTGGATGGGCTGACCGGACTGTATAACCGTCAGTCATTCGACGAGCGCATTAAACATTTGGTACTCAATGCCGGACACGGGGACCGGCGAGCACACTCGTCTGTTGCCGCGCAATGTAACAGCTTGGCACTGTTTGATATCGATCATTTCAAAATGGTGAACGACAAGTTTGGGCATCTTTACGGCGATGAAGTGCTGGTGCAATTCGCGCGGCTCATGAGCAACGTTTTTCGTCATCAGGACATGATGTTCCGCTATGGCGGTGAAGAGTTTGCCCTGGTGTTGGTCGGGACGTCCTCCGAGTCCGCCGTGTCGAAATTGGATTCATTTCGAAAGGTATTGGAGGCTTACAATTTTCCTCAGATCGGCTGCAAGACCGTGAGTATCGGTGTGACGGACATCTCCCCCGGTGAAAGTGTGGATACGATTATTAACCGGGCCGATAAAGCGCTGTACTACGTTAAGCAGAACGGCCGCAATCAGGTCTCGCGCTACGAGACACTGGTCGCGCAAGGAAAATTGGCGCCGGTAAGGGTAGCCACGGGCGATATCGAGCTTTTTTAATCGCGCGCCATCCGGCGTGCGTTATTCCAGTACCGGGATTACAATAGCCGGGCCGACAGCGCGGATATGCCTGTTTTTCGAATGTTTATTCACAGTCATGAAGATCATGCTCAACGGTCAGGAAAAAAGCCTCGAGTCCCCGGCAACGATCTCGGTGCTGTTGCAGGAAATGGGGCTTACCGATCGGCGGGTGGCGGTGGAGGTTAATCGAGAAATCGTCCCGCGGAGCCGGCACGGCGAGGTGGAACTGAAGGAGAATGACCGCGTCGAAGTGGTATTCGCCATCGGAGGCGGAACGCGCGCAACGTACGGAGAGTTTAAACATGGCAGTCACCGCTGAAACTATCCGTAAAACCACGAACGATCCACTGGAGATCGCCGGCCGGATCTATTCGTCGCGCCTGTTGGTCGGGACCGGCAAGTACAAAGATCTCGAGGAAACCCGGCGCGCGGTGGAGGCGAGTGGAGCGCAGATCATCACCATCGCGGTGCGCCGCACCAACATCGGCCAGAACCCGGACGAACCGAGCCTGACCGATGTCCTGTCACCCGAGAAATATACCTACCTTCCCAACACTGCGGGCTGTTTCAATGCTGAGGATGCCGTGCGCACCTGCCGGTTGGCGCGTGAACTGCTGGATGGCCACGACCTGGTGAAGCTCGAGGTGCTGGGCAGCGAAAAAACACTGTACCCGGACGTCCCCCAGACCCTGAAGGCGGCCGAGATACTGATCCAGGATGGCTTCAAGGTGATGGTGTACACCAGCGACGATCCCGTCGCGGCCCGACAATTTGCCGAGATGGGTTGTGTCGCCGTCATGCCGCTGGCGGCACCGATCGGGTCTGGGCTCGGCATCCGCAATCCCCATAATATCCGTTTCATCGTCGAGGAGGCCACGGTGCCGATCCTGGTCGATGCGGGTGTGGGCACGGCCAGCGACGCGGCTATCGCCATGGAACTCGGATGTGACGGCGTGCTGATGAACACCGCCATCGCCGGAGCGCAGAACCCGCTGCTCATGGCACAGGCCATGAAGAAGGCGGTTGAGGCCGGGCGAGAGGCGTTTCTCGCCGGGCGCATGCCGCGCAAACAATACGGATCACCGTCCTCGCCACTCGGCGGAACGTTCTATTAATAGTATTTTTTGTAAGACGCCCTGTCGCCAGCGAAATTAATGGGATTGTAAGCTTCGCGATACGGGGACCTTTCTCTTTGCATAGCGTCATGACGTCATGATGGCAAGAATTCAATTATGACGCTGGCTTCCAAGCCAATTCGATCTATCCGTAGTTTCGTGCGGCGCGAAAGCCGCATCACGTCGGCGCAGAGGCGCGCACTCAAAGACCTTTGGCCGCGTTACGGTGTCGAGGCAGGGGATGCCCCGCTGGAATTCACGCGACTTTTCGGACGCGAGGCGCCGGTCATCCTCGAAATCGGTTTCGGCAATGGCGAATCACTGGCAAGCAGCGCAGCGGCGCACCCGGAAACGAATTACCTGGGTATCGAAGTGCATCGCCCCGGCGCAGGCAGCCTGCTACGCCGACTTGCTACAGAAGAATTAGACAATGTGCGGGTAATGCTCGGTGATGCCAAGGATATTCTGGCGGACCGCATTCCGGTGGCATCGTTGTCCGCGGTTCAGCTTTTTTTCCCCGATCCCTGGCCGAAGAAACGCCACCACAAGCGCCGTTTGGTGCAGCCGGATTTTGCCGCGCTGGTGACATCCCGGCTCAAACCCGGGGGGGATTGGCATCTGGCAACGGATTGGCCGGCCTACGCCGAGCACATGGCGCAGGTGTTGTCCCGGACAACGGGATTGGTGGAGATGGGCGGGTCCGATGGGTACCGGGAATTGGTGGCCGCTCGACGATCAACCCGTTTTGAAAAACGCGGTCGCGAGCTTGGCCATGCGGTGCGGGATCTGGTGTTTCGGCGCGTAGTCTGATCAGGCGCCGGCGTTGCTTCCCCGGCCTCGGTTGACGAGTGTTTCTTTTTCCTTTCGGGTCAGCAGCCGCAAGGAGCACTCGCGGATCAATGCCTGCGAGCGGCTCTCGCAGGCCTCCTGGTAGCGGAACATCACCGGGCGGCGACTGCGCGTATAGCGCGAGGCGGTGCCGTCGTTGTGTTGCTGCAAGCGGCGTTCGAGATCGTTGGTGATGCCGGTGTAGAACGAACCGTCGCTGCATTCCAGGATGTACACGTACCACGGCGATTCCGCGGAAGCAGCCGCACCATCCCGTCTGGCTTCGGGTCGGTTATCCTGTGACATGAGTGGTTAATTGAAATGGGCGACGACTTGTTTCAGCTCGGCGATGCGCTTGTGCACATCCGGGGCGTCGCCCGAGCCTGGTCGCTGCGTCAGATAGGACTGATAACATTCGAGTGCTGCCCGAAAGCACTCCAGCCGCTCATAGATGCGGCCACGATCGCGCACTTCGTCGGGTTGATCGGGCTGGATCACCAGAATCCGGTCGACCACGCTGAGAGCCTTGTCGAACTGTTCACGGCGGAGATAAGCGCCTTTGAGGTTGCGCAACATGCGCACCAGGATTTCCTTTTTGCCGGCCGCGGTCAGCAGGCGCTCAAGCGGCGCGTTGACGGATTCTGCGGGACCGTAGGTTTCCTCGAGAATTTCTTCGAGGTCTTCCTTACTCAGTAGGCTGCCGCCGGAAAACGGATCCAGCACGACCTCGCCCTCGCGGGTCGAAAACTTGACCAGGAAGTGGCCGGGGAACGATACACCCTTGAGCGGAAGGCCCAGACGCCGGCCAACCTCCATGTAAATGATGGAGAGGGTGATAGGGATGCCGCGCTTGCGGTCCAGGACTTCGTTTAAGTAGCTGTTGCGCGGGTCATCGTAATTCTCGATATCGCCGGAGAAGCCCTTTTCGACGAACAGAAATTGGTTGAGAGTGACCAGGGTGTCTTCCAGGCCGGCCTGCGCCGGCAGGCGCTCTTGAACGGCGGTGGCAAGTTCATCGATTTGCCGCAGATAAGCCTCGACGTCGAGACCGGGGTATTCCTCAACTGCGATAAGTAGGGCCGCTTCCGCCAGATTCAGCTCCTGATCGGAGATTTTGGCGATATCGGCAAGCCGTTCGTGCATGTGCAATTCCAAGTTCTGCCGTCCGGTGACGGCGGTATCCGTGATGCTAGGGTTAAGGATAGCAGACAGATGCGCGCGTGGACGGCGTCGGAGGCTCTAGAGAAACACCCGGCCATTCATGGAGTTGAAAGTGATTATTGGGGTGAAACTAAAGATTATTGATGCACTTATCCGGCGCGCGCCGGGATGATGGCGATTTCCTGCCTATCGTTGACAGATGTCTCCAGGTCTGCGATCTGACGATTAACCGTGACACGCACGGCATCTTCCTTGAGCGCGATTTCCCAGTTCCCTCCACGCTGTCGCAACCACGCTAACAGGGTGCGTACGTCGGTGACTGTATCGGGCAAGCTGGTCTCTTCCGAGGAGGCCCCGACCTTGTCCACAAGTGTGGAGAAATAAAGGATTTTCGCCATTTAACTAGGCCTTGAATACGCAGAGATGAGGCGAATAATCACGCCGGCTCCATGCGCTGGATGTGATCGAGGCGGATGGTCAGAGTTTCGCCGGTCGTGCCGCGGAAGACCAGGAACTCCTCATGGTTGGCGGTTTTGAGGTCGAGCGGCAGCACCACTTGGTCGTAGTGGACATTGTCCACGTGCCAGCGCAGATGCAGCTTCTGCCGGTGCAGAATGGCCACTTCGTATTCCGAATAACGCGCGCAGGCGATAGGGGAATACGGGCCCTGATTTCGAACTTCAGTCATTTTCGCGTTGCACCTCGATACCGCTCAGCTCACCGTCCACATTAACCTCAACCCGGAACAGGATCGGCCGGCAGCAGACATAGCAGTCTTCCACGTATTCCTGGCTCCCGGCCGAGGTGTCGATTTCAGTCTCAAACATTTCTCCGCAATACGGGCACTCAACACTTTGCTGGCTGGTCACGACCTGCAGTCTAACAGGGTTTCTCCCTCCCCTATCAGGATCAGGGTTTCTAGGGCGGTTGCATCGAGCCCAGGGAAGGCTTAAGCTCGATGAGAACAAAAGGAGAACATTTTGCCGACTGACCGTTCCCGTGAGGTATACGACTTCGTCCGGGCCTACACCCTGCGCCACGGCTATGCGCCCAAGCTGCGGGAGATCGCTGTCCATCTCGGTATCCGCTCGCGCGGCGTGGTGCACCGCCACCTGCGCGCGCTGGAAGACGAAGGGTGGCTGCGCATCGAGCCGGAGCGCGCACGCGGCGTGCGCCTGCGCGGCCACGCGGCCGCGGGACGGCCGGGGCAGCTGCCCCTGCTCGGGCGCATCGCCGCGGGACGGCCAATCGAGGCCATTCCTGGTGAGGACGAGATCGACCTGTCCGAATTCTTCGTCAACCATAACCGCTTCGTGCTGCGCGTGGCAGGTAATTCCATGATCGAGGACGGCATCCTCGACGGCGACATGGTGGTGATCGAAAAGCGCGAGATGGCCGAGAACGGCGAGATCGTGGTGGCGCTCATCGACGGCATTGAGGCCACGCTCAAACGCCTGCAGCGGAACCGCGATGGCAGCCTGACCCTGCGCCCGGCCAACAGCAACATGCCGCCGCTGCGCTACGCCGCCGCGCGCGTGCGCATACAGGGCGTGGTCGTGGGTCAGTTTCGTTCCTATCGATGATACGCCATGGCGGCATCAACGCGCCTCTGGCCACGGGCCATTCTTCACATCGACATGAACGCCTTCTTCGCGTCGGTCGAGCAGCGTGATTTTCCCGAGCTGCGCGGGCGGCCCGTCGGTGTCACCAACGGCGCGGTCGGCACCACGCTCATCACCTGCTCGTACGAGGCGCGTGCCTTCGGCGTGAAAACTGGCATGCGCGTGTACGAGGCGCGTAGACTTTGCCCCGGCCTCATCCAGCGCCCAGCGCGGCCCAAGGTTTATGCCGCCGTCTCGACGCGCATCATGCGTGCTTTGGTCGATATCAGCCCGGACGTGGAAGTATTCAGCGTGGATGAAGCATTCATTGACGTCACCCACTGCCAGCGCCTGCACGGGAGCCCCGAGCGGATCGCGCATCTGGCGCGCCAGCGCATCTTTGAGATCAGCGGCGGGCTGCCTTGTTCCATTGGTGTCGCTGGCAACAAGTCCACCGCCAAGATCGCCTCGGACCTGAAAAAGCCCAACGGCCTGACCCTGATCCCGCCGTGGGCAGCGCGCAGCCGACTGAACGATATCCCGATGGAAAAGCTGTGCGGCCTGGGTCCGCACATCGCCGAGTTTTTATCGTTGTACGGCGCGCGCACCTGCGGCGATGTCGCGCGCCTGCCGCTGACGGTGCTGGCGCGGCGCTACGGCGTGACCGGGAAGTACCTCTGGCTCGCGTGCCAGGGCCGCGATACCGAACCGCTGCTGACTGAAATCGCCCCGCCGAAATCTGTCGGCCACGGCAAGGTGCTGCCGCCGCACACCGCGCAGGCCGCGGTGATCGAGGTTTACCTGCGGCACATGTGCGAGAAGGTGGCGGCGCGCCTGCGCCATCACGACATGCAGGCCGGCCGGCTGTACGTCGGCCTGCGGCTCGAGGCTTCGGGTGAAACGATCGACCAGTTGTTCACGCTGGCGCACGGAACCCCCGACGGCAAGCCGCTGTTCGAGCTGGCGCGGAAGTTTCTGCGCCGCCGCTGGCACGGTACGGCCGTGACCCACGTGCAGGTCACGGCCCTGCACCTGCGGTCGGCCTCCGGGCAGCTTGAGCTGTTCCCCGCCGCCGACACGCGCCGCGCGCGCCGCTTCGGTGCCATCGACCGCATCAATCTGCGTTACGGCGAATTCACCCTCGCCCCGGCGACCCTGCTCGCGCGCTCCACCATGCCCAACGTTATCGCCCCCGCCTGGCGCCCGGATGGACACCGGCAGCATATCCCGAAATAAGGCCGTCAAAGGGCGTGGCACGGTATCGAATCCCGAAGGAAGATTTGAGCGTCTGACGCGCGACCCGTATGACGACGGTTGGACCGTGGAGGAGGACATCCCCCCGCTCAAAACCACGGTGCGCATCGAGCAATGCCGGAGCATCATCACACGCAACGATTCGCCCGACATCCCCTTCGAGCAATCCATCAATCCGTATCGCGGCTGCGAGCACGGCTGCGTTTACTGCTACGCGCGGCCGAGCCACGCCTACGTCGGGTTGTCTTCAGGCCTCGATTTCGAGAGCCGTCTGTTCGCCAAAACAAACGCTGCGAAACGTCTGCGCGCAGAACTGGCGCAACCCGGTTATCGCTGCCGGTCCATCGCCCTCGGGACCAACACCGACCCCTACCAGCCGATCGAGCGGCGCTACCGTGTCATGCGTGAAATACTCGAGGTGTTGGCCGAGTGCCGGCATCCACTGTCCATCGTGACCAAGTCGGCGCTGATCGAGCGTGACCTTGATCTGCTCGCGCCCATGGCGCGCGAGCGTCTGGTGCACGTGTTTCTGTCCATCACAACACTCGACCGGGAGCTTGCACGGCGCCTCGAGCCACGCGCGGCCGCACCTGCCCGGCGGCTGGAAGCCGTGCAACGATTGACGGCGGTCGGGGTGCCCGTAGGGGTGATGGTGGCGCCAGTCATCCCGGGACTGACGTGCCATCACATGGAGAACATTTTGGAAGCATCGCATGCCGCCGGGGCATGCTCGGCCGGTTACGTGCTGTTGCGTCTGCCGCACGAAGTGAAAAATCTGTTTCGCGAATGGTTGACGCGGCATGCGCCGCTTAAGGCTGAGCATGTCATGAGCCTGGTGCGGAATACGCGTGGCGGGCGCGACAATGATCCGCGCTTTGGGTCACGCCTGCGCGGGAGCGGCTCGATCGCCGATTTGATCGAGGACCGCTTTGCGGTGGCCTGCCGCCGGCTGGGTTTCAACTTGGAGGAACGCACGCAGGCTCATGATCGATTTCGCTCACCCGCGGACCGGTCCCAGCTTCCCCTTTTCTGAATGTTCTTGGTGCTTGAAACGAGAAAGGCCGGCATGAAGCCGGCCTTTCTCGTTCTGTCCAGGATGGGATCAGTTACTTCTTGATGTAGTAGCGGTACACGCCACGAGCATCTTCCGTCATCCCGAGCAGCTTATGGCCGGTGGTCTTAATCCAGCTGTTGATCTCAGTCGGGGAGGCCGGGCAGTCACTTATTAGCTTGATGTTCTGTCCAGTTTTAAGCTGAGCTATCAATTTGCTGCCCTCCAGCACGGGCGTGGGGCAGCGATGCCCGGTAACGTCCACGGTCCGTTCCACCGGCCAGAGATCCCCCTTCAGGAGATAAAAGCCAAAACCCTTGGGACGGGTCCGGTCGATAAAGAGAAGTTGATTGTTCGTATGCGTGGCCCAGACATAAAGATCGTTTTCCACCCCGGGATAGTCGCTGATCACTAGCGCTACTTGGCCTTCCTCCAGCTTCCGCATGGCGCGGCGCAGTGCCGGAAGCGGGCCAGGCGAAGAAAATCCATTCAGATCGAGCGTGACCTGCGGATTCATCGCGGGTAGTTCATGAGTCTTGGTCTTTGCGGTCATGTGACGCCTCTGTCCTTAAAAGTTATTAGATACCTAACTTAAATGTGCAAAGGCCATGCCAGTAGACCTTCAAGCTGGATTTCCAAGTAAAATCAAGGGATATCCTGTGAGTGCTGAACGTGAAAAACGTATATCTGGAAGACGCTAGTGTCTACGCGCGGCATATTCGCCAGAGACTTGTCTGGCACGGTACTTGTAGCTTTCTTCCGGAAACAATACCTAATGCTGCGGCACATCGACACCATTCTTGATACTCAGAATAAGTTCGCAGACGTGGTGGAGCCCGTAATCTCCGAGATCCTCTCTCTGAAACGCGGCGTGTCCTGATTTTCGAATCGAGCTTCCTGGATCAGTTCGCCGTGGCCGGTTTCGTTGTCGGCGATAATTTTACCTTGCCGTGTTTGAGTTTGTACCAAAGCATTCCCAGGTGCTCGCGTAACGCTATGCTGCTTAAGTGCAATCCGGAGGCAGATGGAAAATAACCCAGCGTTTCGCGGTCTTCCTTGTTGAGTGTGGTGAATCCCATAGGTGCCGGGATCGTATGGATGCCCTCGTTTTCGAACGACCACACGGCGCGCGGCATGTGGAAGGCGTGCGTCACGAGATAGGCGCGTCGCACTTTTGCCTGCGCCAGCATGATCTTGGTATATCGGGCGTTTTCAAGGGTGTTGGCGGATTGGCTTTCGATCCATTTGACCGCCACCTGGAAATCACTTTCCAGCGCAGTTTTCATCAATTCTGCCTCCGGTACTTGCTCACCGTAGGGGCTGCCACTACTCACCAGGATGGGCAGGCCCGTCAGGCGATGCAGGTGCGCCCCGTAGCGAATTCGCTCCAATGTCACCTGGCTGACACTGTCGCGATTACCGTACTCCGGTGCCTCGGTGTATCGGCCGCCACCTAAAATAATGATGGCGCCGGGCGCCGGGCCACCGTCTGCGGCGTCGGTCAATCGCAGCGGCGAAATGCGTGATTCGATATCGGCCATCAAGCGCTGGCCGGTAAATGGAAGACTCAGAATCAAAAGAGCGGCAAAGCTGAGCGCGACAATGAAGCTACCGGCCAGCAGCCAGCGGATCTGGATGAGAAATCCCAGCAGGGCGGTGACGATGATAATGCCCGGAGGGAGGAGGAACAGCGCCTGAATCTTGGAAGCGATGTCTACCAAGCGGGAGGGGATCCATGAAACGGGACTTCCTTTTTTGGCATCAGAAAGAAAGTCCGGCGGCCTGCCGTTCGGCGTGATAGGAAGAACGCACCATCGGTCCACTGGCTACATTCCGAAATCCCATATTGCGCGCGGCCCGTCCAAATTCGTCGAATTCATCGGGTTTTACGAACCGCGTTACCGGCAAATGATGCCGGCTCGGCTGCAGGTACTGCCCGACGGTCAGTAATTCGCAGCCATGTTCGCGCAGGTCGCGCATGACCTCCAGGATTTCCTCGTTGGTTTCCCCGAGGCCTACCATCAGGCCGGATTTGGTCGGAAGGCCGGGATGCCGTTCCTTGAACTGGCGCAACAGCGTCAACGAGTGGCGATAGTCCGCACCCGGTCGTGCGGCCTGGTACAGGCGTGGGACGGTTTCAAGATTGTGGTTGAAGACGTTTGGCAGCGCCCCGCTCAGGGTTTCGAGCGCCACGTCCATGCGCCCGCGAAAATCCGGTACGAGGATTTCAACAGAAGTTTCGGGCGTGTGCCTCCGTACGGCGCGGATGCAATCGGCGAAATGGGCCGCCCCGCCGTCGCGCAGGTCATCACGATCGACCGAGGTGATGACCACAAATTTGAGTTTCATTTCGGCTATGGCGCGAGCTAGATTTTCCGGCTCGTCGGTGTCGAGCGAATGCGGACGTCCATGCGCCACGTCACAGAACGGGCAGCGACGCGTGCACAATCGTCCCATGATCATGAAGGTGGCGGTGCCGTGGCTGAAGCATTCACCGAGATTCGGGCAGGAGGCCTCTTCGCATACCGTGTGCAGCGCATGGGCGCGTAGCAGATTTTTAAGACGGCCGACCTCCGGGTGGGTCGGGCTCTTGGCGCGAATCCACGCCGGTTTGCGCGGCAGTTCCACTTGCGGTGCGATCTTGATCGGGATGCGCGCGGTCTTGGCCGCCCCTTTTTGATCGATGGCGGTGTGTGTATGAATTTTGTCGTGGGCCACGGTAATTTACGGATGAATAGGCCAGAAGTCGTCTGATTCCGGCTGATAATCAGTATACCCCAGCTCCGTCGTCAGTTTCCCGATCAGCTCCCGACCGATAGTCGCCGGCTTGACGTGAATGCCCAAATCAGCCAGTTGTGTGACCGGTTGACCAGGATAACCGCAGGGATGGATCCGGGAATAAGGCGCGAGATCCATGTTGATATTAAGCGCGAGGCCATGATAGCTGCGTCCCTGTTTCACGCGCAGACCGAGCGCAGCGATTTTGCCTTGCGCGGTATAAACTCCGGGTGCACCGAGATGCCGCTCGCCCACTATCCCATGGTCGGCCAGCAGGTTGATGATCGCCTGTTCCATGGCCCTGACGAGCGGCTTGGGCCCGAAGCCGCGCCGGGCCAGATCCATAAGGAGATAAGCCACCAACTGCCCCGGTCCGTGATAGGTGATGTCGCCCCCCCGGTCGGTGTAGACCAGCGGGATGCCGTCAATATCCGTCCGTGTTCCGTCACGCCCCTTAAGGCCCATGGTGAACACCGGCGGATGTTCGAGCAGCCATATTTCATCCGGTGTTACCGACGTACGATCTATCGAGAACGCCTGCATGGCGCGGAATGTTGAGACATAATCCACGCGCCCGAGCGTTCGCAATGTGACCGTTCTGAACGACGCGAGATGACGAGCAGATTGCATCAGTCCACCTCCCCTCGGATGAAGGCCTGTTTATATTCCTTGTATAACGCAAACAGCTTGGCATGCATCGCCCCCGGTTTTCCCCGGCCCACCGGTTTGCCATCCAGGCGTGTGATGGGCAGGATTTCTTTGGTCGAGCTGGTAAGCCATAGCTCGTCAGCGGAGCGCAGCATTTCGGTTTTGATCGGTTGCTCGTCGCAGATAATGCCATTCGCGCGCGCGATTTCCACGACCAGATCACGCGTGATGCCGGGAAGGATGAAAGGTCCTTTCGGGGGCGTGACGAGGCGATCGTCCTTGACGAAAAAGATATTGCTGGCCGCCCCCTCGGTGACGACACCTTCGCGTATCAGAATCGCCTCCGCGGCCTGCTGCTCGATCGCCTGTTGGCGCAACAGCGCGTTGGCCAGAAGCGCAATGGCCTTGATGTCGCAGCGCTGCCAGCGAATGTCTTCGGCCGTCACGGCGGCCACGCCCTCCGCGAGCTGCGCCGCCGGGGAATAGTTGAGCGGCTGGGCGTAGGCGAATACCGTGGGCGTGACATTGGTCGGAAACGCATGATCGCGCGGCGCCACGCCGCGGGTGATCTGCAGGTAAATTGACTGATCGGCGTTGGCATGGCCATCCAGCAACTGGGAGAGAATTGATTTCCATTCTTTTGTCGAGTGGGGGTTACGCAGACGGATGGCGGCCAGGCTTGCCTCCAGACGCGAGAGATGATGCGGGAGGCGAAACATCCGGCCGCCAAAGACCGGGATGACCTCATACACGCCGTCACCGAAGATGAAGCCGCGGTCAAACACCGAGACCTTGGCCTGACCGGGCGGAACAAACTGTCCGTTGAGATATACCTGTGACATGGAATTACTCTTGTGCGAAAGCATTACTGTAACCAGAGCTGGATTTTGTCGATAGTGCGCTGGAAGATATTGCCGGTTTCGATCTCCTTGAGTGCCACCAGAGGGTATTCTGCATAGGGCTGCCGGTCGAGCTCGAGCGCGAGCGTGCCCATGACCTGACCCTGCTGCACGGGGGCGGCCAGCGCCTCCCGAACGACCAGCCGTGCTTGCAGCTTATCGTGCCAGCCGCGGGGCAGGGTCAGGTATAGATTTTGGCGCACTCCGAGCGGGAGCATGGATTGGTCCCCCATCCACAGGCGCACACGCAGCGCCGGAACATCGGCGGCATAGAGCAGGCGCGTCTCAAAATGCCGAAACCCGTGCTCGAGGAGCTTCTGTCCGGAGCGGACTCGGGCGCTTTCATCGCGGGCACCCAGTACCGTGGCGATAAGGCGCATCCCGTCGCGGCGGGAAGAGGCGCTAAGGCAGTATCCGGCCGCGCGGGTGTGGCCGGTTTTCACGCCATCGACGCTCGAATCGCGCCATAGCAGCGCGTTATGATTGTGTTGGGTGATTTCGTTATAAGTAAATTCCTTTCGGGCGAACCACGGATAATACTCCGGGAAATCCCGGATCAGGGCCGAAGTCAGGCGCGCGAGATCGCGCGCAGTGGAAACATGGCCCGTCTCGTCGTGGCCCGTGACATTCACGAACACGGTTTGGCGCAGTTCCAGCGCGCGCGCCGCCACGTTCATCAGCATGACGAAAATGGCCTCATGTTTCTCCGTATGTTCCACGAGCGCCAACGCTGCATCATTGGCGGAAACCGCCAGCATTCCCTTCAATAGGTCTTCCACGCGTACCATCGACCCGGCGCGTAGGAACAGCCGCGCCCCCCTGGCTTGCGTGGCCCGCCGGCTGATGCTGATCTTTTCGTTTAGTGAAAGACTTCCGCTTTTTAATTTTTCGAAAAGTACATACGCCGTCATGAGCTTGGTAAGGCTTGCCGGGGGAAACGGATTATTACTGTTTTTTTCCGCCAGTATCTGCCCACTGTCGTGATCAAGGAGAATCCAGGCCGGAGCGGCAATGTCCGGTGGCGGTATCTCAGGCGGGGCCGCCAAGGTCACGCGGCTGACAAACAGTGCCGCCACCAACATCCCTCCGGCCCAGCCCCGTGGGGGGAAGAAGCGCCGGGTTAGGATCACTCGACCACAATCCGGGCACCGGTCACGCCGAGCTGCACAATGCGTTCAGTCAACCGGTCGCCCTCCTCCACGCTGGCCAGTGGCCCCACGCGCACCCGGTAAAGGGAGGTGTTTTCTGACATGGTATCTATAATTTCCTGCGGGGGCTGGATGGAGATAACGCCCAGCGATTCGCGCGCGAGACGGTTGCGTAGGTTGACGGCGTTGTCCCACTGTGTGAACGCTCCCACTTGCAGAAATAGTTTTGGCGCGGTTGCTGGCGCGGTTGCTGGCGCGGTTGCTGGCGCGGTTGCTGGCGCGGTTGCTGGCGCGGTTGCTGGAGTCTCGGGAATGGGCTCGGCGGCGACGGCGGGTGAGATAATCTGGAGCGGGAAGATTTTTACCTTGGCCATCTGTGTGGCGGGGTCATCCGGGTGCACGGCTTCGATTTCCACGAGACCGGTCCCGTTTCCGAGAATGTTGAGCTTGGCCGCCGCGGCGTAGGAAAGATCGATCAGACGGTTGTGCAGGAATGGCCCGCGGTCATTGACTCTGACCACCACCGTGCGGTCGTTCTGCAGATTGCGCACACGCACGTACGATGGCAGCGGTAGCGTTCTGTGGGCCGCCGTCATGGCGTACATGTCGTAGGGTTCGCCGCTCGATGTACGCTTCCCGTGAAATTTTTTTCCATACCAGGAAGCGATCCCGCGTTCGCGGTACCCACGCGTTACGGAGACGGGCGTGTAGGTTATACCGTTTACCAGGTAGGGTTTGTTGCCGGTGGCAGAACGCGGCTCGATTTTCGGCACCGCGTCCGGAATTTTTTCGATGTCCGCCGGCGGATGGGATCCGGGGCCATCGTCTTCGTAATAACCACCGGAAGGAGCGAGTGTCCCGCAACCCGCCAGCAGAGACTGAAGCGTTATCAAAATAATCCAGCGTGACTTCATGATGATGTATCTTCCTCCAGGCGTTGACGTATCAATTCACCCAGTTCGACAACAGCCATGGCATAACGTTTGTTGTGATTATAGCGGGTGATGACATAGAAATTGTTGTAACCCAGTCGATGAAAGGGCCCGTATTCCCCTTCCAACGAAATAAGCGCGGCGCGGCGCTCGGGGTTGTCGTGCTGGCGCGGAAAAACACCGTATCCCGCCAACTGGCGAATGGACAAGGACGGTTTCAGCCCAAGCTTCTCGATCCAGAAATACAGCGTCCCTTCCAGTCGCGCCTCCCCCATCATGGGTGCACCCGCTTCCCATCCGTTGACGTGAAGATAGTGGGCCACGCTGCCGATGGCATCCGCGGTGCTTTCCAGCAGATCGCGTCGTCCGTCACCGTCGAAATCCACCGCCAGGCGGCGATAACTGCTGGGGATGAACTGTGGCAGGCCCATGGCCCCGGCATAGGAGCCCTTGATCTGACAAGGGTCAACGCCGGTTTCGCGTGTTAGCAGTAGATATTCTCCCAGTTCTCCGCGAAAAAATTCCGCACGTGGCGGGTACTTCAGCATCAGCGTGGTCAAGGCATCGAGCACCGGATAGGTGCCTTGGCTGCGCCCATAGCGGGTCTCCACGCCGATGATGGCGACGATGATCTCCGGCGCTACCCCGTAGCGCTTCTGGGCGCGGGCAATGTCCGTGGCGTGTTGTTTCCAGAACGCCACACCGCGCCGCGCGCTGTCCTCGGTCACGAATATTTTCCGGTATTGGTGCCACGGTAATCGCTCCTTGGGCCGCTCAATGGCCTCGATGATATCGGGGCGCAGGGTGGCGCATCGAAATATCTGTTGGAGTTGGTTGACGGAGAATCCGTGGTTCTCGGCCAATTCGGTGGCGAACGTGCGCAAGGCCGGATAGTTCTTGAAATCAACGGCTTGAGACTCCGAGACGATCGCCGGAAGCAACCAGGCAAGACAGAGAATCGATATTTTTAACGGGAAGTCAAAACGCATAACTGTAACCCTGTTCGCTAATGCTCGCTCGTCTTATCATTCTTGGTTCTATTCAGCGATTTTGCGATGTGTCTGGATGCTCATGAGGATGCCGAAAGTGGCCATGATTGTGACGATGGAAGTTCCGCCATAACTCATGACCGGCAGTGGGATGCCAACGATGGGCAGGATGCCGGTCACCATCCCGATGTTTACGAAGAAATAGAGAAAAAAAGTCAGGCTCAAACTGCCCGCCAGCAAGCGCGTGAACGTGTCCTTGGCGAGGTAGGCAATCAACAAGCTGCGTGCGACGATGAGGGTATAGATCGCCACCAACAGCAGGCTGCCGATGAGCCCGAATTCCTCGGCAAACACGGCAAAGATGAAGTCGGTGGAGGATTCGGGCAGATAATCAAGATGGGCCTGGCTGGAGTTTAGCCAGCCTTTTCCATAGATCCCGCCGGAACCGACCGCAATCATCGCCTGGATGGTGTGATACCCGGTACCGAGCGGATCGGCCTCCGGGTTGAACATCGTGAGGATACGCTGGCGTTGGTAGTCGTGCAGGTAGTTCCAGGCGAAAGGCGCAGCGATGACGATAGCCGCGAGCAAAAGCAGTATGATCCGCCAGTGCATTCCCGCGAGAAACAGCACAAAAACCCCTGCGCTAAAGACCAGCAACGCCGTGCCCAGATCGGGCTGTTTCATGATCATGAACGCCGGGACCGCCATCATGAAGAAGGCGGCGGCCAGCCGCGGCAGGGTGGGAGGAAGATTGGCGCGCGCGAGAAACCAGGCGAGCATCATCGGCACCGCCAGCTTCATGAGTTCGGATGGCTGGAACCGGAACAGCCCAAGATTGAGCCAACGCTGCGCGCCTTTGCCAATGACACCGATGGCCAGTACCGCAATCAGCAGCAACATGCCGCCGATGAAAACATAAGGTGCCCAGCGCTCGATAATTTCCGGACGCAGCTGCGCTACCACCACCAGTACCGTAAAGCCCAGCAGCAAGCGCATGAAATGGCCCAACGTGGCGTTGACATCCTTGGCGCTGCCACTGTAGACCACAAACAGGCTGATGACCGCCAGCCCCAGGAGGGCGAACAGGAGGGTCTTGTCGAGATGCAGGCGTTGCCAATCCATATCAGGTGTTATTGATTTCCATATTTACTCATGCGTCCCGTTTCATTCCTCGTTTTCTATCACCGGCCTTGCCACGCCAGGGATAGTGGAAGCCTTGCCCAAGATCACATGGTCCATGACCTTGCGGGCAATGGGCGCCGCGGCGGAACTGCCGTGACCACCGTTCTCCACGATCACCGCCACCGCCACTTTCGGGCTGCCGACCGGCGCGAAGGAGACGAACAGGGCGTGGTCGCGAAACCGCTCGGGGGTGAGTTTCTCACTGTAGGCCTGACCTTGGGCAATACTTTTTACCTGCGCCGTGCCGGTCTTGCCGGCAATCTTGTAGGGCGCGTTATACCCGATGCCGTAGGCGGTTCCCTTGTTCGTATGCACCACGTCCGTCAGGTTCTGAATCATGATATCCAGATGTTGGTTGTTTTTGAGAGCGATCGGCGGAAAAGATTCGGTGGGTGGCTCGCGGGCGACACCGGTTTTGGCGTCTACGATGGCGTGGACAAGCCGTGGCTTCGGGCGCACACCCTGATTGGCCAGCGAGGCCGTGGCCGCCGCCAGCTGCAACGGTGTCACCAGGATCGGACCCTGGCCGATGCCGGTGACCACGGTTTCCCCGGGATACCATTTCTGGCCGCGTGCTTCTTTCCATTCCACCGACGGCAAAAGACCTTCCGACTCGTTTAACAGGTCCACGCCCGTTTTCTGGCTGAACCCGAAGGCCGCAAGGAATTGCTTCATCGCATCAACCCCCATGGCCACGGCCAGTTTGTAGAAATAGACATCGCAGGATTGCACCACCGCATCGTGCAAATCAACGATTCCGTGTCCTCCCTTTTTCCAGTCGCGAAACTGGTGCGAGCTTCCCGGAAGCGTGAACCACCCGGGACAGGTGACGGGATGGCTCGCGTCGAAATCCCCGGCCTCCAGCGCCGCGAGCCCGAGGAACGCCTTGATGGTGGATCCCGGGGCGTATTGACCGTTCAGGGCGCGATTGATGAGCGGCTTGTCCGGGTCATTCAGCAACGCCTGATAGGAGTCCGGCGCGATGCCGTTGACGAAGGGATTGGGATCGTAGGTGGGCGTGCTGACAAAGGCCAAGACACCACCGGTCGAGGGATCCATGGCGATCACGGCACCGCGTCGTTTCCCCAGCGCTTGTTCCGCCAATGACTGGAGTTTGGCATCGATGTTGAGTTGCAGGTTTTTTCCGGCCACCGGGGCGATACGTTCCAGAATACGCAATGAGCGCCCATGCGCATTAGTTTCCACTTTTTCAAAACCAACTTGGCCGAGCAGGACTTTTTCGTAGCTGAGCTCGACGCCCAGCTTGCCGATGTGCTGCATGCCGCGATAGGTCGCCTTGTCAATGCGTTCCAGCTCCTGTTCATTGATGCGGGCGACGTACCCCAGAAAATGCACGCCCAGGCCGGCGAGGGGGTAATGCCGCTGCAGTCGCGCTTCGAGCTCGACGCCGCTGAAGTAGGTCCGCCGAACGGCCACCCGCGCCGCTTCTTCCTGGGTGAGGTGCGAGCGCAGCAGCAAATTTTCGAATCGCGGGCGCTCACGCATCTGTTTTCGGAAGTTCCTGAGATCAGCCTCATTAAGGCTAACAACCTGCTTCAATTCCTCGAGCAGGGTAGCCATGTCGTCTACCTGCTCCGGGATGATTTCCAGCGTGTAGACCGGATAGTTTTGCGCGAGAATAAATCCGTGGCGGTCAAGGATCAGACCGCGCGGTGGCGGGATCGGCAGCGGCTTCACGCGATTGGCCTGCGACAGTGTCTCGAAGTGGCGATGGGAAACAACCTGCAGGTAGGCCAGCCGCAGGAACAGCGCCAGTATCAACACGAGCACCACGGCCGCGACCACCGTCAATCGCGCATTGTAAAGCCGGGTTTCCCGGAAATGATCCTTGATCGGAATATTGAGCATGGATCAACTGATGCCGCCGCGCCGCCGCAGGTCACGCAGGATAATGAATACCCACGGCCACAGAACAGCACCCACGATGCTGGGTGTCCAGTAACTGATGGTTTCCGGAGCCTGACCGATGGCGCCGCGTATCCACAAGACGAGCAACTGATTGGCTAATAGCAAACCGAGCACCGAAGCGGCCTGCTGCCAGCGGGGAAACATGCGCACCTGCAGGTGGAGACGCACGACGAGAAACGCCACCAGTGCTTTGGCGAGCGCATTACTGCCGAGGAGCGATCCGTACAGGATGTCCTGAATGAATCCTACCAGCCAGCCGGTGCCGACGGAAACGCGATCGGGTATCGCGAGGCACCAGTAGATCAGCACGAGCCCCACCCAGTCGGGACGGAACGGTTCGGCCCAATTCGGGAATGGCATGATCGCGAGAATCACGGCGGCGGCAAACGTACCGATCAATGTCGCACGGCGTCGTCCGTCCGCACCCAACCTCATTTGGTTTTGCCCCCGCTCTTCGGCGCATCACCGCGCCAGACAAGCATGACCTGCTTGCCATGATTGAGCCGGGCAGTGGGTTTGGCCGTGATCGAAAGAAATGACTCATTGGGATCATTGATGATTTTCACCACCTGCGCCACCGGATATCCCGGAGGGAAAGTACCGCCCATGCCGGAACTGACCAACAGGTCACCTTCCTTTATATCGGCGTTGGCCGTGAGGTACGGTACCTTGACCGTATCGGGATTACCGGTGCCGAAGACTACCGCGCGCAGGCTGCTGCGATTGTTGACCACGGGAATGGCATGTCCGGCGTCGGTGATGAGCGTGACGCGACTGACGCGTCCGGCCACTTGCGTGACCTGTCCCATGATGCCGTGCGCATCGATCACCGACTGTCCAACGTAGACGCCATCGTGGCTGCCTTTGGCAACCACGACCTTGCGCGTGAAAGGTTCTGCGCTGACTTCGACCAGTTCGGCGGCAATGACCTTGTCGGCCACTTGGGCGGCACTCACCAGCATCTGGCGCAGCCGCTGATTTTCCTGTTCAAGCGCCTCGAACTGCTGCAAGCGCGCAAGCAACAACTGACGCTCGGCCAGGAGTTTTTCGTTGTCGGCCCGAAGCGTTCCGCGGGTGGTGAAAAAGTCGGCGAGATGACGGACCACGTAGGCCGGGGCGGCGGCCACGAGCTGGATGGGATAGGCGAGGGTGTTTAGCCCGGTACGGATTTTTTCCAGGTGTTGTCCGCGATGATCGAGCATCATCAGCGCCACGGAGAGCGCAGATAACAGAACGAGCCGGGTCAGATGAGACGGCGCGCCGAGGGACCGGCCAAAGACATTAATCATAAGTGACGAGCTGTGCGATTACGCTGGAATAACGTCGGGAACGGTCAGCACGCGCACGTTCCGGTGCGGTTTGGAAAACGGAAAGGGAGAGCGACCTATTCGTACACGAAGACATCGCCCAGTGTTTCTGCCTCCATGAGCGCCCGGCCGCATCCGCGCACCACGGTGGTAAGTGGATCTTCTGCGATGATGATCGGCAACCCGGTCTGCTCCGCCAGCATGCGGTCAATGTCGCGCAACAGCGCCCCGCCCCCTGAAACGACCAGCCCCTTTTCGGCGATATCAGCCCCGAGTTCAGGCGGTGTCTGTTCGAGTGCGATTTTGATTGCGCCGATAATGCCTGCCAGACACTCCGACAGGGCCGCGTGCACTTCCTGACTGTTGAGGACCTGAGCCCGGGGCACGCCGTCGGCGATGTGCCGGCCTTTGACGTCCACCCGTTTGATTTCGCTTCCTTCCCAGGCGGTGCCGATCTCCATTTTTACGTGCTCGGCGCTGGCTTCGCCAATGAGCAGTCCGTATTTGCGGCGTACATAGTTGACGATCGCCTCGTCCATTTTATCGCCGGCGATGCGCAGTGTATGGGAATACACGATTCCGCCAAGGGAGATTACGCCCACCTCGCTGGTGCCGCCTCCGATGTCAAGCACCATCGATCCGGTCGGTTCCATGATGGGGAGATCGGCCCCAATCGCCGCCGCCATCGGCTCCTCGATCAGAAACACCTCGCGCGCACCAGTGCTCATGGCGGCTTCGCGGATCGCACGGCGCTCGACTTGCGTCGAACCGCAAGGCACGCAGATCACAATGCGCGGACTTGGTTGGAACATGCGGCTCTCATGCACCTTGCGGATGAAGTATTTGAGCATTTCACCGGTAACGGTGAAGTCCGCGATCACGCCTTCTTTCATCGGGCGGATCGCCTGGATCGAACCCGGTGTGCGACCGAGCATCTTTTTGGCTTCCACGCCGACGGCGAGGATCGAGCGATTGTTGCGGCTGGTGTAATCCTGGCGTATGGCGACGACCGAAGGTTCGTTCAGGACGATGCCCTTGTCGCGAACGAATATCAGGGTGTTGGCGGTACCGAGATCGATGGCGATATCGCTGGAGAAGAAGCTACGAAAGCTTTTGAACATGAGGAGAATTCTGTCCTTGAAGGCGTATAGAACGCGCTAACTGTATCAACCGCTATCGGGCGGTTCAACCGGCGGGATGAATATGGTAATTTGCGATTCCATTCCTATCCCTTGAACGAAATCGAATGTCACTGGACCGTGAACAAGTACGCAAGATGGCGCATCTTGCGCGTTTGACCATTACCGAGCAAGAGGCTGCCAGCTACGCCGAGACGCTGTCGCGCATTCTCGTCCTGATCGAGCAGATGAACGCCGTGGACACGACGGGCGTTGCTCCCATGGCCCATCCGAACGAGTCAGGACTGCGCCTGCGGGAGGACACGGTCACGGAGCCTAACCTGCGCGAGAAGTTTCAGAAAATCGCACCTTCGGTCGAGGCCGGCCTGTACCTGGTTCCTAAGGTAATAGAGTAGTTTTTGCCGCCCTATCGTCAAGAACCTTCATGTTCGAAAAAACCGTTGCTGAACTGTCGCGCGCCCTGGGTCGAAAGGAATTCTCCAGCGCCGAGCTGACAACAGTGTTTTTGGAGCGGATTAGCCGGTACCAAAACCTGAACGCCTTCATCACCGTGGACCCCGAACGTTCGCTGGCGCAGGCGAAAGCGGCTGATGTCCGCATCGCCCGGGGCGAAGGTGGTGCACTGACCGGTATCCCGGTCGCCCAGAAAGACATTTTCTGCGCCGACGGCTGGCTTACCACCTGTGGCTCGAAAATCCTCTCAAATTTCACAGCTCCCTACGATGCCACCGTCATCGACAAACTCAACCGGGCCGGCGCGGTGTGCCTTGGCAAGACCAACATGGACGAGTTTGCCATGGGGTCGTCCAATGAGACGTCTTATTATGGTGTGGTGAAAAACCCCTGGAATCCCGAAACGGTCCCGGGCGGGAGCTCGGGCGGCTCGGCCGCCGCCGTGGCCGCGCGGCTGGCCCCGGCCGCGACCGGCACCGACACCGGTGGATCCATCCGCCAACCGGCGGCGCTCACCGGTCTTTCGGGCTTGAAGCCCAGTTACGGGCGCGTCTCGCGTTACGGGATGATCGCGTTTGCCTCTTCGCTCGATCAGGGC
This sequence comes from Gammaproteobacteria bacterium, assembly GCA_029863005.1. Classification (GTDB taxonomy): domain Bacteria; phylum Pseudomonadota; class Gammaproteobacteria; order Acidiferrobacterales; family Sulfurifustaceae; genus Sulfuricaulis. Next base: position 18,838 of record JAOTWF010000007.1, on the reverse strand, counting down.
GGCCCCCTGTGCCGCACGGCGGAGGACTGCGCTTGGCTTCTGAATGCCATGGCTGGGTTCGATGCGCGCGACTCGACCTCGGTGGACGCGCCGGTGCCGGATTACACCAAAACGCTGGATCAGAAGATCGAAGGTCTGCGCATCGGTCTGCCTAAGGAATATTTCGGCGAAGGTTTGAACCCGGAGATCGCGCAGGTGATTCAGGCGGCGATCGGTGAATTCAAGCAGCTTGGCGCGCAGGTGCTGGAAGTGAGTCTGCCGAACAGCCAGCTTGCCATCCCTTGCTACTACGTGCTGGCCCCGGCCGAGGCGTCATCGAATTTGTCGCGTTACGACGGTGCGCGCTACGGTTTCCGCGCGAGCGATTACAAGGATTTGCTGGACATGTACTGCAAAACGCGCGCCGAGGGTTTCGGCCCCGAGGTCAAGCGGCGCATCATGATCGGCACTTATGCCCTTTCGGCCGGCTATTATGACGCCTACTACCTCAAGGCACAGCAGCTGCGCCGCCTGATCGCCGAGGATTTCCGCCGGGCCTTCGAGGTCTGCGACGTGATTATGGGACCCACCAGCCCCTCGACGGCGTTCAAAATCGGCGAGAAGACCGATGACCCGGTGGCGATGTATTTGAACGATATCTATACGGTGCCGATTAATCTCGCCGGCCTCCCGGGGATGTCCGTGCCCGCGGGTTTCGATGCCCGGGGGTTGCCCATCGGTTTGCAATTGATCGGAAAATATTTTGATGAAGCGCGTCTGCTGAATGTCGCGCATCGCTACCAACAAGTGACCGACTGGCATCAACGGACGCCGAAGGGATTCAGCTGATGGAATGGGAAACCGTCATCGGTCTTGAGGTGCACACCCAGCTTCTGACGCGAAGCAAGGCGTTCTCTGCGGCCGCCACGAAATACGGGGCCGAACCGAACACGCAGGCGTGCGCGGTGGATATTGCGCTGCCCGGCGTTCTGCCGGTGTTCAACCGGGAAGCCGCGCATATGGCGGTCAAGTTCGGGCTGGCCATCGGCGCGCAGATCAACCACCGCTCGGTGTTCGCGCGCAAGAATTATTTTTATCCCGATCTGCCCAAGGGTTACCAGATCAGCCAGTACGAACTGCCCATCGTGGCCAAGGGCCATATCACGATTGATGTCGATGGTTCGGAAAAAGTCATCGGTATTACCCGTGCCCACCTGGAAGAGGACGCCGGCAAAAGCCTGCATGAGGATTTCCACGGCATGACCGGGATCGACTTGAACCGCGCGGGTACGCCGCTGCTCGAAATCGTCTCTGAACCGGACATGCGCTCGTCGAAAGAGGCTGTGGCGTATCTCAAGAAGCTGCACGAACTGGTGCGTTACCTGGAAATCTGCGATGGCAACATGCAGGAAGGTTCGTTCCGTTGTGATGCCAACGTTTCGGTGCGACCGTTTGGGGAAAAAAAATTCGGCACGCGCGCCGAACTCAAAAATATCAATTCCTTCCGCTTCGTCGAGAAGGCGATCGAGTTCGAGGTCGAGCGCCAGATCGAATTACTTGAGGGCGGTGGTAAAGTCGTGCAGGAAACTCGCCTGTACGATTCGGACAAGAACGCCACGCGCTCCATGCGCAGCAAGGAAGAGGCCATGGACTACCGCTACTTTCCTGATCCCGATTTGCCCCCGCTGGTGCTGGATGACGCCTTCATCGCGGACGTGAAAAAAACCCTGCCGGAATTGCCGGACGTTAAACGCGCGCGTTTCATAAAGCAGTACAGCCTCAATGCCTACGATGCCAGCGTGCTTACATCTTCGCGCGAAATGGCAGATTACTACGAGCAGGTGCTGTGCGAGTCCGGTGCCGATCCCAAGATCGCCGCCAACTGGATCACGGTTGAAATGTCAGCGTTTTTGAACCGCGACAACCGGGATATCGCCACTTCCCCCGTCACGGCCAGGATGATGTCCAGCCTGTTGAAGCGCCTGGCCGATAACACCATCTCGGGCAAGATCGCCAAGGAAGTCTTCGAGGCGATGTGGAACGGCGAAGGTGACGCCGATGCTGTCATTCAAAAGAAAGGGTTAAAGCAGATCACCGATGGGGCCGCGATCGAGAAGGTGATTGACGCAGTGATTGCGAAAAACCCGAAGCAGCTTGAGCAGTATCGTGCCGGCAAGGAGGCGTTGTTCGGTTATTTTGTCGGTCAGGTGATGAAAGCCTCGCAGGGCAAAGCCAACCCCGGGCAGGTCAACGAGCTTCTAAAAAATAAGCTTAAGCCCTGAGTCAACCCAACAGCCGGCCGTCGATTACCCCGGCCCGGCGTGTCATGCCCCACAGTAAAATTCGCGAAGCGGCAGAAGTAAACTTGGTCGCTAGTTCGTGCGGGTTGCTTCCAGATTTTCAAGGATGTTTCCAGCTTCCACGGCAATCTTCCGGCGGCTGAACAGCAATTGCCAGCGGTTGCCGCCGAGCTGGTGCCAGAGAAATGCTGCGCGAATGCCAGCGAACAAAACCGCGCGGACCTTGGCGGCGATCGATGGATTGCTCAGATGGCCGTGCTCGCCATTGACCATGATGCGCGGGGAGAGCGTGCTGATGGTCTGGGTATAGAGATCGGCGAGTTTTTCGACGAGTCGCGGATGTACCGTTTCGTCGTTTTCGGTTGCCTCAAAGAATTTCATTTGTTCGCGCGCCGCCTCGATCCCCCGACGAATGACCTCCTGCATGTCGGTCTGACGTCGCAACTGTCCCTCGAGATGGATCATGGCGATGACATAGCGGGCCAATTCGGCATCGTTGGGCTGGGTATTGCCGGTTAATTTGCTTCGGAGCTGTTCCAATCCCGTCGTCACCCCCCGGGCCCCCCCGTACACCGCGTCGGTACTGGGCGCATCGATTAGCATCAGGCTTAGAATGCTCGCCGCGAACGCGCCTGGTTCGGCGCGCCCTTCGCGCGCCAGTTGCTGTGCCAGGCGCGCGGCCTGGAACAGACCCGCCAGTGCCAGAGTACGGTCAGTGTACGGCATGCTCATGAATTAAACGTTAGGAAACGAATGCGGCGAGACAAGTTTAGGCAAGAGCGGGAGGAACAGCCACCAATGAATCGTCAAAATCTGCCGGGGCAGGAGCAAGGCATGCCGTTTTCAGGATTCTTTCATGCAGGCGCGCTCGACCTCGACGCGCGTCACGCCTTCGATGCCTTCCACGGCACGCCGGATATCCGACACGATGTTCTCCGCGTAGGGACAGTAGGGCGTGGTGAGCTGGATTTCAAGATGCACGTAATCATCGACAATGTCCATGTCCTGGATGAAACCCAGTTCGACGATATTGTGCTTAAGCTCCGGGTCGATGACCTTCTTAAGCGCATCGTAAACCATCGCTTCCGTGACTCGCGTGACCATCGAGAATGACCTCGCTCAATACAATGTTTGCAGTCTATCAGATCATGCCGAACCTGTACCGAATATCCGATGACTGTTCTCAACTTAAATCTTTAAGACTGATAAAGCTTGAGTCAAAGAGTTAGTGGTTTAACCGGTACTTCCATCCATTCCCGCGACCGGCGCCAGTCCACACTTGGGTCGTCGGTGAAAAGTTCGATTTCGTTCCCGTCCGGATCGTGCAGATACAGGCTCTGGCTCACGGTGTGGTCGGACATTCCATCGATGTCGTAGCCACTGGCGAGGATACGTTCATGGGCCCGGCGCAGGTCATCGAGGTTCTCGCCGATCTTCCAGCCGACGTGATACAGGCCGATATGTTTGCCCTGCAAGGGACCGGGGGCGGCGCCGACTTCGATGAGCAACAGTTCATGGTGCGTGGATCCACCTGTCAACATCGACGCCCGGCCGTTGAATATCCGGCCAACCAACTTCAGCCCCACCACGTCGCGGTAGAACGCCGTGGATTTATCCAGGTCGCGCACGTAAAAAACGACATGTCCGAGGTTCGCCATGGCTTTAGCCTCCGTTAACTATAATAATGATGCGATGGGACAATCATAAACGAAGCATGGAAGCGGCGTCTGAAAGAACAAGGAATCCTGCGACGCTATGGTGACATGAAGGACGAGGTGGATAAATCCAAGGTAGGTCTGATTCTGGCCGGCGGTGGCGCGCGCGCGGCCTACCAGGTGGGCGTGCTCAAGGCCATCGCGGAAATGCTTCCACGGGAATCCCCGAATCCGTTTCCTATCCTCTGCGGCAGTTCGGCCGGTGCCATCAATGCCACCACGCTCGCGATCTACGCCACCCGATTCCAGGAAGGCGTGCGGCGCCTCAATTACGTGTGGCGCAATTTTAGCGTGCATCAGGTTTTCCGTGCCGATACACCGGGCGTGATTGCGAACGGGCTGCGCTGGGCGGCAGCCTTGATGCTGGGGGGGCTGGGCCGGCGCAATCCGCATGCACTGCTCGACCGCGCGCCGCTGCGGCGTCTGCTGAAGCAGACCATGCCTTGCGCCCGAATACAGAAGTCGATTGACGCCGGTGCCCTGCATGCGCTGAGCGTCACGGCCTCGGGCTACGACTCGGGGCAATCCGTGACTTTTTTTCAGGGCGTGTCTTCGTTGGGCACTTGGCGCCGCGCGCGGCGTGTCGGCAGTGTGGCCAACATCACCATCGACCATCTCATGGCGTCCTCCGCGATTCCCTTCGTTTTCTCCGCAGAGAAAATCAACCGTGAATATTTCGGTGATGGTTCCATGCGCCAGATCGCCCCCATCAGCCCTGCGCTGCATCTGGGCGCAAATCGGGTGCTGGTGGTAGGCGTGCGGTATGAAAGTCCGACACCAGAGCGCGGAGTACCCGCTGAATATCCCTCGCTCGCGCAAATCGCCGGACACGTGCTGAACAGTATTTTCCTGGATAGCCTCGAGGCGGATCTCGAGCGTCTGCAGCGCATCAACAAAACCATCAGCCTCATCTCTACCGAGCAATTGCGTGAGGGCGGTGTGGCTTTGCGCAATGTCGATGTGCTGGTGATTTCCCCGAGCGAAGATATTGAGAAAATCGCTGCACGCCATGCGCATCATCTGCCACGCGCCATTCGGTTTTTGCTGCGCGGTCTCGGTGCTTTCAACCGCAATGGATCGAATTTGGTCAGTTATCTGCTGTTTGAAAAACCTTTTTGCCGCGAGCTGATCAGTTTGGGGCACCGGGACGCGATGCATCGCCGGGAAGAAATTCTGCGATTTCTGGAAATGGAAACCGCATGACACGAATTCTGGTTACCCTCGGCGTTATCCTGATCGTGGCGGGATTGGCCTGGCCGTGGCTCGTCAAACTTGGCCTCGGACGCCTGCCGGGGGATTTCGTGGTTGAGCGCGAGAATTTCCGTTTCTATTTTCCGATCACGACGATGATTCTGATCAGCTTGGTGTTGTCGCTGATTGTCTGGCTGTTCCGGAAATAACCCTTAAGCGTCTTGCGGTCGCCCAATAAAAAAGCCGCCCGAATAGGCGGCTTTAATAGGCAAATGAAATATTTTTAATGCGTTACGCGCGTAACGCCACTCCCCGAGAGGATGCGCACGCGGTCACCGACCTTGAATTCCTCATCCGCTGCTTGCGTCACGGCAATCATCCGTCCGCCGTCGAGCTTGACGGTGACTTCAATGCCTTTCTGGCGAGTGGTGCCTTCTTCCACCGCCGCGCCGGCGACACCGCCGACGACCGCGCCCAGGACGCCACCTACAATCCGGCCCTTGCCGCCGCCCACATCGCTGCCGGCGACGCCGCCGACGACGGCGCCCGCGGTGCTACCGATGCCGGTTTTGGTGCCTTCGATCTTAACCTCGCGCACGGATTCCACCGTGCCCATCTGGACTTCCTGGACCCCGCGCGTTTGTCCACGTTCGTAATCGCCGCTGCCAAGACCGCCGGCGCAGCCCGCCAGTAGCAGGACGGTGATAGCACTTACAGGAACCAGATTGCGCATGAAGACCTCCAGATAAAATTAAGGCGAATGTATGTTCAACGTTAGAGACATGGCCGGGTTGACGAGTTCCCCACTAAGCCCGGGCGCCATTATGACGCAGAAGGAGGAAATCCAGCCACTGGTTGGTGAGATGTTCCTGTACCCGGTTCTGGGATAGCCGCTCGTCGAGGTTGTCCAGGTCCACGATATCGAGCGGCTGGTCCTGCCACGAGCAGCCAAATACCGCCTTGGTGCGCTTGCCGGTGGCGGGGTCCCGCTGCCATTGCAGACACTGGGAGCAAACACCTTTCAGGCAACATTGCATCGGCGTTGAAATCGAAGCCGTGGTCATCTGGTTTTTTGTCAGATAAAGCGCAAGTTCCCCGGCCCGGCCATCGCGGATCAGCCGCACCAGCCGGTTGCTCCCAACCACCTGAACGCGCGTGACGTCCTGTAGCCGGATAGGAATATGGCCCAGTTTGCCTGCGGCGTATTGGCTGATTCCCTCCAGCACGGGCGCCGTGACGGAGTGGTCCTGGGGACGGCGTGGTGTGATTGGCAGACCCTCGGCCGTTATCCACAACACCGTGTCCGCGGCCTGCTCAATTTCATCTTGGCAAAAGACATCCTGCGCCGTATCGAAACAACCGACGAATAGCACGCGATTGCCTTTTTCGCGCAGCGCCAAGCCGGTCGATTGCACATGCGCCGCGCCATGGCGACCGCCGATGAAGAGAATGGTTTCGCCGCCGTGCGGAATCGTCGCGCGCACGCCGGTCGGCCCCATGAGTGCCACCGGATCGCCGGGCTGCAAAGCCGCCACCAGGCGTGAGCTGGCGCCGCGCTCGATTACCACGAGTGAAACGATGCCCGTGGCCGGGTCCACACGCGCTCCGGTCATGGCGAGTGCCTCGGTCTGCAGGCGGGTTCCGTCCACCACGGCCGAGCGCGTCTCGAAATTCTGCAAGCGGAAAAATTGGCCGGCCTTGAAGCGCTTCGCTGCCATCGGCGCGCGCACTTTAAGTTCCACCACCGAGGGTGTGAGGCGCTTGACCGATTCCACACGCGCGGCCAGCAGTTCCTCCATGCGCAGCCGGAATTGATGGTATTCCCGGATGTCACCTTTCTGATTAATTCGGGATCCGAGGCTCGCCAAAATTTTAGGATAGGTGCGCAGGCCCGAGGCGATGGCCTTGACCACGCTACCGTGGAATACTGGGTGCGTGTCGCCGAGAAAACTGACACGGTGTCCGTGCTTGCTACGATAAGAGGTAAACGGTCCGAAGTCGCTGACCTTGCAGTGGGGAGCCACCGGCACCGGCTCAAACTTGCCGTTCAAGTCATGATGCGTCTGGTAATGGCCGCGTTCCTTGTGGAAGTGGCCCTTGTGCTCGAATTCATAAGCCACGTTCGGGCGCGCGCCGGTGGCCACGAGAATCGCGCGCGCCGGTATCGTCACTTCCTCGCCGGTGTCGTTCCATTTCCCGTTATCGTCAGGCCGCAGGCGTTTCGCCACCAAGGCCTGGACCTGGCCGTCCGGGTCTACGCGCGCCTCTTTCGGATCGAGCCCTTCGGCGTAATAGATGCCTTCTTCAAAGGCCTTGATGATTTCTTCGTGATTGCGGGTGTAGGCGGGTGATTGGTTCATGCCCTTGCGGTAGGTGATGGTGACGCCACCCCACTGGCGAATGAGTTTCACGAAATCGGGTTGTTCACCGGCCTGCTTGGCGCGGTGGCGTTCCGCGCGCACGGCGCGGCCGTGTGTCAGGAATTCATCCAGGATATTGAGCGAGGCTGCATCGAGACCGGCGCGGACCGTCGGTTCACCTTTGGCCTTGGAAAGCATCTCATACCGCTCAAGCATCTTTTCAACTTGCACGATGTAGTACGCCTGGATTTCCGTGGCCGTGTCCACGCCTGTAAGACCGCCGCCGATTACCACGGCTGGCAGACGGACTTGCAGATTGGCCAGGCTTGAATGCTTGGCGGCACCGGTCAGCTGCAACGCCATGAGGAAATCGTTCGCCTGGCGCATGCCGGGGGCGAGGCTGCCGGGCACGGGCAGTGCCTGCGGCAGGCCCGCGCCGATGCAGATGGCGATGTGATCGAATCCGAGTTCCCAGGCATCTTCGACGGTCAGTGTGCCGCCGAAGCGCACACCACCAAACACCTGGAAGTGTTGTCGGCGCGAGAGCGAGAGATAAATAAGTTTTAGGAAATTCTTGTCCCAGCGATTGGTGATGCCGTATTCGGCCACGCCGCCGAAGCCCGCCATGATGCGGGTGTCGAGTGATTCCTCTAATACCGTAAAATCGCGAATCGGCTCGCTTACCAGTTTTTCCGGGAGGGCTTCGATTTTGAGGCCCTCCGCCCCGACCACGGCGAATCCTTCCATGAGCATGTGATGCGCCAGTGTGAAGCCCGCCGGTCCCATCCCCAGGACCAGAATTTTCAGTCCGTTATACGGTTTCGGGAGCCATTGTTTGGGACGCAGCGGATTCCAGCGAATAAGCAGGTCGTAGATCTCCACGCCCCAGGGCAGGTCGAGCACGTCGGTCAGGATGCGCGTTTCGGTCTGCGGGATATTTACCGGATCCTGCTTCTGGTAGATGCAGGCCTTCATGCAGTCGTTGCAGATGCGATGACCTGTGGCGGCGCACATGGGGTTGTCCACCGTGATCATGGCGAGCGCGGCGATGGCATGCCCCGATTTCTTCAACAGGTGCATCTCGGAGATCTTTTCATCCAGCGGGCAGCCGGTGAGCGTCACACCGAGTGGATTGACCTTGAGGCCCTTGTCGGGTGCTCCCTTTTTCTCGGGGAAACCTTTGGAACAGAAATCTCCGTCGTGGTCGTGGCAGTAAATGCAATAATGGATCTCATTCTGGATTTCGCGCGCGTTCATGCGCGGATCGGTGAGCTTGAAGCCATCGCGTGCCCACAGCCGTTCCGGCGGTCCGGCCAGACGTCCCAGGTCATCGTTCACGGGAATGATGGGCACCAGTTTCTGGTGATCGATGCCTTCCGGGAGCCGGAAACTCACCCAGCCTTTAACGGCGGCCTTGCCCTCGGGGACGGTGAGGGCACGCAGGCACCAGCGCGTGAGTTTCTCAATGCCCTCGGCATGGGCTTTATCATCTTTCAGCAGTTGCTCGCCGTATTTCGCTGTCGCCAGCTCGCGGTCGGCATCGTCGATCCCGGCCTGTTGGAGTGAACGACTGAGCCAGCTGTCCAGCTCGGCGAAATTCTCAAACTCCTCTTTTTTCAGCAGGCGCCGGCGCGCGCGCCGCTGCACAAAGAATTTTTTGAAATGGAATACCGGATCGTGCGTCAGCGTGCGCTGCCGCATTTCCTCCAGCGCCTCATGGATGTTGAAAAGCTTGATGATGAAATCTTCCAGCACCGGCCCGGCCGCGAGCAGGAGCTCACTCACCTGGAGCGGCGACAGGGTTTGCGTTCCGGCGCGCCAAGCCAACAGGGTGTCGTGCCCCTTGATGTTGCTCGCACGCAGCTCGGTCAGGAACAGCCTGTCGATTCTCTCGAGTCCTTCAGGAGTGAAAAGATCAGCGAAGGTCAGGCCGTGATTGAGCACCAGGGCTGGCGGCGATTCGGTTCGGGGCATGAAGGCTCGGTCAAACCTTTTTCAGGGGGTCGTTCGATGAGGGTGTATTGTATGTCCTCGCGCGCAGGATTGCATGAGCGAAGCTGGAATAGCCACGCTCGTTACCGGCGAATTTTCTTCGCTGATCGCGACGCCGCGATTGTCAGGACGGCTTTCTCTTGCAGGTGCTCACGCCCAGCAGGGTGTAGGCCGGACACCAACCCATGACCACCGTGAGTATCGGGCCAATGCCGATCAGCCCCCACCAGCGCGCGTTTCCTTCGAGGATAAAAATCAGACTCAGCAGTGCAATCCCGATGACGACGCGCAGCGTCTTGTCCACTTGGCCAATGTTCTTTTCCATAATTAACTCCTTGGCACGGGAATTTCCCAGCAACAGCATAACGCCGACAAATTAGCGTCACAACCGTATTCGAAATCCGCCTGTCAGCGATGCCACTGGCCGGACCGGCCGCCGGTTTTCGAAACCAGACCGATATCGGTCAATGTCATTCCACGGTCTATCCCTTTGCACATGTCATATATGGTCAGGAGAGCGATTTCCACGGCGGCGAGTGCTTCCATTTCCACGCCGGTCCGGGCTTGCGTGCGCACGGTAGCGCGACAATACACCGCCGATTTTGTTTCATCGGCGGTCAACTCGATGTCAACGGCTGTGAGGGCAATGGCATGGCACAGCGGGATGAGCTCCGCGGTTTTTTTGGCCGCCATGATTCCGGCCACGCGCGCGACCGCCAGGACATCGCCTTTTTTATGTCCACCTTCGACGATGAGCCTGAGCGTTTCCGCTTGCATGCGGATCAGGCCTTCGGCCACCGCTTCGCGGGACGTAACGTCCTTCGCGCCCACGTCCACCATGTGGGCCTCGCCGGACTCTTTGAGATGGGTCAGCTTGATCATGAATGTAGTCCTTTGTTCAACCTGTAAAAGGAAGCCTTATTTCGATATGCCCCGTTCAGAATGTCATTATATTTTAGGCGCGGGATCGTGCCGGATGCGCGGCAGCATCCCAGTGAGATTGCAGGGACCGGTGGCGGCATTCAGCTGCGGCAGAATGATCCTGTCCATGCCGGTGCGACAGGCACCGGTCGAACCCGGCAAGCAGAAAACCAGCGTGTCATCGGCCACACCGGCCAGCGCGCGCGACTCGATGGTGGAAGTGCCGATTTCCTCGAAGGACAGCCAGCGGAACAGCTCGCCGAAACCGGGGATGTGTTTGGTGAACAGCGGTTCGAACGCTTCGGGGGTGACATCGCGTTTCGTCAGTCCCGTACCGCCGGTCGAGATCACCGCATCCACGTTCTTGTCCTTCATCCAGGCGCGTAACTGTTTGCGCAGTTTCTTGACGTCGTCCGTCAGAATCGCGCGCGCCGCCAGCTTGTGCCCGGCGTTGGTCAGCCGCTCTGCGATGAGATCGCCGGAGGTGTCATTCTCGCGTGTGCGTGAGTCCGATACCGTGAGCACCGCGATGCAGAGGGGAACGAATGGAGCTTTGGTACTTTTGCTCATGACATCTTTTCCGATAACTATTCCTGCGGTGGCAGGTGCACGGTGTCGCGCAACGCCTGCACGTTGCGGATGGTGATGTGATGGCCGTGCACCTCGATCAGTCCGCCCTGGCGCAGTTTGCCGAGGATGCGTGAAAGCGTCTCGGGCTGGATCGCGAGGCGCGAGGCGATCACGCCCTTGGGCGTGGTGAGCTGCACCTCCGGCGATGTTTTAACATCGCGCGGAATCTGCTCCAGCAAATACGCCACCAGGCGGTAAGTCGCGTTTTGCAACGTGAGGCTCTCGATCTGATTGACCAGCATGTGCAGCCGCCGGCTCATGGAAGCGAGCAGGCCGAATGTGGCTTCGTTCGATTCACGCAGGAGGTTTAGGAAAACCTTTTGCTCGAAGGCATAAACCCGGCTCTCGTTGATGGCTTCGGCATTGACCGGGTAGCGTCCCTGGGGGCCCATGAACATGACTGCCTCGGCGAAGGTTTCACCCGGGCGCATGATCTCGATGATTTTTTCATCGCCGTCCGGCGACAGGCGGAAAAGCTTGACGAGCCCTTCGCGCAGAAAATAAAACCGCTCCGCCGGCTGTCCCTGACGGAACAGCGCCTTGCCGGGTTCGAGGTGAATATCCGCCATGCCTTGGACGAGCGCCTGCAGATGCGGTTCGGACATTTCCGCGAACAGGTAGGCGTGACGCAAGGCTTGAGCCACATCCGGGGAATGATTCATGGCGTAATCATAACCTCCCGGGGGGCCGCTTGACCAAGGTCAAGGCCATGGGTAACGCGCCGTTTCAGAGTGGTAGCCGTCGCTTGAGCCGTCGAATCGTTTTATTGAATGTTAGACGGTTGCCAAACCGGAGGAACAAGAAGGGGATGAAAGTCCAGTTACTGGTTTCGGAATCATGTGTCCCGTGCAAGCAGGCGGAAAACATCTGGCGCCAAGTGGCCGAGGAATCAGCGCTCGACTTATCCATGGTGAATCTGACCGACGTAGAGGGGCAACAACTTGCCGATCAACTGGATCTCAAGACCATTCCAGCCGTGATCATCGATGGCGTGCTGATGGCCATCGGCGTGCAGAGCCTCGATGAAGCGCGCTCCCTCATCTCACGAGGTCCCGTGGGAAACCAGTCCTAATCATTCCAGCGGTTTCGGTATACACCCTACACCCCGGCCGGGAAATGAGCTACCGTTCTCGCCTTATGACTGGACGAACGGAGCGCAGCGGAGTAGGGCTTCATTTATGCTGAGCCTCGAGCAAGCCCGCGACGCTATCTTGGCAGAGATCATGCCGGCCACCGCGACCGAGACGGTGTCGCTGGCGCAGGCGCATGGGCGTTTCACCGCCCAGGAACTGCAGGCGCAGGTGGATAATCCCGCCTTCGATAATTCCGCCATGGACGGTTATGCTGTGCGCGCCGCTGAACTGGTGGCCGCCGGGTTTGTTTTGCCGCTTGAAGGCGAAAGCCGCTGCGGCGATGCGCCGCGAAAGCTCGCAAGCGGCACAACCATGCGGATTTTCACTGGCGCGCCGATGCCCCAAGGTGCCGACACCATCGTGATCCAGGAAGACGTGAAGCGCGATGGGGCGAAGGTGATATTCCCCAAATCGGTTCAACCGGGCAGTCATCGGCGAAGGCAGGGCGAGGATTTCCGCCGTGGCGACAGGTTGTATCCGGCCGGACGCCGGCTGTCTTCCTACGATCTGGCCTTGCTGTCCGCCGCCGGCGTGGAAGAGATTCCCGTCTACCCGCGTGCACGGGTGTTGGTGGCCGCCACCGGCGATGAGCTTGTCAAGCCCGGCACTCCCTTGCGCCCTGGACAGATTTACGAATCCAATCGCCTGGCCACGTTATGGTTGCTGCGTGAACTTGGCATGGAGGCCGTGGACGGCGGGACGGTGCGGGACGATCCCGCCGAATTACGCGCGTGGCTTCAGTCCTCCGCGGAGTACGACTTCGTCATCACCAGCGGCGGGGCTTCGGTCGGCGAACACGATCTCGTGAAGCAGTTGTTCGCCGAGATCGGCGAAATAAAACTCTGGAAGGCGAAAATCAAACCCGGCAAGCCGATCGCCTTCGGGCGCGTGGGTCACCGCGCGCATTTTTTCGCCCTGCCGGGCAATCCGGTATCGAGCCTCGTCACTTTCAAGCTGTTCGTCGAGCCCGCGCTCATTACCTGGCATCATGGCAACCCGCGTCTGCCGCAACTGGCGGCGAGAGCCACCCATGATTTCCGTCGTCACCCCGGCCGCACCGAATTCGTGCGCGCACGGCTCGCCGCCGAAGACGGCCAACTCCAGGCGACAGCGCTGCGCGGACAAGGCTCGCACATGCTGGGGCCGTTGCGCGAAACCAACGGTTTCATCCGTATCGAGGCCGAGAGTCCCGGTTTCAGGCAAGGCGACACCGTACTCGCGATCCCTTTAAGTACGGATTTCTAAGGATGACCTGTAAGCCCCTCTTGTTAACGCGCGCGATATTACCGGAGTGATTTTTTGCCGGTGGCCGCGGCAAACGGCTGGGCGGTGTGGACAAGGGGTTTGTGCACCTGCTCGACAAACCGCTCATTCGAGCTTTACGCCAAGCCTGACTGCGCGTTTTATTCCTGCCGTTTCCAGCAACCAAAGCAGAATATTGATATTGATCAATAGTCCGACCAAAGAACTTTACTACCTTGCTACTTTACAACTTTCACTTTAGTTGCTGGGTTAATCATAGGGGCTAATAATTCAAGATATGGCTACGTGCTCCTGCGAAGTCAAAGCCTGTGTTCTGTGTGAAGACCGTTTGTATGCCGGGCTTTCGAAGGATCAGATTTGCCAGCTTCGCGAGCACCTGATCCGCGAACTGTATGAACCGCGCGAAGCGCTGTTCCGCGAGGGCGATCCGGCCACATATCTGTTCGCCTTGCGACACGGACAGCTCAAGCTCACGAGTTCCATGCCGGACGGACGGCAACAGATCTTGCGGATCGCGGTCGCCGGACAGCTGCTGGGCATCGAGACGTTCAAGGGTCGCACATACCCGTTTACGGCTGAAGCACTGACGGACGTGGTGGCCTGCAAGATCAGTCACGATGACCTGCGGAATATCATCGAGGCCAACCCGGCGATCTCGTTGCGCGTGATCGAAACGCTCAGTCATGAACTGGACCAGGCCGAATCGCTGATTCGTGATCTGGGGCTGAAGACGGCGCCGGAAAAAGTCTCAAGCTTCCTGTTGTCGCTGGTACCGCTGGGCGGGGATCCGAACGGCGACCTCCCGCTGCGTCTCTCGCGCCGCGAAATTGCCGAAATGCTCGGTCTGACGGAGGAGACCGTGAGCCGCGTGATGGCCGATTTTGTCCGCAGAAAGCTTATCGAGAGCGGAAGAGGATTTATCCGCATCCTCGACCGCAAACGGCTCGAGGAAATCAACGGTATCGATGTGAATACGACCGGTTCTCCGCCCCGCGCTGTTTCTGCCAAGCGCTAGAACATACTCTCATCAGGATTGAGTATGATTCGGCCTCTGCCTCCGCTCCGTTTATTTTTCGTCTCTTTGGTAAAATACACCCAACCGGTTCCCTCCCTGCAAGCATCGTCCCCCTGGGGATTGCGTCTCAGGTATCGCCTGGCCCTGCCGACGTGCAGTTCCCGGGCAGAGCTTCCCTTGGTCGTCGGACAGTAGACAATATTGCGCAAGCGCGCGTATCTTGTGCGGAGTTCGCGCGAAGGACTCACGGTAAACCCTTAAAAGACCGAGGAGTGTGTTAGGCTTGAACGAGTATCGATGTGGCCGCACTGAATAACCCAGTAGAGGGTATTGAGCATGCCGGAACTTTCTGACAAACAACTGCAGCAGCTCGAGCAACGGCTGAGAAATCGCCGCGAGGAATTGCGCGAGATTATTCATCGTGAACTGGCCAATTCGATCCAGGAAGACTACAGCGAACTGGCAGGGATGGTGCACGATACCGGCGATGAATCCTTTGCCGATCTGCTGCGCGGCATCAATATCACCACCCGCGCCCGCGAACTGGAGGAAATCCGAGACGTGGAGGCAGCGCTGGAGCGTATCAAGACCGGAACTTACGCGACTTGCGTGGATTGCAATGATGCCATCGCGCTTGAGCGCCTGGACGCCTATCCCACGGCCAAGCGCTGCATCACTTGCCAGAGCCGGCACGAGAATCGACGCGGGGGGCGCGACGCCACGCCCAGCCTGTAACCGGTCCCGGCTGTATCGCCTTCCTTACCTTTATTGCCTGACGTAGGCGCGACGGTCGGCCACGCCTCAATTGGTGGTGACGAGCGAACGCCCGGTCAACAGGACTTCCAGCAGCTCACGAACTTTGCGTATCTCCGCGCCGAAGGGCAGCGATTCCGAACCGCGGAAGAACAGCCCCTGCTGAATATTGCCGCGCTGGGCCGCTGCAAGTTGCGTCTCGATGCAGAACTGGCCGGCGTGGGGGTTCCCGTCCTTGAAGCCGCAATGTGACAGGCACTCGAGCTGGCTCGGACATTGGACGCAATCGGGTGCCGCTTTGGCCCGCAATTTGTCTTCCTTGGCCAGATAATTTTTCAGCCACGGCGTCAAGACCGCGCGCGCGGGCAGCCCGGCGGCGCTCATGAAGGTCACGATGTCCTGGGGTTTGGCCTCGGCCAGCACCTTCTTGAAATTGGGATGGGCATCGCATTCCTCGGTGACGGCGAAGGGGGTGCCGATCTGCGCACCGGCGGCTCCCATGTCGAAAAGCTCCTTGAGCTTCTGGAATGAGTTGATCCCCCCCGCGGGTATCAGCGGGATGTTGCCGAGCGCGATACCCAGCTCCTGAATCACACGTCGGATTTCCTCCAACACGCGCGTGAAATCGAATTTCGGATCGTTCACCTCTTCCATGCGCGTGGCGCCCAGATGCCCGCCGGCGTAGCGCGGGTGTTCGATGACGATGGCGTCCGGTAGCCGTCCCTTGCGCATCCATTTCTTCAGCACTGCGCGCACGCCGCGTTCTTCCGAAAGAATCGGGATGAGCGCCACGTTTTTGAATTTTTCCGTCAGTTCGGGCAGGTCGAAAGGGAGTCCCGCGCCCGAGATGATGGCGTTCGCCCCGCTTTTGCAGGACTGCACCACGAGCTCGGCGTAATTTGACAGCGCACGCATCACGTTCACCGCGACGAAGCCGTCCGGCGCGATTTCGTGCGCGGCGCGAATCTCGCGGTCGAGCGCCTCGACATTGGCGGCGCTGTGGACCTTCGGATCGCGGCACTTGCGCAGGCGCTGCATGATGTCCGGATACAGGCGTCGCAGGTCCACGCTGGCGATAGTGCCGACGGCGCCTTCCTTGGCGACAGCCCCCGCCAGGCGGTGCCCGGAAATGCCCACGCCCATGCCGCCCTGAATAATGGGAAGCAGCTGATGCCCACGGATTTTGAGCAAGGGAAAAGAAGTCGGGATCATGGTTGGGCCCAATAAAACAAGCTAGCTGATTTCACGTGAAAAAGTATTGACCAAGGTCAAGCTGGCGACCGGGCGGGAATGGAATCGCTAGCCAATATAAGGCAGGACCTGCCGTGTCAGCGCGACCAGAACAATATAAAAGAATAGGACCATCGCGACGAGCCAGGCGATGATGCGGATTTTCTTGGTCATTCCGTATTTCAAACCGACGGCGCCGATCACGATATAGGCCACCAGGGCCAGCACCTTGGCCGTCAGCCAGTGGTGAACAAACGGGTATTGCCGGATTTGAATCGTCAGCAGAATGGCCGAAACCAGCAATGCCGTATCAATAATATGCGGCCACACCCGCACCCATCTTTTACGCAGCCGGGGGGAATCGCGGATCATCCATGTGCCGCGGAGAAAAAATCCGGCTCCGGAGAGGATCACGCAGGTGACGTGCAAGTATTTAAGCCACCACATTGGTTTGATTAAACGTTGTTATCCGGATTTCCCGTCTACGCGCCGGCGCACATACATCGGCACGTAGAGCCATGCCCACAACAGGAAGGATACCAGCCAGATTGCCGCCGCCAACCCGTTCAAAATGCCGCTCGCCGTGCCGACTGCGAATTCTGCCGCCATGCGTAGTACTGCGGCGATATTAACACCGAATAACACGCGCCATGTCAGGTCATCGGCCTGAAGGGCGCGGCCGGAATGACCAAGCGTCACGCGCGAGGCCATGGCCACCACCATGCCCGTGAAGAAACCGATGCCGAGCGCGTGCAACGGCACGTGCCCGAGAAAATCTGTGCCGGTGACAAGCAACGCGAGGCTTTGCGCGGTATACAACGTCATGCCGATGCCCAGCCAGAGAAAGGCAATGTGCAGCATGGCCAGCAGGCGCGCATGAAAGCTGCGGCGGAATTGCCAGACCCAGGAATGGTGCAGTGCGGCCACGGCCAGCGGCGCGTCCGCGAGAAAGCGCCAGGCGGGCAGCCCCGCCAGCTCGAACACGACATGCGCCACGACGCAAATGATCATCAACGGCGGGGCCCAGGCGGGTCGCACCATAATATAGTTGATGAGCGCGCTCTGGCTGAAGAACGGAATCATCCGATGCGCCACCAAAAAAACCACCGGCATCAGAAACAACCACAGACCGAACTCTCGCGACAGCTGAAACAACACCGGCGTTTGGAACAGCACGGCGGCGAGAAATAACGCGACACCGGCCATCCCTGCCGTCAACGCCAGATTAAGCAGAGGCTCGTGCGCCCCATGCCGCGGTGCCCGGCGGTAAACCGCGAACAAGGCATGCAGCGCCACGCCCCACCCGGCCAGGTACAACGACAACCCGAGCAAAAGCACAAAGCGCGACAGATACAGGCTTATATAAAAAAAGATCATCCCTGAAGCCAGCAGCAAAAAGGCGGTGATATATCGCCGGGCGGGCAATGCCTCGCCGCCCATCCAGCGCGGATAGACCGTGAACAGGAATCCGTAAATAAAAAAAGGAAACAGCCCGTACAGCATGAGATACATGTGCGCCCACGTCCCGGGGATGACCGGTGAGGGCGTGTCCCAGGCTTCCGCGCGATCCAGCAGTTCCGCCAGCCAGAAAAACATCGCCAACAGCGTCTGCCCCGCACCGCCCAAAAACAGCATGCGATGCGGTGCGGCGGTGAAGGTCTTCCAGCCGGGCCGGGCCGGGCCGGGCGATGCAAAGTGATCCATTGTTAAGGCCGAGACTGGTGAAAATCCCCAAGAATGCTGTTCTTTTTACCAATGGACGGTGCGGGGTGTATTTGATGCAGGTCATGAAACAAGACCGTGCCCGGAGACAATCTGGACATAGAGAGGGCCGGGAGGGTGGTCTATCTTTAAAATACAGGTTTATCCAGCAAGAAATGACCGGGTGTGCCCCCGAAACAGTTTGGAGACTATCCTGAACAAGGCTATTGATGTGTTGCTTTTCAGGCAGGCCAAGCCTGAATTAGGCGCTGACAAGAGACGCAGCCTTACTGTGTATATCCTTATCGGGATCATCGGTCTTGCGTCCATGGCGCTATTGCACGTCTATGCCGGATATCTGGAGCAGGAAAAAAATAATCAGAGGCTGATCCGCGAGCAAGCAGACGCCGCCCGTTTCCTGGAGATCAGCCTTCAGCAGCGGGTCCAGAGCGTGGAGTCACTGCAAGCCTTCATGCTGGCGACGCGCAAGACACCGAATTTCTCTGAGTTCGATAAATTTGCGGCGACCCTGATGAGCTTTACACCCGCCGCCAAGGGATACGGCTTCGGAGACGCCAAGGGGGTGCTGCGTCATTTCTATCCCGCGGCGGGCAATGAAAAAGCCATCGGGCTGAATATCTACAGCCGGCCCGGT
>JAOTWF010000045.1 GCA_029863005.1 Gammaproteobacteria bacterium | reverse complement strand
ATTGATACTTCACATATATCTCTCTCCGGTCTCTTTTTTTCCATACGAATATCACTTCAATAGACCAATACGGTCTTTTTGATCCAACTCAAGACGGAATTTAGCCCAGTGTGTATAGTCATGCGTTGACACGTGGGAGGGAATATATGGATATACACCTCAACCGTGGACGTGCTTTTTCTCCTCTATTTCGCTCGTACGCAACGGGCATATTGTTTCTGCGCCACCAACTCAAGCACCGTACCATGAATCGCGTGCGGATCACGTGGCGAATCCTGCTGCTAACCCTGTTGTTGCTCTTCCCCTCTTCCGCACTCCAGGCCCAGCAGTTCGGCGAGTCGGTTATCCGGCGCGGGCCGGTGAACGAGGACATATATCTCGCCGGTGGCACCGTCAACCTTTCCATCATGGCAGAAGGAGACGTTGTCGTTGCCGGCGGCAACATCACCATTGGCGATGAAATCAAAGGCGATGTCCTGTTGGCTGGCGGTTCGGTGACAATCCGCGGCAAGATGCACGATGATGTCCGCGCCGCAGGCGGATCGTTGACGCTCGACGCCGAGGTTGGTGACGATGCCCTGCTCGCCGGCGGCAACGTGACGCTCACGCCGTCAACCCGTGTCGCTGGGCGTGCTTGGCTCGCCGGCGGCCGAGTCGATGTCGCAGGATTTATTGGCAAGGAACTCAAAGCCGCAGGGGGTCGTATCGTGGTCACCGGTGAGGTAAAGGGCGACGCCCTGCTCGTGGGCGAGAACATCGAGCTTCAACCCGGGGCCGTGATCCACGGCAACCTGCGCTACATGAGCCCTAAAACAGCAATCATCGACAAAGCCGCGAAGATCAGTGGCACAATCACATACCTGCCCTACCCGGAGCATGAGCGTGGCGTTGCCAGTGCGGCGGCGGCCGGCATCGGCTTTCTCATCAGCCTCATGGTCACTGGCACGGTATTGTTGTTGCTGTTCCCGCGCTTTGCCACGGCCGTCACGGGCCGGATCGTGCAGTCGCCGTGGATATCGCTGGGCTTGGGGCTGGCGGTGTTGACGGCGACCCCATTGGTCATCATCTTGCTTTTTACGAGCCTCGTCGGCTTGTGGCTGGGACTTATCTTGCTCGCCGCCTACCTGATCGCATTGCTGGGCGGATATCTGGGTGGCGCGCTCGCCGTTGGCGAAATTGTGCTTAAGCGAAAGCGCCGCAAGACTGAAATTACCCGCGGCTGGCGCGTGGCCGCACTCGTTATCACATTGGCCGTAGCCGGCATCCTGGGCCTGGTGCCGGTGTTAGGTGGCTTGATCATGTTCGCGCTACTGCTCTTCGGACTCGGCGGCCTGTCTTGGCAGGTTTATCGCACCATCGCTGCAAAGTGAGTCTTTGTTCCATAGCTCGCCACTCATCCTGATAAAGGACCGGAGCACCATGAGCATTTTGGATTTTGATATCCGCATGGAGTGTTATGCCGGCTACTGTGGTGAGCAGGAGCCACGACGCGTCTGGCTGGGCGAGCGTTCAATTGTGGTCGCGGAGGTTCTCGATCGTTGGCTTTCGCCCGAGCACCGCTATTTCAAGGTCCTATGCGACGCTACCGGCACCTACATTCTGCGGCACGACACACACGTTGACCACTGGGAGCTCACGTTGTTCGAGAGCCGACCAAATTAATTCCTTTCTCATGACTGATTTAGTTGGCTTTTTTGCCAATTCTCAATTACATCTTTCGCCGCCCTGAAAGCCTCGATGCCGGAAGGCACTCCGCAATAAACTGTTGACTGAAGAAGAACTTCCTGAATTTCTTCTACAGTACAACCGTTACGCAAAGCACCAAGAACATGAATCTTTAACTCTGTCGATGCCTTGAGAGCGGCCAGGGTGGCGATGTTGATTAAACTTCGTGTTCTCCTAGGGAGACCACCTCGTGTCCATATCTCGCCCCAACAATTTTCTGTAACCATGTCTTGCAATGGTCTTGTAAAATCAGTGGTGTTAGAAACAGCCTTATCGACATACTCATCGCCAAGTACCTTTCTTCTTACAGTCATACCTGCCTTATATTTATCGCTGCTCATTGTTGATACCTTCGCTTAGTTGGATAACAAAGATTAAACATCCCAGATTCTGTTAAATAAAGCGGCAAAATATTAATACATACTAAATTTCGGCATTATTTGCAGTGGTAATGTTATGTGAAACTACCGGCACTGTGACGCAAGCGTGGCGTTAGTACAATAGAGACCGCCACCAACCTTCAAGGGACCTCACCATGACAATCTCCATGTACAGGGCCTCCGTCCCGGTATTCATACACATGCTGAGCAATTTGTCGGCTATTCTCGACAAGGGCGCGGCCTATGCCGAATTGAAGAAAATTGATCCGGCTGTGCTCATCAACAGCCGGCTTTTCCCCGACATGTTTGCGCTTAATCGCCAGGTGCAGATAGCGACTGATGTCACCAAGGGCTGTGCGGCGCGGCTGGCCGGGCAGGAACCACCAAGTTACGCTGACACCGAGACGACTTTTCCCGAGCTCAAGGCGCGCATTGATAAAACCATCGCATTTCTGAAAACCTTCAAACCCGAGCAAATCGACAGCTCGGAAGAGAAAACAGTATCTCTCAGGGTAGGCGGCAAGCCGATGACGTTTCTGGGGCTCCCCTACCTGCAACACTATGTCTTGCCGAATCTCTATTTCCATACGACCACGGCCTACGGCATCTTGCGCCATAACGGCGTGGAGATCGGAAAGAAGGACTTTCTGGGGAAGTTCTAAAGGGAGCTGCGAATTAACGGGTCAGAGTGATTATATATCTATCGCTCCGACCCGTTTTACTTAAGACAGGCTTGTTTGAGACTATCGTCACCAATACGGAAGTATCGAAGAATCATGCTGCAATATATTTCGAATCCTATTCCGGGCACATTTATACTAGGCAACAGGTCACACTGCCGGGAGAGGTCCCACCCATGGCACAGGTGCAATTACGCTTCTACGAGGAGCTGAATGATTTCCTGCCGCTGCAGCGGCGTAAAATCACTTTCTCCCACGCACTCATGCGCCGCACCTCGGTCAAGGATCTGATCGAATCCTTTGGCGTGCCCCACACTGAAGTCGAGGTAATCCTGGCGAATGGCCAGTCGGTGGATTTCTCTTACATCGTCCAGGATGGTGACCGAATTAGTGTGTATCCGGTGTTCGAGAGCCTAGACATCAGCCCATTGATCCGGTTGCGGGACAAGCCGCTGCGCGACCCGTGCTTTGTCATAGACTCCAATCTCGGCCAGTTGGCGCGCTACCTGCGGCTCCTCGGCTTCGACGTAGTTTACCGCAATGATTTCACCGACAGGGAGGTGGCGCGAATCGCCAGCGAAGATAAACGTATCGTACTGACCCGTGACCGTGCCCTGCTGCAACACAGGATCATCACCCACGGTTATTTCGTCCGCTCCATCAGGCCGCGCGAACAGGTCCAGGAAATCCTCACGCGCCTTGACCTGTACAACACCCTGCGTCCGTTCACCCGCTGCCTGCGCTGCAATGGTGAGCTGGAGGATGTGGACAAAGATATGGTGTGGCACCAGCTGGAGCCGAAAACGAAGAAGTATTATGACCGGTTCCGTCGCTGCAAGACCTGCGGTCAGGCCTACTGGCGCGGCAGCCACTTCAATCGCATGGAAAAGCTGTGTGAGTACTTCAAAGCGCCCCAAAAAACAGTGAAAAAACTTAATGTCGTTGATAGTTGAAAAGTTGTTTTCCGACACCATTATTTTATATATGAGAGCAGAGGATTTTGGCGTTCGCGTAGAGTGTTATGCCGGCTACCGCGGGGAGCAGGAGCCACAACGTTTTTGGCTTGGTGAACGCGCGATCGTGGTCGCGGACGTTCTCGATCGCTGGCTCGCACCCGAGCATCGCTACTTCAAGGTACGTGGCGACGATGCTGGTACCTACATTCTGCGGCACGACGCGTGCACCGACACGTGGGAACTCACGTTATTCGACAGTCGGCCAATTTGATCCACCATCTTGCCTGGAACTGTCGGGCTGATTGAGCGGTTCCGCGTTCAGTGCCCGGCGAGATAACTTCAAGCGGAGCGCTTGAGATTCGCGGCGGTTTGGCCGAAGAGGATCTTCTTGCCCTCTTCCGTGACGGCTGACTGGTTCATCCACGGCTTGGCCTTCTCGTAAGCGCGGATGGTGCCGGGCCGGCTGGCGACGGCTTCATGCCACCGCTTGAGGTTAGGAAAGTCATTTAGGTTCTGTCCCTGCTTTTGCGGTACGACCCATGGATAAGCGGCGATGTCGGCAATGCTGTAATCATCTCCCGCCACGAAGGCATGATCCGCCAACTGATTGTCGAGCACGCCATAGAGCCGGTTCGTCTCATCGGTATAGCGCTTGATGGCATAGGGGATCTTTTCCGGTGCATAGAGCCCGAAATGATGGATCTGTCCGGCCATGGGCCCGAGCCCGCCAACTTGCCAGAACAACCACTCGATAACAGTGAGGCGGTTACGTGCATCGGCGGGGAGAAAGTGCCCTGTTTTCTCGGCGAGGTAAAGGAGAATAGCACCGGATTCGAATACCGAGACTGGAGCGCCGCCGTCGGCAGGGTCATGATCGATGATCGCCGGGATCTTGTTATTGGGACTTATCTTCAGAAACTCGGGCTTGAACTGATCTCCGGCATTAATGTTGATGGGCTTGATCTCATAAGGAAGGCCGGCCTCCTCCAGAAACATCGTAATTTTATGCCCATTGGGCGTCGGCCAATAATAGAGTTCGATCATGGATCATCTCATTTATAGTTGCTTCATGTGAACGATACTCCCGAACTGAATTCTGGCTGGAAAGCAGTTTCGAGAGTGGTGGTTGCCCCAGTGAACCTGGTGCTCGGCGCTCCCCTTTGCTATCTCGCCATCGTCGCCGGCGCGGCGAAAAGCGAGAGGCAATGAGGTGCACTACCAGAAATAATTTTTGCCGGCGGGTGCCTGGCTGTGCACGCCAGTACTCAGTATGCAATCCGCTCACCCCGCTGATTCCGGAGGCGAAGGTGGTTGCGCCAGTTTAGATGAATTTCACTTGCGCAGCTTGCTCAGCCAGTGCTCCATCTGCTTGCCAGCCGCTTCGCGGCCACCGAGGCCGAAGGAAAGTGCCACGGCTACCGCGACGGCACCGAAGGTAAGCGCGAATGCAACGTTGACAATGTCGTCAGCGATGCCCATCGCGCGCAAACCCATCGCGATCACCAGACCGAGGATGGCAATGCGGGCGACGCTCGCGAGCGACTTGCTCCCCTTGCCACCGGCACGGGTAATCGCTTTGTAGGCGAGGCTCGCGAGCCAGAAACCGATAAGCAGGACCACGGCGCCGAGCAGGATGTTGCCGCCAAAGCTGATAAAGATGGTAACGATGTCGCGCACCTGTGTGAACTGAAGTTGGTTCGCGGCTTCCACCGTGGCGAAGAGCATGGCAAAGAACATGATGAGCATGCCGACCAGGGCTGAAGGTTTGGGTGCTTTGCTGAACGCGTCACCTATCCCGATCTTCCCGGGCAGCGCATCAAGCCCCACACTGTTTAGCAGCCGCGCGACGAGCGACGAGGCGAACTTGGCGACATACCAAGTGACAACCAGGATCAGGCCGGCGGCCACCAATTGCGGGACGGCATCGAGAATCTGTGACAGCATGTTGGTCGCAGGCCGGGACACTGCTTCGATCTGCAGCGCATCGAGGGCGGCGATCAGCGTCGGGATGAAAACGAAGATGAACACCAAAGTTCCCACCACGCGAGAAATCTGAACCTGCTGCTCGAGACCTGCCTTGTGGCCGGCTTCGTCCGCGCCTGCCGCGGCCAGCAGGTTGACGACCAGGCCGCGCAGCACCTTCGCCACAAGCCAACCAACGAAACCGATGACCACGGCAGCAAAAACGTTGGGAAGCACGGCGAGCGACTTGTTGATCATGCTCTGTACCGGCGCGAGCAGTCCTTCGAGCGCGTAAGCGCCGAGAATCGCAGGGATGAAAAGCAAGATCACCAGCCAGAACAGCACATTGCCGACATTCTTGCTCATCGGCTCCATGCCCGCTTTCGCGCTTAGTTTTTCATCCATCGCCGTCTTTTCCAGCACGCGCGTAACCAGCGTGCGCAGCACCGTGGCGACAAGCCAGGCGACGAGTACCAGTATCGTGCCGGCTGCCAGCCTTGGCAGGTAGCCGAAGATCTGGGTCACCAGGACTTGGAACGGGTCAGAGACGAGCTCGAGATCGAGGGCATTCAGCACGCCGAGCACGGTCACCAGCAGGATCACCCAGAATACGCCGGCGGCGATGCCGGACTCGACGTTCATCTTCTGATCGGTGCTCTCTTGAATGCGCTGGTTCACTTTCAGCATCGCCAGCAGACGGATCAACGCGGCGCGGGCAGCGACCGCTATCACCCAGCCGACAATCAGAATCGCCAAGGCGCCCAGGATGTTGGGCAAATGCGCTCCGAGGGAATTGGACAATGATGTACCAAGTGCTGAGAAGTCCATGGTGCCTCCATTATTAACGATTTATATATCTGACCAATTATAAAGCACTCAGTATTTGATCTAAACGAATATATTAGGGATTAAGAGGAATCTTCAATATGCGCGCGATGGAGCCGTTTTCGGTCCATGAAATCTCTTCCATCGGGGATGTGCGCGAATGCTGCTTTCAGTAAATCGAATATCTGCCCAGACTCTTATTCAATTCTCGATTTCTTGAGTTGAATGATCTGACGCCGCTGTTTCTTGCTGGGACGCCCGTCGGTAATAATGGCATGCTGCCGCTCGGCGGCAAGGCGAGTGGCCAAGGCTTTGCGCGCCGCTTGGCTCGACTCGCTTTCTTCATAAAGCAACGCGGCTTGCGGTGCCGGGCCGCGTTGCGCGGACACGACCCGCACGCGTATTGCGTATTCATAGGGACCGATAGAGAGATGCAAGACATCGTTGACCTGCAGCACTTTGGCTGCCTTCACGCGATCGCCATTGAGCTTGACCTTACCGCCCGCCACCGCTGCCGCAGCCAAGGCCCGAGTTTTGAAGAACCTCGCCGCCCAAAGCCATTTGTCGATGCGAATGCCTTGCGTTGCTGTCGCTACCATTTCCGCTTTTCTCATGACTATGTTATCGAGAACTGTGATCTGACTCCAATTTTGCAATTTGTTAATATCGTCCATATATGAAGACCGATCTGTTAGACGCCATCGACGCCGCGCTTACCGGCGATTGGCAACGCGCGCACAAGATCGTGCAGCGGCACGAAGACGATCCGCTCGCGTGCTGGATTCACGCTGTGCTGCATAAGATCGAGGGCGATGCGAGTAACAGTCGCTATTGGTATACGCAGACGACGCATGCGTATGATGAATTTGCCGACGCCCAGCGGGAGTTGGCGGCCATTAAACATGAGTTAGAGAACGGGGGGAAAACCGGGAAAGTGTCCTGACCCCTTTAATCGGGAGGCATGTGGCGCTGGCTCAGCGCCAGCGTGGGCGCGTGTGACAGTTCCGCGTTGAGATAGAATGTCCCGATTGAAAATCAATCGTAGTTGACCCATCGAATTAAGGAGATCGCTCATGACCCATGCTGTTCGCATTCACCGTACCGGGGGGCCCGAGGTTTTGCAGTGGGAGTTCGTCGACGTCGGCAAACCCGGCCCCGGGGAGGTGCGACTGCGCCAGACCGCCTGCGGCCTGAACTATATCGATATCTACATGCGCGCTGGCATTTACCCGGTAGCCGCCCTGCCCGCCATTTTGGGAATGGAGGCTGCCGGCGTCGTCGAAGAGCTGGGCGCGAGCGTCACGGAACTCGCGCGAGGCGATCGTGTGGCCTACCCCATGGTGGCCGGCGGCTACGCGCAAGAAAGGATCATCGATGCCCAGCGTCTCGTCAAAATACCGGATTCCATAGACGACAAGACCGCGGCTACGATGATGCTGAAAGGGCTGACCGCCCATTACCTGCTGTTTCGCACCTATCCGGTTAAAGCGGGCGACACCATACTGGTATATGCGGCCTCCGGTGGCGTGGGGCTAATGCTATGCCAGTGGGCCAAACATCTCGGCGCCACCGTCATTGGCTGCGTGGGTTCCAAGGAAAAGGCCAAGGTCGCCATGGCCAACGGCTGCGATCACCCGGTTTTATATCGCGAGGAGAATATCGCCGAGCGGGTACGCGAGCTTACCCATGGCGAGGGGGTGCCGGTGGTCTACGATGGCATGGGCCAGCAGACCTTCGCGGCGTCTCTTGATTGCCTGCGCCCGTTCGGTGTCCTGGTGACCTACGGCAACATCACCGGCCAGGTGGAACCCTTCAGCCCGAAGATACTCGCCCCGAAGGGTTCGCTCTACGTCACGCGCCCGACGCTCGCAACCCACGTCGCGACACGCGAGCTGCTGGCCGAGGGCGCCAAACGTCTGATCGACGTCGTGAGCAAAGGCATCGTGAGAAATAACATTAATCAAAGCTATGCCCTAAAAGACACCGCCCAGGCACATCGCGATATCGAGGCACGCAAGACAACCGGCTCAACGGTATTAATACCTTAGAAGATCAGCGACCAAATAAGTTATGCTTTATTCGGAAGCTGCTGTTCACGAATGGTCATTTCGGCCAAGTCCGGTCACGCAACCTAGCCTCGTAATCTCCACAAATAACAAACCCGCCGAAGCGGGTCTGTTATGCCTCGTCCTTTGAGCTAAGTCCGCAGGAGTGCACTCAGAGTTCAGCGCGAACTGTTACCATCGAATGCATTCCGGCCGCTGCGTGGGAGGATTTATTACATCCGAATTTGTAGGTGCCTTCTTTAGTAGGCGTGAAGGTCCACTCCAACATCTCACCCGGTTGCAACGGAATTCCCTTGGCGAGACTGGAGCTCGCATCCGAATAACTTATTCTTGGTGACACCTTCATCAATTCCGTGGTGCGTGAGCTTGCCGCAAGCTCAGGAGCTGCCACGACATGCTTGTGATTGCTCGGATTGCTGATCACGAACTTATAGAGCACCCCCTCCTTCAGCGTCAGTTCAGGTGGGTGAAACAACAGGTCATTATTTACCGTGCCCGAATTAATGAAAATGGGTTCAGGAGATACTTCACTAGCGTGTGCGAAAGGAACACTCAGCACGCCGATGACGAAAGGCACAATCATGATTAACTTTGTGAGCAGTGTTTTCATTTCCGTTCTCCTTTAGCGAGAGAAGATGGATAATTTGGACGGAGCCCGTGAAACTCGTGTACCAGTACTGGGAGTGATGCCGGTGTGGCGCCCTTTCCGCCCTTACCTCGCCACAAAGTAACTTTTCCTCGCCTAATAAAAAAAACATATAAAACATATCTGAGAAATTATCCCTGATAATAATCAATATACTTATTTAAAATTTTTTTATGAGGCGTGTCTTATATTCTGTGAGCAAGTAAATCAAATACTTTTGTAAAAGAAAGCGAGATGGGGTTTTCTTTATTGCTTCGTAAAGCGCCATCTGGTGCGATGATTCAGACTGATGATTCCACATTACTTGCAGAGAAAACACGCAATGTCCATCAAACAAGAATGCGCTACAGCAACGTTGGCTATATCGCTTGGAACATGAATCGCCTGATCGGGCTGCGCACCACGCAAAATAAGTGGGTTGATAAATGCTATGTGGGGTGCACCTTAATCCCTGGTAAAAGAGGGAAACAAAAAATAGATTAATTAATTATTTTTATAACGCTTACCTATATAATTTTTATATAGAGGTCGCCACCACACTCAAGCGCCGATAACATGTCCGTGGCCTGAACCTTTACCATGGCAATTATCTGTTCCAGGGTAAACCGTTGATTCACGGCTCCGGGCGATACAATATAGCGTATTAGCAGTAAGGTTTTTCTCAAAAATGGCCAGAAATGTCATGAGTCAGCCGATACGGGTTCTTCTCGCAAAAGTTGGTCTTGATGGTCACGACCGGGGCGTAAAAATTGTCGCACGGACGCTTCGTGATAATGGCATGGATGTCATTTATACCGGGCTTCACCGCTCGCCCGAGGAAGTCGTGACGGCGGCGATTCAAGAGGACGTCGATATTCTTGGGGTAAGTGTCTTGTCGGGCGTTCAACTGACGATCTTCCCGAAAATTTTCCATTTACTCAAAGAAAACGCCGCAGACGATATCATCGTGGTCGCCGGTGGTGTCATGCCGGATGAAGATGCCATCGCACTCAGGAAGATGGGCGTGCGCGAGGTCTTGCTGCAGGATACTCCACCGCGCGCCATCGTCGAAACCCTTTGCCGCGTGGTCGCCGAACGCGGACCGCGCTAGACGACCGGGAACCAACCTTGGAATCCTGGAGCTTTCCCCCGAAGTACGACGAATTGTATTTTCCGCCCGCGAACAGTCGCTACTGGTTTCCCCAGCGCGAGACCATGCCGACAGCTGAGCGCGATGTGCTTATCCTCGAACGCCTCAAAGTAGTGTGCGACTACGCCTATACCCACGCGCCTTTCTATCAACGCAAGTGGGACGATGCGGGCTTCCACCCCGATCATTTGAAAACGCTCCAGGACTTCGAAGATAAAGTCCCGGTCATTCAGAAAAAGGATTTGCGTGAGGCCCAAGCACGCACGCCGCCCTTCGGGGATTATCTGTGCATACCCGAAAGCGAAATCTTCCATATACATGGAACCAGCGGCACGACCGGTCGCCCGACGGCATTCGCCATCAGCCGCGACGATTGGCGCGCCATTGCCAATGCCCATGCCCGGATCATGTGGGCAATGGGCATGCGCCCCGGCGATACCATCTGCATCGCCGCGATCTTCAGCCTTTACATGGGCAGCTGGGGAGCGCTCGCCGGTGCCGAACGACTTGGTGCAAAATGCTTTCCCTTCGGCGCTGGTGCGCACGGCATGACTGCGCGTGCCGCGCAATGGCTCGCGCTGCTCAAGCCGAGCGGGTTCTATGGCACGCCCACGTATGCCATGCATCTTGCACAAACCGCCATCGACGAGGGTCTGAATCCGCGCGAATTCGGTCTGCGGCATATGTTGTTCTCAGGCGAACCGGGCGCATCAATCCCGGCTGTGCGCGACAAGATAGAGGAATTGTATGGTGCAAAAGTTTTTGATTCCGGCTCGATGGCCGAGATGACACCGTGGATGAATGTCGCCGGTAGCGCCGAAACCGCGGGGATGTTGTGCTGGCAAGACGTGGTCTACACCGAAGTCTGCGATCCCAAGTCCTTCCACCGTGTGCCCTACGGCCAACGCGGGACGCCTGTCTATACGCATCTTGAACGACTTTCGCAACCGATGATCCGTCTGGCCTCGGGCGATCTTAGCCTCTGGGTGAATGAACCTAATCCCTGCGGCCGGACCTACCCGCGTTTGCCACAAGGCATATTCGGACGCATCGATGACATGTTTACCATCCGCGGCGAAAACGTCTATCCGAGCGAAATTGACGCGGCGCTCAACGAGCTTTCTGGCTACGGTGGCGAACATCGCATCGTGATCACGCGCGAGTCGGCCATGGACGAATTGCTGTTGCGTGTCGAGTCCGATACCGCCACGTTCACCCAGGGCGCCGACGCGTTAGCGCGATTTCGCGCCCAGGTCGCCGCCAAGGTCCAGAAGGTGTTGGGATTGCGCGCGGTGATCGAGCTGGTGGAACCGGGATCAATTCCGCGCACCGATTTCAAGGCCCGGCGTGTCATTGACGATCGCGAAGTTTTCCGCGACCTCTACAAAAAGCTTGAGGATGTCAGTCGCTGATGGCGAATTACATCCCCTCAACGAAGCTGGTCGAGCGGGTATGCGCCGGCGATATGCGCGCCGTCAGCCGCCTCATTTCGCGCGCTGAAGCCGGTGTGGCGGAAGTCCGCAGCGCCCTGGCGGAAATCTATCGCGCTACCGGACGTGCGCATGTCGTCGGCATCACCGGTGTCCCCGGCAGTGGCAAGTCAACGCTGGTGGGCAAAGTCGTGCAGCGTCTGCGGGCCGATGGCCGCAAGATCGGCATCGTTGCCGTCGATCCCTCAAGTCCCTATTCCGGCGGCGCTATTCTCGGTGACCGTGTGCGCATGTCCGAGATCGGCACCGATCCCGGTGTGTTCATCCGGAGCATGGCCACACACGGTGCCATCGGTGGCATGGCGCGTGCCGCCATGGACGCGGTCGATATTCTCGATGTGGCTGGCTACGATACGATCATCATCGAGACCGTGGGGGTTGGTCAGGATGAGGTTGAAATCGCGCGCGCCTCGCACACCACGATTGTGGTATCGGCACCCGGCCTCGGCGATGAGATACAGGCAATCAAGGCGGGAATGCTGGAGATCGCCGACATTCATGTTGTGTCCAAGTGCGATCGAAGCGATGCTGCCCGTACGCTCACGGATCTCAAATCCATGCTTGTCCTCGGTGCCCTGGGATCCGGAGATGACTGGCGAGTTCCGGTCATCGGGACCAGCGCCATATCAGGTGAAGGGTTGGACGAACTCATCGACGCGATCACGCGTCACAGACGTGTCGCCTTCGAAACCGAATTGGGGCAACGGCGGCGGCGCAGCGTGGCTGAATTCCGGCTACTCAAAACTGCCGAGGCATTGCTGGCGGAGCGCTTCGTCAAGGCACGGTCCGACCGTACTGCCGAGTATACCGAGCAGTTGCTTGCCCGGACCGGCGACCCCTATGCGCTTGCATGCGCCTTGATCGATCATTCGTTAAAAACTGAGCAGGGATCCACCGATGACGAAAACACTTGACCCTTCGCTGCTCGCCCAGCTTCGCCGTGAGGTCAAGGACTGGGAAGAGAAAGAAGTAGCGGCCTTCCTGAAGAAACAGGCCGAGCGCAAGTCGCCATTCTTTACGACCGGCGATATTCCTGTTAAGCGCGTCTATACCGCGGCGGACATCGCGCACGTCCCGATCGAGGATGTCGGCCTGCCTGGGCGCTATCCGTTTACCCGCGGGCCCTACCCCACCATGTATCGCAGCCGGCTGTGGACCATGCGTCAAATCGCCGGTTTTGGGACCGGCGAGGACACCAACCGGCGTTTCAAGTTTCTAATTGAACAAGGCCAAACCGGGCTTTCGACCGATTTCGACATGCCCACTCTGATGGGCTACGACTCCGACCATCCGATGAGCGATGGTGAGGTCGGTCGTGAGGGCGTGGCGGTCGACACGTTGGCTGATATGGAAGCGCTCTTTAATGGCATCGATCTCGAGAATGTGTCGGTCTCGATGACCATCAACCCGACGGCGTGGATTCTGCTCGCGATGTATGTCGTGCTCGGCGAAAAGCGCGGCAACGACCTCAACAAGCTGTCGGGGACCATACAGGCGGACATCCTTAAAGAATACATGGCGCAAAAGGAATATATCTTCCCGATCGCGCCCTCGGTGCGCATCGTCCGCGACTGCATCACCTACTGCGCCAAACACCTGAAGCGCTACAACCCCATCAACATCTCGGGCTATCACATTTCCGAGGCCGGGGCCTCACCGCTTCAGGAAGCCGCGTTCACGCTCGCGAATCTTATTGTTTATGTCGAGGAAGCGGTCAAAACCGGCATGCCCGTCGACGAATTCGCGCCGCGACTGGCTTTTTATTTTATCTCGCAATCGGACTTCTTTGAGGAAATTGCCAAGTTTCGTGCTGCTAGGCGTTGCTATGCCAAAATCATGAAAGATCGCTTTGGCGCTCAGAATCCGGAATCGATGCGCCTGCGCTTTCACTGCCAGACGGCGGCGGCCACGCTGACCAAGCCGCAATACAAGATCAACATAGTCCGCACCGGGATACAGGCCCTGGCGGCGGTGCTTGGGGGTTGTCAGTCGCTGCACACCAATGGCTATGACGAGGCCTTCGCGATTCCCACGGAAGACGCGATGCGTATGGCGCTGCGAACCCAGCAGATTATTGCCGACGAGACGAACGTCACGAATGTGATCGATCCGCTCGGCGGTTCTTACTATATAGAGTGGCTAACGGCCGAATACGAAAAAAGAATCTTCGAGATATTAAAGGAAGTCGACGAGCGTGGAGGCACGATCAAACTGATCGAAGAAGGCTGGTTCCAGAAGCAGATCGCTGACTTTGCCTACTCGACGGCGCTGCGTAAGGAGTCGGGCGAAAAACCTGTCATCGGCGTCAACAAGTATGTCGAGCGCGAAGAGCATGTCGACATTGAAATGCATCCCTACGATCCGACGACTGCCGATCGCCAGATCGCGCGCACCCAGCGCGTGCGCCGCGAACGTGACAATCGAAAGGTGCAGGCCCTGCTGGAAAAGCTCGTTCACGTCGCCAATAGTGACACGCAGAACATCATGCCGATCACCATTGAACTCGTCCGTGAGGGCGCGACCATGGGTGACATCGTCGAGAAGCTTAAAACGGTATGGGGCACTTACCGCGAGATCCCGGTTTTCTGATAAGCCTTGTCGGTCACTGTATCCTGAAACCAGGCGTTCAATGCCCTGCGTCAGCCGTGCTCGTTTATGGGCTTCGGCTGCTCGGGAGGTTAGGCAACATCGCTATTACGCTCGGCGGGTTTTGTAACCCGTAACCATCCCTTTAATGAGATTTTCCCTGTCTATCGCGCTTGAGATCAGGACGCCGACCACGTGCAGGAACACGAGAAAGAGCGTGAGATTCGAAAGCGCTTCGTGGATATCCCCCCAGAATTCTTCTCCCACCGCCTTGCTCTTCTTCGTCCCGCGCTCGCTTCGGTGCTCTTTCCCGTCGTCGTTTGCCATTGCCGATGAAACGAGCCGGGTCTCAGCCTGAGCGAGTGGCCCGTAGCCCTGCTTGCCATATACCTCCAAGCCGCTCCAGGACGCGCCGATCAAAGATACCAGTAGGGCAAATATCATCCACGCGCCGAGCGGATTGTGACCGAGGTAGTGATACGGTTTGAACGATATAATAGATTTGACGTATTGCCAGGTCGCTGCGGGGCCATAGTTGAAATCTGCAAATCTGGCATGCTTCGTCCCGATAAATCCCCATACGATGCGAAATGCCACGAGCGCCAACACTCCATATCCAGCGTAGACATGAAGCAGGCTTTCGTCGTCTCCACTTAAATATGCGACGAAGAACAAGGCGACCAAGGACCAATGAAAAACTCGAACTGCAATATCCCAGACTTTGATCCTTACTTCTTCAGCCATGGCAATTCTTCCTGGTGGGTCTAATTAGAAGTAGACGACCTTATTGACGCATTATAAAACGGCATAATACTGGATATCAGTGCAGCATAATCTTCATACATGAACGGCTGATTTGAGTCGATACCTGACATTCACCAATGACTGCTATCAGCCAGAAGCAGACATTCAAGAAGTTGAAAATATTCAGGCTAAGGGCGTGTATTTATGGGCACAGCCGCAGGGCAACATTCACTGTACGGAACGATACCGGCGCGACGCTCATACCAACCTTGAGACTGGTTGACTACTCGCACAGCCACCAGCATTACTGGAACCTCGATCAACACGCCCACTACAGTGGCTAAGGCGGCGCCAGATTCGAATCCAAATAATGCAATAGCTGTGGCCACGGCCAGTTCAAAGAAGTTACTGGCACCAATCAATGCGGACGGTCCTGCAACGCAATGCGGGGAACGCATCAGACGATTTAGCAAATAAGCCAATCCTGAATTGAAAAAGACCTGAATCAGGATTGGCACTGCCAGCAACGCAATAATCAATGGCTCGGCAATTATCTGTTTTCCCTGAAAACCAAAGAGCAATATCAGCGTTGCTAACAACGCGCCAAGAGACATCGGACCGAGGCGAGCAATAACCTGATTTAATTGCGCCTGACCATTATCGCGATTCAATAGATTCCTGCGCCACAGACTTGCGATGATTAGAGGTATAACGATGTAAAGAACTACTGACAGAAGCAGTGTGTCCCAAGGCACAATGATCGCGGACAATCCCAGCAGCAATGCAACGATAGGCGCAAAAGCAAACACCATAATTACGTCGTTTAAGGCTACCTGCGACAGTGTGAAGTGGGGCTCGCCCCGCATCAGGTTGCTCCAAACGAATACCATCGCGGTGCACGGCGCTGCGGCCAGTATCACTAGCCCGGCGATGTAAGAATCGATTTGTTCGACAGGAAGGTAGTCGCGAAAAAGATAGCCGATAAACAGCCAGCCGAGCAGCGCCATGGAAAATGGCTTAACTCCCCAGTTAACGAATAAGGTGACTCCAACACCTCGCCAGTGTTGCCTGACTCCTCTAAGTTGCTTCAGATCGATCTTGATTAGCATCGGAATGATCATCAGCCAGACAAGCACGGCAACTGGCAGGTTGATGTGGGCCATTTCGATGCGGCCTACGAACTGAAATACGTTCGGGAACAGTTGTCCAAGCCCGATGCCAACGACAATGCATAGTGCGACCCATACGGTGAGATAGCGTGAAAAGACACCCATTTCACCGCTGCCCTTATTGTTATCACTCATTGTTTTCCGCCCCGCTCTCTTTTTCTAACAGTTTGATCAAATCCTCAACTCGTCGGCGGATGTCATCGCGGCTTGCCCTGAATACCGCCATTATTTCGTCCTCTGAGCCCGTTGCTTTGGCCGGGTCATCGAGCGGCCAATGTTCTTTCCGTGTTCCTGCCGGTATAACTGGACAGTTTTTGTCAGCGTGGCCACAAACGGTAACCACGAAATCGGCTGAGGTCAGCATCTCATCAGTCAGCTTGGTGGACTCCTGCCGGGAAATGTCCACACCTGCTTCTCGCATTACTTCGATAGCGCGGGGGTTTTTCCCGTGAGATTCAATACCGGCGGATTGTGCCTCGACCCATTTTCCACCGAGTTGATGGGCCCAGCCCTCCGCCATCTGTGAGCGACAGGAGTTGCCAGTGCATAAAAACAATACGTTCATTAGGATTCTTCAGGATTTTTCTATTATACGGTCAACCATAAGCGATCATTCAACTTCTACACTTGTCTTGCCGTACTTAAATGTCTGATATGGGTCGGATGCTGACAGTTGGGTAATTTGTAAATTCAGACCTTCGCCCATGAATGCAAACGGCGACCCGAAGGCCGCCGCAATGTTGGGGAGCGAATGACTAAGGCCGAGAGGGAAAGAGTCCAGTTAATGCGATGCACGCCCTCAGAACCAGATATGGAGGCCTGTTCTCGTGGGCTTGATTAGCGCCGGTGGAAGCAATGGCCGAGGCATCAAGTTGGGTCGATGCAACCACAGGGGCATCGTATATCTTCTGTCCACTGCCCAGTATGCTGCCATTAGCTTTTTTATCAGAACGGTCTTCGCTGGCATTTACTGAATGGCTGTGCGCTGGCATCTGGTTTGTTGTTAGTGTGATTTGTTCATGGCCGCCCCTTTGGCCCAAGGTGTAGGGAGGCAGGCCAGTGCCAAAGCCAGGGCCAACATGCAGTATTGTCCTCCCGCGAAGGTCAGGAAGTCCGAAAGTAGTTCTCCCATCACCTCCATAGGTTGTGCCAAGTAATGAGAATAACGCGGTGTTCTCAGATATAGGTAGTAATTGTCCATCAGCATTGGCCCAGCCCCTGGGGCAAAAAGTGTAGGCAACCCACATGATTTCCCCGATATAAGGCTCACTGGCCGCTTGTGTGGGTGGCATTGCGAGTGAAAACGCAAATGCAGTAGCGATGATTCCGATTCTTATCTTATTCATGCCTATCCTCTTTTCAAAGTTGAGCGCTGTGATGGGAGGCGACTACGGAATACATCGCGGGAGGATTAAGCGTGGGCTGGGCTGAGTGACAACGAAGCTTTACTTTTCACGCAATGACAAGGTTTTACGTGTACTGGCTTCGCTTCTCAGCCCACCCACTTGAGATGGCGCGCCTCTCACAGTTGAGAGGTATTTATTAGAGTTACGCTCCATCGTCCTCGGGATTGAGGGCAAAATCAGGTTACACCGATGCGTTAGAATTTCAACGCAGCGAAATAGTAATTTATAGATTTAGTCAATTATCTGGAAGTGGGAAATGTTTCTGCCGTGCGGAGGATCTGAAGTCACACCGGTGTCGGAACGCATATGGAGTTAATCAGACTATTCTAATAATCGAGCCCGGGCTTTTATATTCCATGAATCGGCTAAAGGCCTAAACAGCTCCCGAGGCGCGCTGCGCTGCGAGATCTTGCTCGATGAGTTTCTTAAGCCGTTCCCGGCAATCGGTGGCCTTGCACTTCTTGGCATGCCGGCAGTCGAGCCGCAGGTCATGCACCACATCGTCCTGCACATCCAGCATGCAAACCAAGGCAATCTCTTCCCTTTCACGTTTCGATTTCGCCTGTTGCAGCAACGTAACCGTATCGCACCCTTCGATAAAGCGTTTTCGGGCAAACGTGGCAATATGCTCAAAGTCATAATGGCCCAAACAACGGGGATTGGTGCATGCCTGGGAGTTGTTTTCCGCTGTCATCATCATATGGCACTCCCTTTTCGGAAAGATTGATGCCTGGGCAAAGCTAACTCTGGTCTTCTGAGCCGGGAATGATGTAAATCAATTCTTTTTAACCGGCGTATTCCAGTTTGCTTGTTCTCTAAACCCTCTGTCTCCTTTAATTAGATCACCTTACCGAAGCGGTTTGGATTGAAGACCCAGTGACGGAGGAGCTTACGCACATATCACCAATTCTGGCCGCAATTGGTAA
>JAOTWF010000044.1 GCA_029863005.1 Gammaproteobacteria bacterium | reverse complement strand
ATGGAGCACGAATCCTTTGAGGACGAAGAGGTCGCCCGAGTCATGAATGACCTGTTCGTGTGCATCAAGGTGGATCGCGAAGAGCGCCCTGATCTTGACAAGATCTACCAGACTTCGCATCAAATTTTGGCGCAGCGTCCAGGTGGTTGGCCGCTTAACATGTTTCTCACGCCCGACGACCAGATGCCTTTTTTCGGCGGGACGTATTTCCCCAAAACACCAAAATACGGCATGCCGGGTTTCACCGACCTATTGCGTCACGTAGCTGAGGTATTTGAAAAGAAAAAGGACGCCATCCAGGAACAGAATCATTCCCTGCGTGACATCTTCGGGCGTCTGCAGCCGGAAGGTCCCGTCCCGGGTGTCCACGTCGGCCCGGAAGCGCTGGAGCAGGCCCACAGCGAATGGCAGCGTCAGTTCGATCCGCGCTTCGGTGGCTTCGGCAAGGCGCCAAAGTTCCCGCACCCCACCTCGATCGAACTGTGCCTGCATCGTTGGTGGCGCAGCCACCACAACGGTGCCGAAGACAAAGAGGCGCTGGAAATGGCCCGGCAAACGCTGGCCGCCATGGCGCATGGCGGGCTGTACGACCAGGTCGGAGGCGGTTTCTGCCGCTATTCGGTGGACGAGCGCTGGGAAATACCGCACTTTGAGAAGATGCTGTACGACAATGCACAGCTGCTCGCACTCTACGCCGACGCCTGGCTCGCGACCGGCGAGTCGCTGTTCCGGCGCATCGCCATCGAAACGGCCGAGTGGGTGATGCGCGAAATGCAATCAACCGATGGGGGATATTACTCGGCACAGGATGCCGATTCCGAGGGGCACGAGGGCAAGTTCTATGTCTGGACGGTGGAGGAAATCCGGTCGCACCTCTCGCCCGAGGAGTGGGACATGGTCGAGCAGCGTTTTGGGCTGACCGGCAGTCCGAATTTTGAAGGCCAGTGGCATCTCAACGTACGCGCCGAGTACGCTGCCATCGCCGACCGCTTCCAATGCCCGGAAGACGAAGTGGTGGAGCGTCTCGAAGCCGCGCGAAAGAAGCTATTTGACGCGCGCGAGCAGCGCGTTCGCCCTGGCCGGGATGAAAAAATCCTAACGTCCTGGAATGGACTCATGATTCAGGCCATGGCGCATGCCGGGCGGGTGCTGAACCGGAAAGATTTCATCAATTCGGCCGAACG
The DNA here is from genome assembly GCA_029863005.1 of Gammaproteobacteria bacterium. Lineage (GTDB taxonomy): Bacteria > Pseudomonadota > Gammaproteobacteria > Acidiferrobacterales > Sulfurifustaceae > Sulfuricaulis. The sequence goes on along the minus strand of JAOTWF010000044.1, from coordinate 17,791 downwards.
CGCCATGAATTTCGTTCATGCGCAGCTTTGGCGCCAGCAACGTTTGCTCGCCACGCACAAGGACGGAAGATCGCATCTCAATGCCTATCTCGACGACCACGTTTTCATGATGGCCGCGGCACTCGAATTACTGCAGGCCCGGTGGCGGCGATCCGATCTGGATTTCTGCATCGCGCTCGCGGACAGCGTGCTCGAACATTTCGAGGATGAACATCAGGGAGGATTTTATTTCACGGGCGATGATCACGAAAAACTCGTCTACCGCCCCAAGCCGGTGACGGACGACGCCATCCCCTCCGGCAACGGTGTCGCCGCGTTGGCACTCGGGCGGCTCGGCCACCTGATCGGTAACCTAAATTATCTGCACGCCGCCGAGCGCACACTCGAAGCGCTGTATCCAGGGATGCTTCAGCAGCCCTCGGCGCACGGGGCGCTGTTGCTCGCGCTGGAGGAACAGCTTGCCCCGCCGCAGACCGTGGTTCTGCGTGGTGTGATGGGGGAAATGGAGCCTTGGGCGACCATCGCCGTCCACCATTACCGCCCGCACCGGGTGCAGCTCGCGATCCCGGCGGACGCGGATAATCTTCCCGGGATACTCGCCGAGCGCGTGGCGAAAAATGGCATCACGGCCTATGTCTGTTCTGGACATGCCTGCACCGCGCCGGTCAGCGAGTTGGTGGAATTTGAATCGGCGTTAAACTGAGAAAAGCATGCGTGAGACCAATACGGGTGTGCGCGAGATCAGCGTCGGAGAATTCGAAGTCATGATCGAGAATCACGATGACTTGCTGGTCGTGGACGTACGTGATGCCGCGGAATTTGAGCGCGGGCATATTCCTGGAGCCTTATTGATCCCGCTTGGCACCTTGGCAGAAGTGCCGACAGAGAATTTACTCGGCGTACATCAAAAGAATACTCTGGTGCTCTGCAGCCAAAATGGCATACGCAGCGCCCAAGCGGTCGACAAACTCCAGCAGAAGGGATTCCAAAACGTTTACAGCCTCGCCGGTGGTATCAGTCGCTGGAAGTCGCATGGATTCGCGCTGGTCACAAAGTAAAAACTTATCCGACGGGCTGTCTCGATCCTAACCATCGCTAAACCTGTTTTGCAGCTGTTTTTCTCGCGTGGGCGCTCCGTGTGGCATGGAATATGCAATCTACCGGCCCACTCCGCGATCCCCTCCAAGAGCTATCCTTTCTATCATCCCCATGGAACAACAACCCCCCGTCAAACCTGCGGTGACTGATGTCGTCGCACTGGAAAGTCCGGGCATCATTTCGAGAATTCGCCAGACGTTCCGCGCGGCTCGATCGCTCCATGAGCGCGAGAAGACCTGCATTCGCGAGGAGATTGCACAGATACCCGGATTGATGACGCTGTTGATGAAGCCGCGCAACGGCCTGCGTTGGACCAACACAGAACGCCAAAAATTGCGGACCCAGCTGCGCCGGCTTTCGCGACTGAGTATTTATCTGGCAATGGCCGCCTTGCCGTTTACGATGTTCACACTCCCCCTTGTGGCGTGGTGGTTGGACCGGCGGACGAAAAAACGGGCGTAATCAAAAGGCAGCACGACCCAAACCTTGCTCAACGGAAATACAATAGATACTCCGCCAAGAAGCCATAAAACAACAACATGGCCAAAAAGTTCCAGTGCCCGTTATTGCGGTATAAAACCCTCCAATTGAAATATCTCACGGCCGGATCAAAAAGTTTTCCCAACGACGGCAGGAAGCGGTTCACGCGGTCGCAATAGTGCTGATAGGGTTGCCCGAGCAATGACGTCAGACGCTTTTCCTCCCGACCAACGCGGTTGACCATGTAGAAATAATAAAAAACCACGTAGGCCGCGGTGATGTATTCATTGCCGAACAGCAGCACGACGCCCAGTATCAGAAAAAACCGGCCGAGGTACATCGGATTGCGTACGAGCACGTATGGCCCGCGCGCCGTGAGCTGTTCGTTCTTCACCAGTGAGGCGAAGGACCAGAGCTGGATCGCCTCGCCGAACAGCGACACCAGAAAAGCCGGGACCAGCCTGGATACCTCCGCGTAGCGCGCCAGCAGCAACAACACCGCCAGGAAAAGCACGTAACGGAGTTTGAGAAAAATCTTCCGCGCGACCGGATGATTGAAAAAATCGTGGATTACGTCGAGCATGGCTTGGGCTAATGGATGAACGCGATTATACGGTTACGGGTAGCGTATTCCTAACCGTGATGGAATATTCCCGACAGATACAACAAAACAGGTGGGAAAGACTCGCGGGTAATAATATAATTCATTCCTAGAATCCATTCTTGATCATTAGACCACTCGTACATGTTTGACCATCAGGCGCCCCAGTGCAATGTCTTCTGGGTGCGTTTTTTTCCTTTTCTGCGCTGGTGGCCGCTGGTCAACCGTGAAAATCTGAAGGCCGACTTGATTGCCGGATTTACCGGCGCCGTCATCGTCCTGCCCCAGGGCGTGGCCTTCGCCCTGATCGCCGGGTTGCCGCCCGTTTACGGACTGTACTCGGCCATGGTGCCGCCCATCATCGCCGGGCTGTTCGGCTCTTCGCGCCACCTCATTTCCGGCCCGACCACGGCGATTTCCATTGTCGTATTCGCCACCGTCACGAAATTCGCCGAGCCCGGGAGCGCCAAATTCATCAGCATGGCACTGACGCTGACTTTCCTCGCGGGCGTCTACCAATTCGTGCTCGGACTGGCACGCATGGGGGCGTTGGTCAACTTCGTGTCGCACTCGGTCATCGTCGGCTTCACCGCCGGCGCGGCGATCCTGATCGCCACCAGCCAGCTTAAGCATTTCCTCGGCATCACCATTCCCCCGGGCGAGTCGTTCTTGCACACCTGGCAAGATATCTTTCGCCAGAGCCATGAAATCAATCCCTACGTCACGGCCATTGCCGCCGTTACCTTGATCGCCGGCATATTGTTCATGCGCTACAAACCACGCTGGCCCGGCATGTTGTTGGCCATGATCATCGGTAGCCTGCTCGCTGCGCTGCTCGCCTCTACATCGAAGAGCATCAGTCTCGTCGGCGAACTGCCAGCACACTTGCCGCCATTTTCCTTGCCCGATTTCTCGCTGAAATCACTTAAAGCACTGGGGAGCGGTGCACTCGCCATCGCCATGCTTGGCCTGGTGGAGGCGGTTTCGATCGCGAGGTCGGTCGGGTTGAAGTCAGGCCAGCGCATCGACGGTAGCCAGGAATTCATCGGCCAGGGTCTGGCCAATATCGTTGGCAGTTTCTTTTCGAGCTACGCCTCCTCCGGGTCGTTCACCCGCAGTGGCATCAATTACGCTTCCGGTGCGGTCACGCCGATGGCGGCTATCTTCGCCGCCGTGGCGCTGGCCCTGATCGTGCTCATCGTCGCGCCGCTCGCGGCGCATCTGCCGATCGCGGCCATGGCCGGAATCCTGCTGATCGTGGCGTATCGACTTATCGACTTTCATCACATCAGCAATATACTTCGTACCAGCAAACGCGAAACTGCGGTGCTGCTGACGACTTTTTTCGCCACGCTGTTCGTGGAGTTGGAGTTCGCCATCTACGTTGGCGTGATGCTGTCGCTGTTGATCTACCTGATGCGCACGTCGCGACCCCGCATCGTCTCCCGCACGCCCGATCCAAATGCTCCCAACCGCAACCTGGTCACTGACCCGAAGCTTCCCGAGTGCCCGCAGCTCAAGATCGTGCGCGTGGATGGCTCGCTTTTCTTCGGGGCCGTGGATCATGTGCAGAACGAGCTGCATCGCGAGTTGATGGAGGATCCCGGCCAGAAACACCTTCTGGTCGTCGGTGACGGCATCAACTTCATCGACATCGCCGGTGCCGAGATGCTGGTGCAGGAAGCCCGATTCCGTCGGCGCCTGGGGGGCGGGATCTATCTGTGCAAGGTGAAAGAAGAGGCCTGCAACATTCTCAAGCGCGGCGGGTTTGTCGACGATTTCGGCATCGAGAACATCTTCGTCTCCAAGATCGATGCCATCCAGACCATTTTCCGGAAGCTTGATCGGTCCATTTGCGAGCGCTGTGACAAGCGCATCTTTCTGGAATGCCAGCAGGTCGAATACAAGGGAGAAACACCACACATCGCGGATAAGCCGGCTGTGGCGTAACCCGCACCGGCTTTCAGAGAAAGCGGTCAGTCAGGACCAGCGCCCATACCACCACAACAGTCAGCAGAGAAATGAATACCGCCGCGGAGGCAATATCCTTCGCCTGTCCGGACAGTTCATGATGATCCTGCCCCACGCGGTTGACCACCGACTCGATCGCCGAATTTAGCAGCTCGACCAACAGCACCAGTAACAGGCTCCCGACCAGTAATGAGCGCTCCACCCCGTCGCGTCCGAGCCAAAATCCAAGCGGCGCCAGTACAACAAAAAGCGCCAACTCCTGGCGGAACGCCGCCTCGTTCTTCAGCGCCGCCCTGAAACCGGCGGCGGAGTAACCTGCCGCGCGCCACACGCGCCGCAGATCAAACAGACCTTTCAACAGTGCCATGCGTCATCCAGTCCGCTTCCAGGCGAGATCAAGTTCGCGGGCGGCGCGCACATCGTCCAGACGTTTCACCGGCAGGGTATGCGGCGCGCCTTTCACCATCTCCGCGCTGGAATGCGCCTCTTTCAAAATCTCATCCATTGCCGCAATGAATCGATCCAGCTCTTCCTTCGCCTCGGTCTCGGTCGGCTCGATCAAGAAACACTCCGGGACCAGCAACGGGAAATAGGTTGTGGGGGCGTGAAAGCCCTTGTCGAGCAGGCGCTTGGCGACGTCCATGGCGCTCACCCCGGTTTCTTCCTTGAGTTGCTTGAAGGTCAGCACGAACTCGTGCGTCGCGCGTCGCTTTGGGAAAGCCAGAATGAAACCGCGCCTGGCGAGTTCCGCCATGATGTAGTTCGCGTTGAGTGTGGAGAATTCGGCCACGCGGTGCATGCCTTCGCGCCCCAGCAGCCGTGCGTACACATAGGCACGCAGCAGCACGCCGGCGTTGCCCATGTTGGCAGACAACCGGCCGATGGATTGCGGGCGGGTCTTTTCCGTTTCCCAGAGATACTTGTCTTGCACCTGGCCCACAATCGGCACCGGCAGGAACGGCTCAAGCCGGCTGTTGGCCGCCACCGGCCCGGCGCCCGGGCCGCCACCGCCGTGCGGAGTGGAAAAGGTCTTGTGCAGGTTCATGTGAATCACGTCGAAGCCCATGTCACCCGGCTTGACCCGCCCGAGGATGGCGTTCAGATTCGCGCCGTCGTAATACAACAACCCGCCCGCCTCGTGCACGATCTTCGAGATTTCATGGATTTTGCGCTCGAATACGCCGAGTGTGGACGGGTTCGTGAGCATGAGCCCCGCTGTCTGCGGTCCGACCGCGGCTTTGAGCGATTCGATGTCTACGTCGCCATTGGCGTCAGTCGGTATTTCGCGCACGGTGTAGCCGCACATTACCGCCGTCGCTGGGTTGGTGCCGTGCGCCGCATCCGGGACGAGAATCTCGGTCCGCCCCTGGTCACCGCGCGATTCGTGATACGCGCGGATCATGGCCACGCCGGCGAATTCGCCCTGCGCACCGGCCAGTGGCGTAAGCGACACAGCCTTCATGCCGGTGACATCCTTCAGCATCTCCTGCAGCTCGTACATGCACGCCAGAAATCCCTGTCCCGTGGATTCCGGCGCGTACGGATGGCGCCCCAAAAGATTCGGCAGCATCGCGAGCTTATTACACGCGCGTGGATTGTACTTCATGGTGCAGGAACCGAGCGGATAAAAGTGCGTGTCGATCGAGAAATTCTTCTGCGACAACCGCGTGTAATGCCGCACCGCCTGCATCTCCGAGATTTCTGGTAGTAATGGTTTCTGCTTGCGCCGGAATTTTTCCGGAATATCCTTCACCTCCGCTTTTGAAAGCGGCGCTTGCGAAGGATTCCCTCGGCCAGTTTGGGAGTGCTCGAAAATCAACATAGGCGGAACCCGATAAACTCCTTCTATTATTTCAGTGCAGCCAGCGCCTTGTCGTAATTCGGCTCCTGCTTGATTTCCGGAACCAGTTCGGCGTGCACGACCTTGTTGTTCTCGTCAATCACCACAACGGCACGGGCGGTGATACCGGCCAGCGGACCGTCGGTAATCAACACGCCATAGTCCTTGGCGAAGTGCCGGTCGCGCATCATTGAGAGCGATTTGACCTTGTCGGTGTTCTCGGTGGAACAAAAGCGCTTCATGGCAAACGGCAAGTCAGCCGAGATGATCAGCATCACCGTGTTCGGGTGTTTACTGGCCTGCTCGTTGAATTTTTTGGTCGAGAGGGCACAAGTCGGCGTATCCAGGCTCGGCACGATGTTGAGCAGTTTCTTTTTGCCTTTGAAATCCGCCAGCGACAGGTCTTTGAGGTCGCCATCCGTGAGCTTGAAATCCGGTGCCGTGCTGCCGGCCTTGGGCAGATCACCATTGGTGTTGATGGGGTTACCGGCGAGAGTGATTTTGGCCATGGGGGAGTCCTCCTTGTTAAACGTTTGGGTTGGCTTTGACGGCGCACGGCGGGTCCAGCCGGCGCTTACTGACGATGCGCTCCAGGTGGAACGCGTATTGCTCAATGTCCTCGCGGGTACGGGTTTCGGTGGCACATATCAGCAACGCCTGACCTAGGTGTGGATAATGCTCGGAAAGGTCATAACCGCCGAGGATGCCTTGGGCTTCGAGTGCGCGCAGTGCGTCAGCGACGGGGGCATCCAAGCGCAGCACCGCCTCGTGGAACACCGGGCGGTTGAACACGCGTGTCACGCCCTTGATGGCCGTGAGCCGCTCCACCAGGGCCAGGGTATTGGCATGGGAAGCCCTGGCTACGCGTTCGAGTCCCTCGGGGCCCAGCAACGCCATATAGATGGTCGACGCCGCGACCACCAGGCCCTGGTTGGTGCAGATATTCGAAGTCGCCTTGGAGCGGCGGATATGCTGCTCGCGCGCCTGCAGGGTCAAGGCAAAGCCCGACTTGCCATTTTTGTCCACGGTGCGCCCGATGATGCGCCCCGGCATCTGCCGCACCAGCGCCTGTTTGCAGCAAAGGAAACCGTAATAGGGCCCGCCGGAGGACAAGGGCGCACCGAGCGGTTGGCCTTCGCCCACGGTGATGTCCGCGCCCTTCTCGCCCCAGTTTCCCGGCGGTGTAAGCAGGGCCAAGGCCGTGGGATTAACGAGGCCGATGGCAAACATATTATGCGCGTGCGCCCAGTCGGTAAGTGCGTCCACCTCTTCCAGTACGCCGAAGAAGTTAGGTTGCGGAATCACGAGCGCGGCAAACTCGCCACCTTCGTAATTTTTCAGCGATTCCGGAATGGTGTGCCCACCTTCGTTGCCGTGCGGTATTTCCACCAGTTCAATATTCTGGTTTTTGACGATGGCCTGCACCACGCGGCGGTAAATCGGGTGCACCGTGGACGGCATCAGGATCTTGCGTGCCTGCTTGTGTGCGCGCACCGCCATCAGTACCGACTCGGCCAGCCCCGAGGCGCCGTCGTAGAGCGAGGCATTCGAAACATCCATGCCCGTGAGTGATGCCATCATGGTCTGGTATTCGTACAGCAGCTGCAGCGTGCCTTGGCTGGCCTCGGCCTGGTACGGCGTATAGGCGGAGTAGAATTCGCCGCGCGTGACGATTTCCCACACCGCGGCCGGGATGTGATGCTCGTAGGCGCCGGCGCCGATGAAATTGAGATAGGTGCCGTCCTGGTTGGCCCGCGCTTGCATCAGGCGCCCGACCTCCATCTCGCTCTGGCCCTCTGGCACCTGCGTGAGTTTGCCAGCACGCAGGTTTTCGGGAATTTCATCGAACAGATCGTTGATCGATTTAACACCGATGCTCGCCAGCATCGCCTTTATGTCAGATTCAGTATGAGGAATAAATGGCACGGGATTCTCTTTTAACCATCAATGCTTTTCGGATGCCACCCACGCCTCATAGGCCTTGGCATCGAGCAGGCTGTCCAGTTCGGCCGGTTTGCCGGGTTTCAGGCGGAACATCCAGCCGGCGCCGTAACAGTCCTTGTTGACGGTTTCCGGCGCATCAGACAACACGGCATTGGCTTCGACGATCTCGCCGCTGAGAGGCGCGTACACATCCGAAGCCGCCTTCACGGACTCGACCACGCCGCATTCCTTTCCGGCACTCACCGGCGTTCCTTTTTGCGGTAACTCGACAAACACCATGTCACCCATCAGATCCTGGGCATGGTGTGTGATGCCCACGGTGAAGGTACCGTCGCTGTTCGACTTCAGCCATTCGTGGGTTTTCGTGTACTTGAGGTCTTTGGGAACATGGCTCATGTTTTTTTCTCTCACGTGGAAATACAGCTTTTGCCGTGGCGAACAAACGGATATGTTACGACGCGCACCGTGGCAGATTTACCGCGCAAATCGACGATACAGCGATCACCAGTTTTTACCGCGGCCGGGACACGTGCCAGCGCGATCGCCTGATTGAGTGTGGGCGAGAAACTGCCACTGGTGATCTCACCCTCGCCGGTACCGTTGCATACGACTTTTTGGTGATTACGCAACATACCCTTGCCTTCGAGCACCAAGCCCACCAACTGCTGTGGCACACCCTGCGCTTTTTGCTTATCCAGCACTTCTCGACCGATGAATTTTCGATCTGTCGGCTCTAGCGCCACCGTCCAGGCCAAGCCCGACTCCAGCGGCGAAGTGGTCTCATCCATGTCCGCGCCATAAAGGTTCATGCCGGCCTCAAGCCGCAATGTATCGCGTGCGCCGAGCCCAATGGGCGGAACGCCGGCCTCGCGCAGCATTTGCCAGGTAAATGACGCAGCTTTGGCCGGGAGAATAATCTCGAACCCGTCCTCACCGGTGTACCCGGTGGTGGCGATAAAAAGCTCGCCCACGGTCACAGCGTGAAACGGTTTCAGCGCCCCGGCCGGGGCGCGCAGCGCCTCGCCCAGTGCCTGGTAGACTTTTTCCTTCGCCTTCGGTCCCTGCACTGCGATCATGGCCATATCATTACGCGGGGTCACCGTAAGGCCACCGAATTCCTTGGCCGCGGCATTCACCCAAACCATGTCCTTCTCGCGCGTCGCGGCATTCATGACGACGCGGAACCACTGGTCGTCCATGTAATAAACGATGAGATCATCGATCACGCCGCCCTTCGCGGTCAGCATGCAACTATACAGTGCCTTGCCCTTGGTTTTCAGCTTGTCGACGTTGTTCGCGAGCAGCAGGCGGAAAAAGCCGCGTACGTTTGCTCCCTTTACGTCCACCACGTTCATGTGCGAGACATCAAACATGCCGCAATCTTTGCGCACCTGGTGGTGCTCTTCGATCTGGGAGCCATAGTGCAACGGCATGTCCCAGCCGCCGAAGTCGACGATCTTGGCGCCCATCTTGAGATGGTTGTCGTATAAAGGTGTGCGCAGACCCATAAGAAATCTTTCCTGCGAGGCACAAGCCCCGGCCACTGAAAAAAAACAAAAGGGCGATGACTAGAAAAGTCACCGCCCCTCTGTCCGGTAACCTGAGAGCTTGAGCCCCTTCGGTGGATGGCGGTGTGCCATCTCTCTCCAGAGTCGACCTATGTCCCCGCGGTCCTTTTGCCTGAGCGATTCCTGGCGTTTGCGCCTTCGGCGCCCCATGTCTCTACATTGAATGGGGTCTCTCCCGCGGGTCCGGGTCGAGGTCCGGCACTATATCGCAGCGCCCTGACAGCGCCAAGCCGGGACTTTTCTTCTTGGGTCACATGCATGGGAACAATGAAGTTTCTTCCGGTGGCATCGATTCCCACAGCGCTTCATGGAAAAATCCTGAGCGGCAGATATGCCAGACGGTAAGACAAGAATTATAAAAGGTTTGCCGTACTTTACCCCCGGGGAGATGATCGGCGCACCAACATGATGACGGGAATCAGACCGGCCATCACCAGCGTCAGTGCCGGGAGTGCCGCACGTTCCCACTGACCCTCGGAGGTCATCTCGAAGATGCGTGTGGCCAAGGTATCCCAGCCGAATGGTCGCAACAGCAAAGTCGCCGGCATCTCCTTCATTACCTCGACAAACACCAGAAGCGAAGCCGATAACAATCCGGTGCGCAACAGGGGAATCGAGACACGCCAGAGGATTTCCCGGTTACTGGCGCCGAGGCTGCGCGCCGCCTGCCAAAGCGACGGCTTGATGCGTTCGAAGCTGCTGTCGATCGGACCGTGGGCCACCGCCATGAAACGCACGCCGTAAGCAAGCAGCAGTGCCAGCAAGGTGCCGGTGAGCAGGGGTCCAGTGTTCAAACCGAAGAGCGACTGGAGCCATTGGAGCATTTGCTTGTCGAGCCAGACAAACGAAACCATGATCCCTACCGCCAGCACCGAGCCTGGCAGGGCATAGCCCAGTGTCGCGAAGCGCACCGCGCCCGTCACCCAGCGGTCGGGTTTGAGGCGATAAGTGTAGGCCAGCAGCAGTGCGCCAAACGTGGTGACCACCGCGGCCGCCATACCCAGAGAAACGGTATTGAAGAAAAACCGCAGATAACGAAAATCCAGATCCAGGTGTGCGGTGTTCCAAGCCCAATACAGTAGCTGTCCCACCGGGACGAGGAAGGCAAGCAGTAATATCACGACACAGGCGACGGTGGCGTAAATGGCACGCGCTCCCGCCAGCTTGTATCGCTGTTCGCGACCGACACGCAGCGTCACATGGTAGCGCGCCCGCCCGCGCAGTTGACGTTCGCCGATGAGCGCAAGCGCCACGAACAACAGCAGCAATGAGGCCAGTTGTGCGGCTGCCGGCAGCGAGAACAACCCGAGCCAGGCCTTATAGATCGCCGTGGTGAAGGTGTCGTAATTGAAGATCGCGACCGCGCCAAAATCCGCGAGCGCCTCCATCAAGGCAAGCGCCACGCCCGCCGCCAAGGCTGGACGGGCCATGGGCAAGGCCACGCGCAGGAATGCGGCCCGCGGCACGAGACCGAGCACGCGCCCGGTCTCAAGCATGCGCCGGCCTTGCGAGAGGAACGCCGCGCGCGCGAGCATATAGACGTAAGGATAAAAGGCCAGCACCATCACGCCGATGACGCCCCCGGCGGAACGGATCGGTGGGAACCATCCGCTGCCACCGAACACGGCGCGCCATGCACTTTGCACCGGGCCGCTGTAATCGAGCAGCCCCACGGCGACGAACGCGAGGACATAGGCGGGGATGGCGAGCGGGAGCATCAATGCCCAGTCGAAGAATCGTCGCCCGGGGAAATCATACATCGTGACCAACCACGCCAGCCCGGCTCCCAGCAAGAAAACCCCGACGCCGACGCCAGTCATCATGACGGCCGTGTTCCACAGCAATTCACCCAGGACGGTTTGAACAAGGTGTCGCCAGATATCGCCCACCGGTGTAAACCACGAAAGGGCGATAACCACGATCGGCGCCGCCACGATGGCGGCGACGGTAAAACTCGCGAGGCGCCACAGCCGGACGTTGACGTTGAGCCAGTCGGAGATACCGGATTCAATCGGCGGCGGAGACTGGCGGATATCTTCGGCGCTGGCGCTCATGGCTCGGGTTCAGGACACATTTCTGATGGTAATCCGGACTCCGGCAAACGGCGGCTTACTTGTAACCCGCCCGGTCCATGAGCATGACGGCCTTGGCCTGGAGGCCACCGGCCTTCGAGACATTGATTGTGTCCTGCTTGAACTTCCCCCAGGCCGCCACGCTTTGCGCCGGCTTCACCTTCGGGTTGGCCGGGTATTCGAGATTTTCATCCGCGAACAGGTTTTGCGCTTTTTCCGAGGACAGCCACTCGAGGAATTTCACTGCCTCCGCACGGTGCGGGGCATGGGCCGTGATGCCCGCACCCGAGACGTTGACGTGCACGCCGCGGTCCTTCTGGTTGGGCCAAAAGAGCGCCAGTGGCAGACCGGGCTGCTTCTTTTCGAGCCGGCCGAAATAATAGGTATTGACGATACCGACATCGCACTGCCCAGCCAGGATGGCCTCCATCACTTTGGTGTCGTCCGGAAATACATCGGTGGCCAGATTGGCGACCCAGGATTTCACGAGCTTTTCAGTTTTCGGTTCCTCGTGGCGCGCGATCAGCATCGCGACCAGCGACTGGTTGTAGACCTTCTTCGAGGTGCGCAGGCACAGGCGCCCTTTCCATTTGGAATCACCCAGTGCTTCATAGGTGGAGAGATCCGCGGGCTTGACGCGTGCGGTGCTGTAGACGATCGTGCGGGCGCGCACCGAAAGACCGAACCAGCGATCGTCCGGATCACGCAAATGCGCCGGGATGTTCGCCTTCAGCGTCTTCGAGTTCACCTTGGCCAGCACGCCCACCGATGCCGCCAGCCACAGATTACCGGCGTCCACCGTGACCAGCATGTCCGCCGGTGTATTCTTGCCCTCGGCCTTGAGGCGCTCCAGCAGCGGGCCTTCCTTGTCGGTGATGAACTTGATCTCGGTGCCGGTCTCGGCGCTGTAGGCATCGAACAACGGCTTGATTAACTGCTCATTGCGAGCGGAGTAGACCACCAGTTCCTCTCCGGCAAATGCCGGAACGCTCAACAAAATGACGCAGGACAACATTACGGACAGGCCACGCATGACTTTCTCCTGGAAATATAAATTAAATTTAAAAAGCGTTCAGTTCGCATCAGCCCTTTGCCACAAGCGGATGATCCGCACTGGGTGACAGAGCAACATCCCGTGACCGGACTCTTTCTCGCGTCATCAACGTATGGCGTGCGGCCAGGAACAACACCGCCACAGCCGGTCCCTTCAGAAAGCCCCGCACCTGTTTGCGCCGGAGTTCATGCCGCGGGTTGTCCGTCATCGAAGTCGATAGCACCAGTGCTTAGTAAATGAGAATAGTTATTATTTACATTTAGACAGCCGAGTCAAGCCCTCGGCCAATGTACCCAATAAAGCCCGAGTCTGACTCTCGAGTGGACAGCACCGGGGGGCCCCACAAAGAGCACCTCCACGTTAAATCAGGGGCTCAGCCCCCTGATTAGCCATCTCCTGATTAGCGACTACACTTTGAAAAATCCGTGCCTTCTCCGATTAATCCTCATTCTATGAACTTTATGACTGACAAAAATGTCTTGCGCGTGATTTCGCTCCTGTTCTCCATCTTGTTGTCATCGGCCACCCAGGCGGTTGAAGAATACACCTTCACCGCGCCTCCACGTGGAAATGAAGAAAACGAAGCAAAGGTCTATCAACCGATTGCAAATTATCTTTCCAAAGCTACTGGAACAAAAATCGTCTACAAACATTCTGATAACTGGCTGTCCTACCAGGACGGGATGCGCAAAGGAGCTTTTGATATTGTTTTTGATGGTCCACATTTTGTTTCATGGCGGATGGCAAACCTGAAACATGTACCACTGGCCAAGCTGGCCGGAAACCTCGCGTTTGTAGTTGCCGTTCGAAAGGACAACATGCATATCCATGGCATCAAAGACCTGGCGGGACGTACCGTCTGCGGCTTGGCGCCCCCCAACCTGGCCACGTTGACCCTTTACGGTCAATTCCCCAACCCCGTGCGCCAGCCGCTGGTATTGGAAGCGGAAAGTTTCGAACAGGCATACAAGAACATGCTGGAGGGTAAATGCACGGCTGCCGTGATGCGTGACAAGATGCTTGAAAAACTGAACAAGGACAAGGATTCTGCCAGGGTGATTTTTCAAAGCCCTGGCGTGCCCAATCAGGCATTTTCCGTAGGACCGCGTTTACCCACGGAGGCTCGGTACAAAATCGCCGCAGCACTGACATCTCCGGACGCCCGGAAACAACTACCCCAGTTCTTCGATCGATATAGCAAGGACAAGGATTTGATTTCTGCCAATGATATTGAATTTCGTGGTCTGATTGTTTTGTTGAAAGATACCTGGGGATTCTAGGCGGCGCGTCAAACATTATCATTTTCATCACGGCAGATACGCCCTGTAGTTACAGAGTGAACTCGGCCATCACCGGGGCATGATCGGAGGGGCGCTCATGTTTGCGCGGCGCCATATCGATGCGACACCCATGGCAAATGGCGGCCAGTGCCGGGCTGCAAAGCACGTGATCAATCCGCAGGCCATGATTGCGGTGAAAGGCACCGGCGCGGTAATCCCACCAACTGAAGCTTTTTTCCGGTTGCGCAAATTGCCGAAACACGTCCGTCATCCCGCACTGTATCAGGCGCCGAAAGGCGGCACGTTCCTTGTCACTGAAAAGCACATGCCCCTCCCAACGTTTCGGATCATGCACGTCGCGTTCATCCGGCGCGATGTTGAAATCGCCTAATAGCACGAGTCTTGGATGGCTTTTCAGCTCGGCTACCAGAAATTTCTCCAACGCCTTGAGCCACGATAATTTGTAGGCATATTTATCTGAATCGACTTCTTCGCCATTGGGAACATAAACGTTAATCACGCGAACATCACCCACGTCGGCTGCGAGCAGGCGCTTCTGATCACCTTCGGCGCCGGGCAACCTGGTTACCGAATCTTTCCCCGGGATTCGGCTCAATATCGCGACACCGTTATAGGTTTTCTGTCCGGCATGGACGGCATGATAGCCGGCTTCGCGAAACGCCTTTGCGGGAAAATCCTTGTCAGTGATCTTGGTTTCCTGCAGGCACAGAACATCGGGGTTTTCTTTGGCCAGCCACTCCAGCACCTGGGGTAGGCGCACGCGTATGGAATTCACGTTCCATGTCGCGATTTTGAATTTACTCATAACTTATTGATTCTATGTATTGTGCTGATTATTCAAATGTTCCATGGACACAGGCATGGACACAGGATTGAACCGCTAGGGCCTGTTTTTCCAGTTTTTAACACGTGCCAGTTTAATGCAGTCGGAAAGATTTTGGAGGGAAAGAAGGGCCCTCTTTGGGTCCCATTAGGGAGAGCTTGCGTTTCGTTATCCGCTCTCGACATATTCCCAGCGATTGAGAGCAACTTTCCTGTCCGCATCGTCCCAAAATATCGCTGAACGACTGCTTTCGGCCAAAAGCGGACGCCCGTTATGGAATCAAGAAATGTATATGTTGCGGGTACACGGAGACCCTGAATTGCATGAATAGCTTGCCCGCAATATGATCCCTTCGTCCCAACTGGCAGAGATCACACCAGCGACAGATCATATGAAGGTCAGATGGAAAGACGTTACTCTCTCCGCGACCCGTGCACGGCCACAGCAGTCCTATCCGCCAACCGGGGAATCGGCGGAACATCAAACCCAGGAGGAATATATGAAAACTGCAGCAGCCCTCGTTACCGCCCTTTTCGTGGCCGGACTGGCGCAGTCTGCCTCCGCCGCAGAAGCTTTCGCGCCATCCGGATCGGCCAAGGTGAACATGCACGAATACCCGACGATCAACGCCGTGTTCGACGTGAACTACGACGATCCGAACCAGCTCAACATTCTATACAACTTCGTCAAGAACACCGCCAAGCCGCTCAAGGGCAAAATGGTGGTGGTGACGCACGGGCCGGAGCTGCGTGCCTTCGCGAAGGAGAACTATGAAAAGTACCTGGGCATCGTTCAGAAGATGGATGAGCTCGCGAAGTCAGGCGTGGAGTTCCGCATGTGTAACAACGCCATGCGCGCGGCCGGCTACAAGCCTGAGGACATGTACGGCTTCATCACGGTCGTTCCCGCGGGGTTCCCCGAGATCGCTTATCTGCAGTCGCAGGGTTACCAATACATCAATCCGTTGCCTCTGTCTGTCAAGGACGTGCGCTACATCGACCAACCGGCATTGAAGAAATAATGCCATTGATGGGCGCTCCGAATGCGAGCGCCCATGTCTTCTGGCAAACTCACTCCAGGCCAAGTTTCGATGGCAGACACGGTGTTTGACCAGCCGGTAATTCTCAATCCTGCCATTTCCGTTCCGTATCGCATGGTCAGAATATACGAACTTGGTAGGAACATGAGGTTGTGTTTTTTGACTCATCACTGTGATTGGTGACCGGCTGATTTGGGTCGGAAGCTACCATTCACGAATGGACGGTTATGGTCATAAGCGGTTATTCATCAATTGCCTAGAGGTGAGTCCGGCAAGGGAGCGTTGCGGGGCTGACGCAGTATCACTCCTCAAAGTACAGCCTGCTCTTACCATTCTTCTTGGCTTTATACATCAAGGCGTCAGCACGTATTACAGCTTCCTCTACGTCTGGAATTGAATCCGAATAACAGACAACGCCCATACTGACGCCAGTTACCCAACCGCGGTCTCGCATGATCTTGAGTAGTCGTTGGTGCAGGCGAGTAAAGTGTTCTTTCGCGGTCGAAGGGCTCATATCGAGAAGGACAAGAGCAAACTCGTCTCCACCAAGACGCCCCGCCACATCGGTAGAACGAAGTGAATCCAATAACGTTTTGCCGACAGCTATAAGCACTTCATCTCCTGCCTTATGTCCGAGCGTATCGTTGATCGTCTTGAGATCATCCACATCGAGATAGGCAAGTGCGACGGGTTGGGTCTGGCGGGCAGCGACTTTGAAGAGCGTCTCTGCATTCGCTCTGAAGATACGCCGATTCTTCACCCCTGTGAGTTCATCGAAATGGGCGTTTACGGCTTCCTGGAATAAACGTTGTTCTTCCGTGTAATCGTGTATTAAGCCCAGCACATGCACCGATTTGTCGGCAGCGGTCAATATCGATGTCGAGATGCCCAGTAAACGTTTCTCCCCGCATGCATGCATTATTTCCCAACGCTCGAATTGGAGATCGTCTCCTTGTCGCATACGTTCCATCCGTTCGCGTGCACGCGCCTGAACCTCAGGATCGGGATACATTGTCTGGTACCACCCGCGGGCGTTGATTTCCTCCATCGTATAGCCTGTGATTTCAATCATCCGCCGGTTCCATACCGTAAACCTTACAAAAGGGTACGTCGGGATGTCATGACACACACAGACACCTTCAGCAGCCCGCTCAACAACCGCTTCACGGAAATTGTGATCTTCTTGCCGAGCCCGGATGATTCGTTCTTGTTGAGCCAGTCGACCCTCCAGCGCTTGGATCTGCGATAGAGCGGCCTCAAGCTCGGGTTGGATGATCGTGCTTTCAGATCTCTGCTGCTTCATGACTACTTCCCCATGTATCCATGGATGCGGTCTGGTTCTCTCCTGTCAGCGACGCTCAATAGTTTATATACGGCCGATATTGTCAGTATATCCGCGGAAACGCAGGTTGCCACAATAGTCTAAATTCTTGTCTCGAGCGCCGGTAGGCGCTGGCGCCGCGCCCGTAGCGGGTTTTGGGGGGGTACACATTGTCGTCCGGGCTGATTCCGCTTCCACGCTTGTCTTGCTGTACATGAACGTCTGCTTTGGGTCGGAAGCAGCCGTTCACGAATGGCCGGTTATGGCCAGTAGCGGCGGCGTCATGTAGTGACATTTTATTTTACCGACAATTGCACCCACATCGGGCGATGGTCGGAAAGATAATAGCGAAGGTATGCCTTGAAGTGCTTCGCATTTTTTCCATTCTTGTAGAGCGTCGGAAAAATTACCGCATCGTAGTCAAACACCCCCTTGAGTCCCGTGAAGCAGTGCTTGGTGGTGCTGGGAAGGAAAGCAATCTGATCGTATTGGGCATCGGAGGCGATGCTGGAGGCGATCTGCGTGGAGTGCTCGGGCAATTCCAGTCCATACTTGGTTAAGGCTTTGAATATCGGATCACTGGGAGCGGTCTTGGGCATATTGAAATCCCCCAAGGCCACCAGTTCGCGCGTAAAGGAATGCTGGCTTTTACTCCGCAAGTGCGACCACTTCGCCACGG